>DAHVRJ010000104.1:0-6496 GCA_027322505.1 Demequinaceae bacterium
GCGCTTTGCGTATCGACTGACTCATGCGAAGCGGCCGAGTGCGATGCGACCCAAAGTTCCATGTCTCCGGGCTCAACTACGCGCTGCATTTGCTGATTCGTAAACGCGAATCGCGCCGCCGGCACAGCGAAAGTGACCCGCTTCGACTCGCCCGGCTCTAGTGCCACCCGCTGATAGGCGACCAGCTGCTTTACCGGCCGCACCACCGATGCCAGCACATCGCATCCATAAAGTTGCACCACGTCTGTGGCCGCCACTGAACCGGTATTGGTCACGGTCACGGTGACGTCGAAGACCTCATCGGTTCCCGCCGTCCCCGGGGCCGCCAAATCGGAATAGGTAAATGTCGTGTAGGTCAATCCGAAACCAAACGGCCGCACGGGCGTGGGGTCGGCCGCCGTAACATCTGAGGGCCCACCCAAAATCGGGTGTAAATAGGTGTAGGGCTGCGCACCGGCGCTGCGCGGCAGGGATACCGGCAGCCGGCCCGAAGGTACCGCCGCCCCGGTGATGACATCCGCAATAGCCGCCGCCCCGCATTCACCGGGGAAAAACGCCTGCACTACGGCACTTATTTTTCCAGCCAGCGGGCCATCCAACGCCCATTCCACGTCATAGGGCCGCCCGGTCACCAGCACCAAAACCACCGGCACACCGGTATCGACGGCGGCCTCCACCAACTCCCGTTGCACCCCGGGAAGTTCCAGGCTCTGAGCATCGTTGCCCTCGCCCACGGTGCCGCGCCCAAATAGTCCCGCCCGGTCTCCGACTACGACCAGGGCGAGGTCCGCCGTCCTTAATTGGGAAAGCGCCGCATCGAAACCGGACCGGTCCTCCCCCTCGACGTCGCACCCGGGCGCATAAAGAATTTTTGGCTCGGGCAGTCCGGCCCGTGCCATTGCGGGCGCGATTTCTTGGCGGACGGTGGGAATTTCGATGCCGATTTCGTGTTCGGGAAAGTGAGGCAAAACATGATTGAGAAACGAATAACCCCCCTGCAGCGCCTGGACCTGATCCGCGTTCGGCCCGAGTACGGCGATGCGGCGCGGCGGCGTTTGCGCGCGGCTGAGCGGTAGCGTCCCGTCATTGGACAGCAGCACAACGGATTGCTGCGCCAGTTGGTAGGCAACGTCGCGGTGGCGCGGGGAATCAAGATCAATTTTGGACGGCGGCTCTTGGGTGTAGGCGTCCTCGTCCAGCAGACCGAGTTCTTCTTTTTGTGCCAGTGCGCGCAAAACCGCTCGATCGACGTAGGCCTCATCGAACTGGCCGGCGCGAATCCGCTGCGCCAACGGCGTCAAGAAAGCGTCTCCCGAGGGCAGTTCAATATCGAGCCCGGCGGTTAGCGCGAGCGCCGCAGCGTGGCCGCGATCGGCGGCAACGCCGTGCATCACTTCTAAGAACGCGACCGCGAAGTAGTCGGCGACTACCGTCCCTTCGAAGCCGAGTTGCTCGCGCAGCAGGTCGGTCAAAAATGCGGGGCTGGCCGCAACCGGCACGCCGTCAACGTCGGAATAGGAGTTCATGACGGATTTGACGTTTCCGTCCCGGATTGCCATTTCGAACGGCGGGAGCAAAATGTCGTTGATTTCTCGGGGGCCAGCGGAAACCGGGGCGTGGTTACGGCCGGCGCGCGAAGCGGAATAACCAACAAAGTGTTTCAGGGTGGCGTGCACGCCGGTGGCTTGCAGGCCGCGCACGTAGGCGGTTCCCAAGGTTGCGACCACGTAGGGGTCTTCGCTGATGGATTCTTCTACCCGACCCCACCGCGGGTCGCGGATCACATCGAGCACGGGCGCAAGGCCCTGGTGAATTCCCAAATCGCGCATTGAGGCCCCAATTAGCTGGGCCATTTCTGCCACCAGTTCCGGGTTGAATGCTGCGCCCCAGGCCAGTGGTGTGGGGAAACTGGCGGCTTTCCACGCGGCAAGACCGGTTAGGCACTCTTCGTGCACGAGCGCGGGAATCCCTAAGCGGGTTTCTGTCTTCAGACGGCGCTGTTCATCCCACAACCACCGGGCGCGGGCGACGGGCTCGACCGGGCGGGTGCCGTAGACGCGGCTGTATTGGCCCAGCCCGTGTTTGGTGATTTCGGGCAGCGCGGTGGCTTCAGCACCGGTGTTGGCCATTTCATTGGCCATCGGCGCGACGACTTGCCCGCCGTGGTCGAGCCAGTAGCCGACCAGTTGGGCAAGTTTTTCTTCAAGGGTCATGTCAGCTACGAGCGCGCTCACTCGCTCGGAAACCACCGGCATTGCGGGAATCTGACGCACCTGGGTACTCATCTTGTTGAAACTCCTTTACAGCACAGCAGCGGGAAAAGATAGAAAAATTTTCACGGGATCGTTAGCCTTTAGCCCTTTACGGCCCCCGTGAGCCCGCCAACGATTCGGCGCTCAAACAGTGAGAAGAAAATCAGCGCGGGAATCATTGATAGTGCGGTGAAGGCTAAGACGCGCGCCGTATCGACGGAGTATTGCGAGGCGAAGGCCTGCACTCCAAGCGGCAGCGTATAAGAAGCTTCATTGTTCAAAATAAACAGCGGCAAAATATAGCTATTCCAACTGGCTACGAACGCTAAGATTCCAGTCGTTATGACGCCGGGAATTGACAGTGGCACCACCATGCGGAAGAAGAAGCCAATCCGGCTAGCTCCGTCGATCGCGGCGGCTTCTTCCAGCTCTTTGGGAATAGCGCGCAAGAACGGCACCAAAATAATCACGGTGGTGGGCAGCGCGAACGCAATTTGCGGCAGAATAATCCCGCCCAGGTTGTTCATCAGCCCCACACCGCGAATGAGGATGTACAGCGGGGTGATGGCCACTGTCATCGGAAACATCAGCCCGGCCGCAAAGAGCGTGTACATCAGGCCGCGACCGCGAAATTCATAGCGCGCAATCACGTAAGAGGCCATAACCCCCAGCACCACGACACCCAGGGTGGTGGCCACTGCGGCGATGGCCGAGTTGCTCATTTGTTGCCAAAAGAGCGAACTTTTTAATACGTCGATGTAGTTACCGAATTCCCAGGGGCTGGGCAGCCCGGAGGGGTCGGCGGTGATCTGCGCGTTAGTGCGAAATCCACCCAGGATGATGTAGAGAACTGGCGCCAGGCAAAAACCGACCACCGCAAAAGCGACGGTGTAGGTGGTCCAACGGGAGCGTTCCATTTAAGTTGTCCCTCCAGTTAACGCGCCCTCGGTATCGCGGCGCAGCACGAAGCGCTGGTAAATAAGCGCAACGATCAGCGAAATGATGAACATCACAACTGCAACTGCGCTTCCGTAGCCATAGTTGCCAGCGTTGCGGCCGGTGGCGACCATGTAGGTGGCCATCGTGGATGTTCCCGCAGTTGCCGCCACATATTGGCCCCAAATGATGTAAACCAGATCAAATAATTGCAGCGACCCGATTATTGATAAAAACGCCCATATTCGAATCGTCGGGCCCAGGAGCGGCAAGGTGATACGGCGCTGGATTTGCCAGTAGCTGGCCCCGTCTATCGCTGCTGCTTCATACAGCTCAGTGGGAATGCTTTGCAGACCAGCCAAAAATAGGATCACCGCAAACCCAATGTATTTCCACGAAATAATCAGCATGAGCGACCACATGGCAATTGCTGGGTCGGAGAGCCAGTCCACGGTCCAATCGGGAAGCCCAATTTTCACCAGTAGGTCGTTCACCGCGCCGGTGGTTTGCAACATGAGCGACCAGCCGGTGGCAACAATGACCTCAGCGATCACGTACGGCACAAATATCAGGACCCGAATTAGGGACCGCCCACGCATGCGTCGATTGAGCATTAGGGCGATTCCCACTGCCGCCGGCCCCTGCAAGATCAGCGACATAACAACGATGAAACCGTTGTGCTTCAGCGCGTCAATAAACGCGGTGTCTTGCAGAATTACGGCGTAGTTTTGCAGCCCCACAAAGTCGGTGGGGATTCCAAAGCCTTTCCATTTAAAGAACCCGTAATAGGCCGCCATTACGACGGGGAAAATTACGAAGGCAAGGAATACCAGGATGGCGGGCCCGGAAAGGAGCGCAATTTCTAAGCGAATGCGCCACTTATTCTTTTTGCTCTGCTTCGGCTTGCGGCCTGGCGAAGGAGCCTTGATCTCTCCTTCGCCAGCGTCCGCACTGCCAGCGAGCGACGCCGCCTGACTCAGTGGAGTTTCACCAACGAAGTCGCTCATTTATCTACTTCACTCCCGCGCTGCGGCGTCATTTACCGTGGAAACGACACTTTCTGGTGTTCCGTCACCAGCCAGCATTTCAACCACAGCGGTGTTCAATGCGTTTCCAACGTTCTGGCCGAAGAGAGTATCGAGCCAGACCATGACGTATGAGGCGTCGTTATACGCAGCCAGGATGTCTTGGAGGGCTCCTTCTTCAACAACTCCCTGTGCCTCTTGGCTTGCGGGTAGCGTGTGGAAGGCATCCGCGTAATTTTCTTGATTTTCCTTCTCTAACATGAAGTTCAAGAATGCGGCGCACTCTTCCTCGGGGGCGCTGGCAGAGCAGCTAAACCCATCGGCGCCGCCCATGAGTGCGGCCGGGTCGCCGTCCCCACCCTCAACAGCCGGGAACGGGAACCAAGCGAGGTCTTCCAGCGGTTCTTCATCGGGAGTAAGCGATGCGATGACGCCGGGGTTCCAAGCTCCCATGAGTTCCATCGCGGCCTTGTGGTTTGCCAGCAGGCCAGCCGATGATCCGGCGCCCTGCTGTGCGGAAGTGGTGAGGAACCCGGAGTTGAAGGGCTCGGTATCGGCAAAGTCTTGCAGATTTTGAGCTGCATCTACCCAGCACGGATCATCGAAGTTCATTTCGGATGCGGCCGAGTTCATCGTGTCTTGGGAGCACTGGCGCAGCGCGAAGAAGTAGTACCAGTGCGCGGCCGGCCAGGCGTCCTTGCCGCCCACGGCGATTGGTTCGACGTCAATGGCTTTGAGCTTGTCTACTGCGTCATTTAGCTCATCCATTGTCGTGGGGGTGTCGGAGATTCCGGCCTCTTCAAACAGGTCCTTGCTGTAGTAGATGCCGCCCGGAAGGACTGATACCGGGACTCCGTATATTTTTCCGTCAACCTGGAAGGCGCTTAGGGCCCCTTCACCGACGGCGTCGGTAGTTGCAGAATCAATAAGATCAGTGACGTCCAGTGCCATTCCGGCATCTACAACGTCGGCGAGTTTTTGCCCTCCGCGGGCCATAAATACATCCGGTGCATCCCCGGAGTTAAGCGCGGTTTGGAGTTTGCCATCCATGTCTTCGTTCTGGATGGCTTGGATTTCGATCGTGACACCCTCATTTTGTTCTTCGAAGGCTGCGGCGGTGTTCTCCCAGTACTCGCGGCCTTCACCGGTAGTTGAGTTGTGCCAAAAGGTCATTGTGACGTCGCCGTCACCCGACCCGTCAGAGCCTCCGCCCTCATCCCCGCCACCACAGGCGGCCAGGATGAGAGCGAGACCAGCGCTTAAGGCCATTGCCTTAGTCATATAGCGCTTCTTGGTGTTCATTTCCTGCCCCTTCGTCTTCGTTGACTAACGCAAGCATCTTTAACACTGCCGGGAAAAACTCATCGTGTCAATCGTTTTCGATAACGATTTCGTACCGGTACGATGTACACCATGGCACAACAAGCGCAGCGCGTCACAATCAAGGACGTCGCCGATGTGGCGGGAGTCTCAGTCGCCACAGTCTCAAAAGTAATCAACGGTCGATACGGCGTCGCGGCGGCAACCTCCGAACGCGTGCTGGAGATTATTTCCGAGCTCGGATATGAATCCAGCCTTGTGGCGCGCAGTTTGCGCAGTCACCGGACGAACGTCATTGGGATCTTGGTGGCGGAGTTTGAGCCATTTTCCACCCAAATTCTGCAGGGGGTGTCAAATGCAATTGCGTCCACCGGATTCGAGTTGCTCTCCTACTCCGCTGGCGGCGATGGCTCACCCGCCGTGGGCTGGGAAAAGCGCTATCTCTCACGCCTGAGTGGCACGCTTATCGACGGGGCAATTCTCGTTACTCCCACGGTGTTAGAGGTGGGAGCGGGAACGCCCGTAGTGGCGATTGACCCCCACACCGGGCCCGGCGGAATCCCCACCGTCGACTCCGACAACCTCGGTGGGTCGATCACCGCCACCCAGCACCTCATCGGTCTGGGGCATCGGCGGATCGGTTTTCTTTCGGGCCGGCCGGACTTGGAGTCGGCCCGCCTGCGAGAGTCGGGTTTTCGCCACGCCATGAAAAAAGCCGGCCTTGAAGTCGATGAAAATCTCATTCGGATGGGCGCTTATCGCCGTGAGAATGCGGAAAAGCCCGCCCATGAACTACTCACGCTGCCCGATCGGCCCACGGCCATCTTTGCGGCAAACGACATTTCCGCCATTGCGACAATCGATGTGGCAAAATCCCTCGGCCTGGATGTCCCCGAAGACCTATCGGTGATCGGCTTTGACAACGTGCCCGAATCGGCACTGTCTATTCCCCCGCTCACGACC
>DAHVRJ010000124.1:0-14464 GCA_027322505.1 Demequinaceae bacterium
CCGCGCCCACTTTTCCGCCCAGCGCCCGCCGGATAACTGCCGCGCTCACCGCAGCCGCCGGTAGCGAGTGATTGCAGATCGCCGCTGCCTCCAACACCTGTAACTCAAACGTGTTCAGGTCCGCCACTGCCCGTTCCAGCGAGGGGCGGGTGAGAGCCCGGGCGGCCAGGCCGGCCAGGGAACCGGGCGGGGGCGTCGCCAAATCGGGACGAGCTTGCAGGAGCGCCAAGACCTGCTCATCGGTGAACTGGCGCAGTGTGTGCAAGGCGGAGCGATTTTGGGGCATCTGTCCCACTTTAGTCTGCGCGGCTGCCCCGGTTTATCGGCTTAGCCGGATCCCTGTGGTGGTAAGCGCGGCGGCGGCCTGAGATTATAGGGACAGCACGAATACAGCGCTGCAAGGTGCGGCGCGTAAATGAGGAGACTGAGGGTTAAAAGTGCCAACCGGCAAGGTGAAATGGTTCGACGTCGAACGTGGCTTCGGATTCATCGCGGGCGATGACGGCGGTGAAGTGTTTTTGCACGCTTCCGCCCTGCCGAGCGACGCGGAAACCTCGCCAAAACCGGGTATGCGCGTCGAATACGGCGTTGCGGATGGTCGCCGCGGTCCGCAAGCGTTGAGTGTGCGCTTTTTAGAACGTCCGCCATCGGTGGCGGCCGCGCGGCGCAAGCGTCCCGATGAAATGGTGCCCCTGGTAGAAGACTTGATCACGCTGCTGGACGGGATTTCTAATGGCTATCGCCGCGGCCGCCACCCGGACCGCGCGGCGGCGAAGAAGGTTGCCACGGTGCTGCGCGCAGTGGCGGAAGACTTGGAGGTGCCGTGAGTACCCGCGCCCCGGCTCGTAAGCGGATCGTTCGCGATGCCCTGCTTGCCAATGAAGACGCAATTGCCGTAGCCCGCAGCGCCCTGACCGACGTGATCGGTGAGGGGGAAGTCGGCGAACACCTCAGCGCCCGCGCCGATGGCGATCGCCTAGTGACCCACAGTTTTGTTTCCCAAACTCCCGGGTATCGCGGCTGGCGGTGGGAAGTTACCCTCGCCCGGGCGCCGCGTTCGCGCACCATCACCATTTGCGAAACCGCAATGGCCCCGGGGGAGGACGCCCTGCTGTCACCCCCGTGGATCCCCTGGGCGGATCGCCTCCAGCCCGGAGACCTGGGAGCGGGCGATGTTTTGCCCTACGTCAGCGACGATCCGCGTCTGGAGCCCGGTTTTGAAGCCACGGGCGATGAGGACGTTGATCGGATGGCTATTTGGGAGATGGGTTTGGGGCGCCCGCGCGTCCTTTCCCCGGAGGGGCGGACCGAAGCCGCTCAGCGCTGGTATGACGGGGAGCACGGCCCGAGCTCGCCCCAGGCCATTGCGGCTAAGCGAGCCTGTGCTTCCTGCGGGTTCTTCACGCCGCTGGCGGGGTCACTGCGCGGCGTATTTGGCGCCTGCACCAATGAGTGGTCCCCCTCGGACGGGAAAGTAGTCTCCGTCGACCACGGCTGCGGAGCCCACTCCGAGACCGACACGGAACGCCGCCCCACACCTCCCCCGCCCGAGCACGCGCTGGATGAAAACGCCGTCGAGGCAGTTGATCTCGATCGGGAACCTTGATCGACTCGGACCCATTCGCAACCGGTGAGCTGCGCCGGAGCACTTTGCAAACTTGGCAAGAAAATCCCGCGCGCTTCCGCGAAGATGCCAACACGGAAGAAGATTACGCCCGCGGCTATTATCGCGATCGCGTCATTGTGGAACTGGCCCAAAACGCGGCCGATGCGGCCTTTGAGTCCGGCGGCGCGGCGCATTTTTCGCTGCACGCCGATCACGAGGCGCCCAGCGGCTGGTCGCTCACCGTGGCAAACACCGGGCGTCCGCTGACTAAGGACGGCGCCGCATCCCTAAGCAGTTTGCGCACCTCGGCAAAACGCACCGAAGCGACCGCGGTGAGCATTGGGCATTTTGGGGTCGGGTTTTCCGCGGTGCGGGCTGTAAGTGACGACATTTTGTTGCGATCCACTTCTGGCGGGCTGCGGTTTTCGCTCGCGCTGGCGCGTGAGGCA
This sequence comes from Demequinaceae bacterium, assembly GCA_027322505.1. Taxonomy (GTDB): domain Bacteria; phylum Actinomycetota; class Actinomycetes; order Actinomycetales; family JAJYRW01; genus JAJYRW01. Next base: position 2,056 of record DAHVRJ010000124.1, read on the forward strand.
CTGCAAACGGTGCTTGCCGGGGCTGATGTGGCGGCAGGGCACGGGGCCGATGTGGCGCCAAGCGACGAAGATGGCGCCTTGGCCGGGGAGATCGCGCGGCGCGATGGGGAATTGCCCGTTTTGCGCTTGCCGTTCCCCGCGCCGGCGCTTGGTGCGCCGGGGCCCAAAGTTGATGCGGCAACGTCCGAGGCGGGCCCGTCAACCCCCGAAGCCGGCATGGATTCGGCCGCTGGCCCGCCGACCCTTGGCCCCGATATTGCTACCGCGGTGACAGCGCGCCTGCGCGATGAAGCGGCGGTAAATCAGGTGCGGCAACTGCTGGAAGAAATCGACGACCAGTTCTTAATTGCGCTGCCCGCACTGGGCGAAATCACGGTTGCGTTCCCGGACTCCCAGCGCCGGTTCGCTGACGTGGCCGAACGTTGGCACATCACCCGTCGCGCGGGCAAGATTCCCGCAGAACTCTTAGCCACCCTTCCGGTCGAAGAGCGCGAGCGCGCCGGGTGGCACATCACCTGGGCCACACCCCGCGCCAAGCCCGAGCAAGCCACGTCACTGTTGGCGGCGATCGCAGCGGACGATCGCGCGCCAGCCACTACGCAAACGCTATTGGCTCCCACGCCCACCGATGAGCCAACAACGCTGCCCGGCTTGCTGATCGCCTCCCTACCGCTCGAACCCACGCGCCGCCGGGTGCGGCCGGGTCCGGTCACGGACTGGCTCATCGAACAGGTGGGGGCCGTAGGTGCCGAACACGCCCGTGAACTGCCCGATCCGCTCGCACTGGTTCCCATTGGCCTGCCCGCTGGTCCAATTGACCGCGCACTGCACGAGGCAATGCGCGCGGCGCTCAGCCAGGCTTCCCTGCTGCAAACCATCACCGGTGAACCCATCGCGGCCAAGGACGCGACCGCGATCGTTTTAGCCACCGGAGCCAATAATTCGCTCTCGGGCGCCACTCCCGTGGTGGATCGCGCGGCGCTTACCGAACTCGCCAGCGGACAGGAAGGTATCGTTGATATTCCGCGCCACCGCCTGGCCCACGCCGCCGCGATCGGTGTTTCAGCCCGCAATGTTGCTGACGTCGTGACTGAAATGCCCGCCGGCCGCACCCCCGAGCGCTGGCGGCAGACATATGCGGCACTGAACGCTTTAAGCCACGAAGTCGGTGGCCTTGCGGCGCTTGCGAGCCTGCCCGTTCCGCTCGTGGATAACCGGGTAGTCTCCGGTGCGCGTGGAGCTTTCCTGATAGCTGATGATCTGCCTGCTGCGGTGCTCCAGCGACTGGCACAGTGGGACCTGCGCATCATCGCTGCTGAAGCGAGCCACCCACTGCTGGAATCGCTGGGCGCGACCACCATCACGGCGGGCGAATTACTTGACGAACCCGTAACCGCCCAGCTCGTGGCAGACCTGCGCTCCCATTTGCCACAAACACCGGACTCGGACGAGGCAGAAGCCGACATCCTGGCGGTGATGCACCTGGTTGCCAGTGCCGTCCACCACCTACCACCGGGGCAAGAACTGGAAGGGCCCATCCGCCCCTGGTTGCCGGACTTACCGCTGCGCGACGACTATGACGAATATTGCGGCGCCGGCGGACTGGTTTTCCCCGGCTCTCGGGCCGCCCAAATTTTCTTGAAGGATGAACTCTTGCCGCTGGCAGACGATCTCGCAGCGATGTGGGATTCGCGTATCTGGCGCGCTGCCGGAGTGCGGGATGAGTTGCTAATAATCGGCGGAAGAATCGTGCTCGACGCCTGGGACGTCGACGCCAGCATCGACCAGGTACAAGATGACATCAGCCTTGCGGTGCTAGATGGAATCGACGAATACCTAGACGAGCTCGCGGATTACTGGCTTGCAGAACACGACCCCCAGCCCGGTGAGCTTTTGAGTTTTGAGCTGCATTGCCCCGCCGACTTGGACATTATTGAACAGTCAGCCTGGCCCGAAATTAAAAAACAGGCGCTGGATTGGCTCGAGCGCCATGAAGAACCGGTCGCGGTGCCGGGCCAAGAAGAGCCGTTCCCCCACTATTTGCGCTGGTGGCTGGACGACCGCGGGGAGGACTGACCAAATGTAGTGGTCGCGTAAGGGGGGGGCAAATTTTGTGCCGGGCGGGCCGATTAAGCGAATCGGTCTTCATTGAAATGCGACCACCACATACCCAGGGCCCCCAGCGCCACTCCGGCCAGCGAAATCCAGGGCCATAAACCCAGAAAAACCCCCGGTGCAAAAAGCGCCAAACCCCACAGCACGATTGCCGCAATAGCCCACAAAACCGTGCCCCAAAACATCAGGCGAAACAGGTTCACCGGCATCGGTTTGGGTTCGGGCACAGCAGAAGGCTGGGTATCGGTCATGAGGCAATCATAGTTCTGCCATTATTTTGCTATGGCAACAGTGCAACGGTCTGATAAGACCGGGATCCGGGGCAGGGTCGATTCCTTTTTTCAAATAACTGAACGCGGCTCCAACTTTGCGCGCGAAATACGCGGCGGCTTGGTGACGTTCTTCGCGATGTCTTACATCGTCGTCCTAAATCCGATGATCATCGGCACCGTTGCCGACGGTACCGGCTCCTACCTCGGCGGTGGGAGCGAACCCAATCAAGCGGCAGTTGCCGCCGGAACCGCGCTGGCAGCCGGTGTGCTGACGATTTTGATGGGCATGGTTGCGAACTTCCCGCTCGCGCTGGCGGCCGGTTTGGGGTTAAACGCGGTTGTCGCCTTCTCGATCGCCGTCTTGCCGGATATGACGTGGGCCGATGCGATGGGAATAGTCGTACTCGAGGGGATCATCATTTTGATCCTGGTCATGACCGGGTTTCGGGAGGCAGTCTTCCGGGCCGTCCCCGCCCAGTTGAAAACCGCGATCTCGGTTGGCATTGGCCTGTTCATCGCCCTGGTGGGATTCGTCAACTCCGGCTTTGTGCGCCCCGGCGCTGGCACGCCCCTCGAACTTGGTGTAGGCGGGTTTTTAGCCGGCTGGCCCACGCTGGTGTTTGTGGCCGGACTTGCGCTGATTTTGATCCTGATGGTGCGCAAAGTGCGCGGCGCGATCCTGATCGGAATCGTTGTTTCCACTGTTTTAGCCATCATTGTTGAATCGATTGCCAAAGTTGGGGAGCAGACCGAAGCAAACCTCACCGGTTGGGGCATGAACGTTCCCGCCCTACCCGACACCGTCATTCAAACTCCCGACTTCTCCACGCTCGGGGAGTTTTCCCTGTTCGGATCGATTGAAAAACTGGGCATCGTCACGGTCATCCTGTTGGTGTTCACGCTGATGCTCGCCGACTTTTTCGACACCATGGGAACGATGGTGGCCATCGGGTCCGAAGCCAAATTATTGGACGCAAACGGCAACCCACCGCGCACCAAGCACATCTTGGTGGTTGATTCACTGTCTGCTGCGGTGGGCGGAATGGCCGGGGTGTCGTCCAACACCAGCTTCATCGAATCCGCCTCAGGTGTCGGCGAGGGGGCGCGAACAGGTTTCGCCAACCTCGTTACCGGAGTGATGTTTTTACTCGCAACGTTCCTCGCGCCGCTGGTGGCCATGGTTCCCTATGAAGCGGCAACGCCCGCGCTGGTGATCGTGGGCTTTTTGATGATGAGCCAGGTCTCGGACATCGATTGGAAAGATCTGGCAATTGCAATTCCGGCGTTCTTGACGATGGTTGTCATGCCGTTCACCTACTCAATTTCGGCCGGCATCGGAATGGGCTTCTTGGCCTATGTGGTGCTGCGCATCGCTCGGCGTAAAGCGCGTGAAGTCCACCCGCTGATGTGGGTGATCTCAGGACTGTTCGTGGTCTACTTCGCGATGGATCCGGTGCGAGACCTGCTGGGTGTGTAGTGACATAAATCACGGCATTTCAACGCTTTTCCCGTTGTAGTTAGCCAGCCTAATAAGTTATGCTAATGAAGTGTCTCGTGAAAAGACTGCCGTTGTGAACCGGCGCATTCCTCGTGGTGCTCCCCAGCTGGCGGTAGAACTTCGCGTCACGGCCGTGCATTTGCACCGGCGTCTGCGGGCTGAACTTGCTACAGACAAGGTCTCTAGTTCGCAGTTCTCGGTGCTTTCGATGCTCGACAGGCAGGGCCCCGCCACCCCGCGGGAAATTGCCACACATGAGCAGGTCCAGCCGCCCTCCATGACCCGCACGATCGGCCTATTGACTGATCTGGATCTGGTCGAGCGGCAAGGACATCCCGAAGATGGGCGCCAAGTGCTGATTTCCCTCACACAAAAGGGCAAAACCCTGGTGGCGGAAACCCGCAAACGGCGCGATGCATGGCTAGCACGACAACTTAGAGATTTATCCCCGGCGGAACGAGAAACCCTCGCAAACGCCACAGAGATCCTTCGGAGGCTGACCGCCCAGTGAGTCCCACGTTCGCGTCACTTAAGTTCTGGAACTACCGCCTATGGTTCGCCGGAGCACTTGTCGCAAACGTTGGTACCTGGATGCAGCGCGTCGCCCAAGACTGGCTGGTTCTCACCAAACTTTCCGATGACTCCGGCCTCGCAGTAGGTATTGTCACCGCGCTGCAATTCATCCCGATGCTCTTGCTATCGCCGGTTGCGGGCCTGCTCGCCGACCGCCTGCCGCGGCGCAAGCTGCTGATGTTCACGCAGTCGTCAATGGGTGTGTTGGCCGCGGGATTGGGCTCCTTGGTCATGCTCGATATTGCCCAGCTCTGGCACGTCTACATTTTCGCTGGCCTGCTGGGTATCGTCACCGCCTTGGACAACCCCGTGCGGCAAACCTTCGTTGCCGAAATGGTTCCCGAAAATCGCCTCGCCAACGCGGTAGCCCTCAACTCCGCATCGTTTAACGCCGCGCGTCTGATTGGCCCGGGCCTTGCGGGCCTGTTGATTGCCGCAGTTGGTACCGGACCGCTGTTCATGATTAACGCCGTTTCATTCGGCGCCACCATCTTCTCGCTGGTGTATATGCGCCAGCGAGAACTCCACGTGCTGCCCGCCGCGCCACGCGAAAAAGGGCAAATCCGCGAGGGCCTGGCATATATACGCAACCGCTCCGACATCATCGTGATCATGGTCATTGTTGGGGTTGTGGCCTCGCTGGGCCTGAACTTCCAACTCACCTCGGCTCTGATGGCCCGCGTCGAGTTCGGGAAGGGAGCGGGCGAGTACGGAATCCTAGGTTCGATCTTGGCGATCGGATCCCTTGGGGGAGCGCTGCTGGCTGCCCGTCGGGACCGTCCGCGTGTGCGCTTAATCGTTGGCTCCGCCTTCGGATTTGGTGTGGCAAGCCTCGTAATGGCGCTCATGCCCACCTATGAGCTCTACGCGGCGACATCAGTTTTCGTTGGCGTTTTCTCGCTAACCATGATGACCTCGGCCAACGCTGCACTCCAGATGTCGGTCGCGCCGGAGATGCGCGGTCGCGTCATGTCGATCTACATGATGGTCTTCCTTGGAACCACGCCGTTGGGCGCGCCCCTGGTGGGATGGCTCGGCGAGCAGTTTGGCCCGCGCTGGTCCATTCTGGTTGGCGCAATCGCCTCGATCATCATCGCTATCGCGGGTGCGATTTGGGCAATGGCCACCTGGCACGTGCGGGTGCGCTACCGCCTGCGTGCCACCCCGCGGCTGCAAATCTCGCACCCGTGGGAACGCAAGCTCGCCCGCGAAGCGACCGCGCAAGCTATGGAATTGGAAGAAACCCGCGATACGGTTGCCGCCTAGCTCCTAACACCGCCCACATTAGATTTGGGAACTTATTGCCGTGCCAATTTTGGACCTGCCCACCGCCCTCGCCGAGATCCGCTCATTGATTTTGGACGACGCCACTTTCCTTTCCGCAATCGCGGCGGGTAAGCGGCGCGCAAGTGAGCTTCCGGTGCGCCGGGTAGAAATCCGTCCGGTCCAGGTGCGGGGCCAGCGGCGCATTCAAATTGTGCAGCATGCAAGTGAAATGCGCACCGATAATTACGTGCCCGTGGGCGCTGATGGGGTTGGTGAGTCTTCTCCTGCTCGGGTTGGCGCCGACCCTGGCGACCTCGCCGCGGCGGTCGACGAACTCTTGGCCCTGCCGTTCGGTAATTGGCACGTCGAAACAACGCAGACCACCTACCAACTGCGAGTCACTAAGAAGGGCAAAGCGCAGGTGCATCGCGGCCCGACCCCGAAAGCAACACGTGACACGGGGCACGATCGGAAGAAGCAGCACCTGCTTGCGCCCGATGACCCGGTCTTTCAGATTCTGGGGGCCGATGCGGATAAGCGCCGGCAAGTCGACGCGTTCTTACGCAGCCTGCGCGCAGTGATGGCTCCAGCCATTGACCGGGCACGGACCGAAAACCGCCCCGTGCGCGTGGTCGACCTGGGTTGCGGGAATGCTTACCTCACCTTCGGGGTGCACCGCTGGCTGAGTCAAGAAGTCGCGGATATCGGTGTGGAGACTGTGGGCATTGAGCTGCGGGACGAGTTGGTCGAGCGCTCTGCAAATCGTGCGGCGGCAGCGGGACTGGAAGGTCTGAGTTTTAGACCGGGCACTATCGCCACGGCCGAGCCGTTTCATGAAAACACAGCCGATATCGCGCTGGCCCTACACGCATGTGACACCACCACCGATGAGGCGCTGGCCCGAGCCGTGGTATGGCAAAGCCCGGTGATTTTGGCCGCACCATGTTGCCACCGCGACATCCAGCGCCAACTTAAAAACACGAAGACGCCTGAGCCTTTTGCCGCGATGACGCGGCATCCAATTTTGCGCCAGCGATTCGCCGACGTGCTCACCGATACTTTGCGCGCACTCATTTTGCGCGAGCGCGGCTACCGCGTTGATGTAGTGGAATTTATTGATTCCCGACACACCCCTCGCAACGCCATGATTCGCGCCACGTTCACCGGTGGTTGCAGCACCACTGCGGGCGCCGAGTTGGAAGAACTCAGTTCTCAGTGGCAGGTGGAACCGGCTCTGTCCCGGATGCTGGCTTCCGCGAACGCTTAACACGGCGCTGCACATCCCGGAGTCCGAAGAAAACCGAAGTGCCCCCGATCAAGATGATGATTGGTACCAAAATGAAGGCCCGGTGCGAGCCAAACTGATCGGCAAGTGCTCCCAGCACAAACGGAGCCAGGCCCACGGCTGCTCCGGTGGTGATCGCGACGATCGCCTGTGCCGCGTCGGGCCGTCCCTGGGAAGCGCGCAGGGCGAGGGCAACGCCCAAAGGGTAGTGCAGCCCAAAACCAACCCCGGTAAGAAACAGAGCCGCGAAGGCGATGGTGGCGTCGGTGGCTGTCCACATAATGAACCAGCCGCCGCCTGCAATTGCAAAGGCCACGATCATGAGTTTTTCCGGCGCGTAGCGCAGCGCAAGTCGTCCGCCAATAACGCGTGCCAGGGCCATGCCGCCAAAGAGGGCGGCGAGTGCGGCAGTGGCAATTCCAGCTCCCGCTCCGGTGCGCGAACCGATGAGATCAGCAGCCCAGAAGCTGGTAGAAAACTCGATCGCGACGCCGCATGTCACAGCGACGATAAAAAACCAGAATGCCGGTGTATAACCAGTAGCGCCACCGTCATCGTCCGGCTCGGGTGTGCGCTTCGCTCGCGCGGCCCCGCGCCCATCTAGCGACCCAGCGGTGGGCAAGGGGTAGATAAGAAAGAAGGCGATCAACCCTAAAACTGCGGTAACCAAGATTGCTGGTTTCCAACCCCATCCAAGCGACACGGCTCCGCCCACCGCTAGGGGCCCGAAGATGCCAACTATCGCAGAGCCAGCATTGGCTTCCGTCACTGCTGCCGGCCCGTGCAGCCCGTGATGCACCGACAGCGCCGGTTGCGCCACATTAATGATCAAGTTGCCGCCAATTCCAATGACGGTCACGCCGGCGAGCGTCACTGCGACATGCGGACCGGTGATGAGCAAAAACGTGCCACCGACCATCAGAACGGAACCGGCCAACATGATGGGACGGCGTCCAAAATTAAGCACCAGCCGATGCGAAACCAACCCGACACTGACCGCTCCGACAGCGATCGCGGTGCCATGGAGTCCACCAATGCCCTTGGAAATGTTGAACTGCTTGGTGATGAGCGGAACGGTGGGACCGATTGACATTACAAACCAGCCCCACAGCGCGACCTGAAAATACGTCGTCAGCGTAAGGCGATCGCGGGTCAGCTTGTTGCCCCGCTGCGGGCGAACCGCCTCGGCACCCGAATTAGCCAAGGCGCTCCACGACGTAGTCGATGCACTCGGTCAGAGCCTTCACATCAGCTGGTTCTACGGCCACGTACATGGCCACGCGCAATTGGTTGCGGCCCAGTTTGCGGTACGGCTCGACGTCAACGATTCCGTTGGCGCGCAGCACCTTGGCGACCTGCGCGGCATCCACCGCGTCGGCGAAGTCGATGGTTCCCACCACGTTGGAGCGCGCGGCCGGATCAGTGACGAACGGTGTCGCGAACTGGGAGGCCTCAGCCCACGAGTACAGGTTCGCGGCTGATTCGGCGGTGCGGCCCGTGGCCCAACCCAGCCCGCCGTGGGTGTTCATCCAGTCCAACTGCTCCGCCAGCAGTAACAGTGTTGCAACGGCCGGCGTGTTGAGCGTTTGGTTTTTGCGCGAGTTGTCGATCGCCGTTTGCAACGACAAAAATTCTGGTTCCCAACGACCGGTGGCTTTAATTTCGGAAACGCGCGCCAGCGCCGCCGGGCTCATCAGCGCGAACCACAGCCCGCCATCTGAAGCGAAGTTCTTTTGTGGCGCGAAGTAATACACATCCGCCTGCCGGATGTCCACGTGTAAACCGCCCCCGCCCGAGGTCGCGTCGATGAGCGTTAACGCTTCTTCCGCGCTGGTGCCGGCCGGGCGCGTGACCGGTGCTGCGACACCGGTTGAGGTTTCATTGTGCACCCAGGCGTAAACATCGACGCCGTCTTCGGCCTGCGGCAGCACCAAATTGCCGGGCTCTGCCTTAATGACGGTCGGATCGGCCAGGTGCGGGGCGGTGCGGGCGACCTTGGCAAACTTCGCCCCGAATTCCCCCAGTTCCACGTGTTGGGAGCGCTCGCGGATCAGACCGAAACTAGCGGCGTCCCAAAAGGCACTGGTTCCCCCATTTCCGAGCACAACCTCATACCCCGGCGGCAGGTTGAACAGATCATCAAGTCCCTCCTGGACGCGCGCAACGAGATTGCGCACCGGCGCTTGGCGGTGCGAGGTCCCCAGGGGGGAATAAGTCGCAGCGGTGAGCGCGGAAACCTGTTCCGGGCGGATCTTGGAGGGCCCGGCGCCGAAACGGCCGTCACCGGGCTTGAGGTCAGCAGGGATTTTGATTGCAAGATCAGGGTTCGTCACATATCTATGATCCCAGATCGGGCTCTTGCGCTGCGCCGTACCCGCGGCTTATAAGTCTTCGATGCGACGCGGCCCCGGGCCGGTGTATTGCGCGGCCGGGCGAATAAAACGCCCCGATTTTTGCTCCAGGATGTGTGCAGCCCAACCGGCGGAGCGCCCACAGGCGAAAAGCGGGGTGAACATTGCGCGCGGAACATTCAAAATATCGAGCAGGACCGCGGCCCAAAAATCCACATTTGTCGCCAGCACGCGCTTGGGGGAGCGATCAGCAAGCTCAGCCAGCGCCACCTCTTCCACCGCGGCGGCCACTTCATATCGGGGAGCTGCCAGCTCGCGGCACACCCGCTTCAAAACAGTCGCGCGCGGATCCACTGCGCGGTAGACCCGATGGCCAAAACCCATTAAGCGCCGGTTGGCATCCAGCACTTCGACTACCGCGGCGCGCGGGTTATCGAGTTCAATTGCCCGGTCCAGCAGCGTCAGCACCCGGGCCTGAGCGCCCCCGTGTAGGGGACCCGAGATCCCGGCAACGGCTCCCGAAAGGCAAGCGGCGACGTCCGCACCCGTAGCGGCAATCACTCGCGCCGCGAGCGTCGACGGAGCCATACCGTGCTCCGCAATCGCCACCCAATAAGCATCGAGTGCCTTGGCGGCGCGCGGGTCCACCTCACCACGCCAGCGGGTCAAGAATTTTTCAACTATGGACGGCGCCTTGTCAATCTCCCGCTGCGGTACCGCGGGCACGTTCTCACCTCGGGCGGACTGGGCGACGAAAGACAGCGTCATGACGGAGGCGCGAGCCAGGTCATCGCGGGCCTGGGCAAGGTCAATATCGAGTAGGGGTCGAAATGCCCACACCGGAGCAAGCTGGGCCAGGGCGCTTTGAATATCGACGCGCATATCGCCGGTGCGCGCGGGAAGTGGGAAAGGTTCGGCGGCGGGAAGTCCGGGGGAGCGGGAGTTGTCGACCAGCAACCCCCACACAGCTTCATAGGGGATATTTCCGATCAGGCTGGCAACATCGACGCCGCGGTAGCGTAGGACTTCACCATTGGGATCAGGTTCGGCAATCGCGGTGTGAAAGGTTAGTGTTTGTTCAGGACCAGTCACTGGGTGTTTACCGTCCTTCCTTATTTGTGAGCCTAGTAGAGGCTAAATATCCCAAGAGTCCGCCCTGGCAGATAACCTGTAGGGAGTCGCATCTTTCTTCAGGAGGCCGATCGCCAATGAGCGATTTGATCGACACCACCGAGATGTATCTCAAAACAGTCTATGAACTGGTGGAAGAGGGCATTATTCCGCTGCGTGCGCGCATCGCCGAGCGTTTGGGCCACTCCGGGCCGACGGTGTCGCAGACAGTTGCGCGAATGGAGCGCGATGGCCTGTTGACAGTGAGCGGTGATCGCCACCTGGAGCTAACCGGTGACGGTTGGAAAAAGGCCACCGCAGTGATGCGCAAGCACCGGTTGGCCGAACGGCTTTTAACCGATGTCATCGGCCTGGACCTGGCGTACGTCCACGAAGAAGCCTGCCGGTGGGAACACGTGATGAGTGAGCGCGTGGAAGAGCGCCTGTTGGAATTGCTGGATCATCCAACTCGCTCGCCATACGGAAATCCAATTCCGGGCCTGGCGGAGTTAGATGAAGTTGCAGTCGATGATGAGGCCGAGGCGGCCGGCGCGACCGACCTGGTTGAACTGATGAAGACACGGGCGGGTCGAACCAATGTGTTGATCCACACAATTGGCGAACCACTCCAGGTCGATATTGATCTGCTGGCCCGGTTTCAACAGGCCGGAGTACTCCCGGGCAATATCGTTGGCGCGGAGCGGATAAATGACGATGGCGATGTGACTATCGGCGCTCCTGAGGCAGAAGTGGTTTTGGACTTGCCCGCTGAGGTGGCCCGCCATTTATATGGATCAATCAGCAATGGTTAATACCTCGTTGTAACCGAAACGTGACATTTTAGAAAACGTCGTCTACTGTAGTTCTTGCTTCGTCGAACCCTCCACGTCGAAGTCTTCGAATGGATGCCGAATCCTGCCACCATTTGAAGTACCCCTAGTACCGCATGGCAGGAGCGGGGGACCCAAAGTGGTTCTCGATTAGGTCGAGTTCCTCGGGGTGAAGCTTGGCATCAACTAGTTTTTAACTAGCAGATGGCGAGCCGGGTGACTTCCTACCCGAACCCGACAGCTGACCTCGCAGGCTTAATAGGGAGATTGCTCGTGGCTCACAGCCCGAATACCCGAGCCCGGCACCGCGCAGCGGGGCCAGTTCGGACACCGCTAAATGACATCGCCGACTCCATTTCCGCCAACGCGGCACCGATTGGACGAGGCGCAGTAATCACAGCACTGTCGACCGGAATGCTCGCAACTGCAGCAATCCCGGCAGTTTCTGCTTCGGAAGATAACCTCGCGGCTGTTGATGTTTCCTCGTTGACGGGAAATGCATCCGCCGCGCTCGCGCAGGAACCAATCAGTGTTCCGGCCGATGCCGAGGTTTCTTTCTCATCCATTGAGGTCACGGCAGTAGCACCTGTCGCTGCCCCCACTGAACGTCGCACGCCGGTCGCCACTACTTCGCGTACCGAAAACCGCGCCGAGCAGCCCAGCACATCGTCGTCTGAATCCTCTTCTCAATCTGCTGAGACCGAGACGAAGAGCGCCCCGGCGAACCCGGACTCCAACTCCATCGTTGAGATTGCATCTCAGTACGTGGGTACGCCCTACGTGCACGGTGGGAAGAGCCCGGGTGGGTTTGACTGCTCCGGTTTCGTTTCTTACGTGTACGCCCAGGTCGGCAAGTCGATTCCTTCAACCACCGCTGGACTTCGCAATATCGGTACCCGAGTTTCGCAATCCGAAGCTCGCCCCGGGGACCTCGTGATGTACAGCAATATCAACCACGTTGGTATTTACGCGGGTGACGGCATGATGTACGACGCCGCCCGTCCGGGCAAGAACTTGCAATACCGCAAGATCTTCTCTGGATCGGTTTACTTCATTCGCGTCTAAGTATCACTGGGCACGGCGTTAACGCTGCGCCGCTCGCCGCTGGT
>DAHVRJ010000126.1:0-1601 GCA_027322505.1 Demequinaceae bacterium
CTGAGTGGTGAAAACCGGCGCGGCAGTGCGCGGGTTATTAGCGTCGACAGAGTTCGGTGGCAACGCGACCGAGGTCTACATGCAACCGACGTACCAGGCTAAAGATGTTCACCATGATGAAACAGAGCATAGCGCTGGGGCATTTGGTCCTACTGTGCGGTATCGCCTTTTACGAGATGATGTTGAAATGAACTTGAAAACCGCACCTACAGTTTGGCGGCGCGCGGGGGCGCTCCTTGCCGCCGCTGCGCTCGTTTTAGCTTCTTGTAGTGCGCCAGATTCCGGCGCCGGCAAGATGAAGCCACAGGACGCCGCGACCGAGTCCGCGCCCCAAGACGGTGATCCGGGCGAGGCGGAAGCGCAATCTCCAGAAGCCGATGAGTCCCAGCCCGAGCCAGAAGAGCGCGCTGAATTGGGTGATGAAAGCGCCCCAAACGTGGCAGATGTCGCACATCCGGCGCAAACCACCACCGAGAACGACGCGGGGGATGTCACAGTCACGGCCGCGGGCGTGCTCGTGGGAAACCCCGATGCGCCCTACCAAGTGCGGGTTATTAGCGATATGGCCTGTCCATTTTGCGCGGATCTTGCCCAGGAGCTGGCACCATTTGCCGAAGAATGGGCGCTTGGAGATCAGGTCGCGGTGGAATATGTGACGACGACGATTTTGGACGACGGCTCTGGCGAAACCTTCTCCGCTCAGGCGGGAAATTACTTGGCTGTCGTCGCTGATCGGGATCCGGCTATTTGGCCCGACGCGGCGGATGCGGTTTACGAGTTGCAACAACACGTGAACCCCAGCGAAGAAGACATCGCTAAGGCGCTGGCAGAAGTGGGTGTTGATACCGACGAGGATTTCTTGGCGGCGGCCGATGCCCGCGAATTTGATGAGTGGAATGAACTGGTCACCGCCTGGGCAAGCCAGGTCATGGAGATTCAGTATGTGCCTAGCGTTTATCTAAATGGGGAGATGCAAGAGGGCGCCGACGTTGAAGAGATCGTCGCCATGATCAACGAAAAAGTAGCCGGCGAATAAATTCCCCAGCGCGTGCTTGTTCCGCAAGGCACGGTTATCGCTCGAGCGCCTGGCGCAGCACGTCCAACCCGACAGATCCCACATCCAACGCGCGCCGGTGGAAGCGTTTCTGGTCGAATTCTTCCCCGCGCGCCCGGGCCCACTGTTCGGCCTCTTGGCGCAATTGGAGCCACATGCGCTCGCCGACCTTATAGGACGGCGCCTGACCGGGCCAACCTAAATACCGGTCCAATTCGAAGCGCAGCACCTCTTCGGGCATGTTCGCGTTTGCTTTGAGGAATGGCCAGGCTTTGGCGGCGTCCCAAGTTCCGCCGCCCCACTCTTCGGGGCAGGGCAGTTGTAAATGGACTCCAATATCTAGAACAACGCGGGCGGCGCGGAACCGCTGCGCATCGAGCATGCCCATCCGGTCACCCGGGTCTTCCAAATAGCCCAGTTCTTGCATGAGCTTTTCGGCATATAGTGCCCAGCCTTCACCGTGTCCCGATACCCAGCACGCCAGGCGCCGCCACCGGTTTAACAGTTCACTGCGAAAGATCGTCTGGCCTAATTGCAGATGATGGCC
>DAHVRJ010000127.1:0-13186 GCA_027322505.1 Demequinaceae bacterium
CCGCGTCGGCTTGGTGATGCGAATCGACATCGCGGACTTTTTACATCCGGAAGGCCGCGATCTTTTGCGGTTGCACATGGAGGAGGACGGCGCCCAAGAAGTCCTTCTCGTGGCATATACCAACGCTTCATTTACCAGCGCGTCAGCAAAGTCATCCGTCACCAGCGCGCCAAAAGAATCACCCGCGGAAGCGTCGGAGTCGCAACTGCGTGAACTCTTAGTGAATCTTGAAGCGGAATTCGGCGCAGATTTGCCCCTGCTGGGGCTGTGGGTGGTGACGCCGGAGCATTATTTCTCCATTACCGATGGCGCAATTCCGCCTCGCGATGAGTGGGACAGCACGCAGAAATTAGAAAACACGGCGGCGGCAGCAACTGCGATTTACGCGGGGTCGATGGTTGCCGAAAGTCGAGAAGCACTGGCAGAACTACCCCGTGCTTCCAATAGGGACCGCGACCGCGCCCAGCGCGCCACGCTGCGCTGGTTGGAGCGCCAGCGTACGGACGGCACGGGAACGTGGCAGTTAGAGACCTGGCAACACTGGGAAGATGCACTAAAACAACAGATGGTCCACGTAGCTGATTCCCAGCCGGCCGCCCCGCTTACAGCACCGATACTTGGTCGCCTCCAGGCCGGGCTGGAAGACATCCGCTTACGCGATGCCGTGATGATCTCCGCACTGCCGAAAATGGGCGACTTGCCCTATCGGTCCGTGGCTACCGATGCTCGCGAAGAAATCGCAAGATCGGTTGATCACGTCCTTGATCCCGGCCGGGCGGTGCGCCCGGGGGTAGAAGCAAAGGCTTTGAAGGGGCTTCTTACCGCAATTTTGGCGCACTGCGCCAATTCGCGATCCACTCCGGCGCTAACGCTTTTGGCTTGGATTGCATGGTGGGAAGGCAATGGTGCGCGCGCCAGCGTTTTAATCAATAAGGCTTTGGAGGTTAACCCCTCGTACAACATGGCCCGGCTTATTGAGCGCATGATTGAAATGGGTATGCCACCGGGTTGGGCGCAGCGCCAGCGCGAACTGGAAGAAGTGGGATAACGTCTGGGGTGTCCCTTTTTCTTTGACCTCGGGAGAATAATAATGCCAGTGGTCGTCGGTTACCTTTCAACGCCGGAGGGCGAAGCGGCCCTTAGGGCAGCGGTGCGTGAAGCAGAACTGCGTCAGACGACGATCTCGGTGATCGTCGGTGCCCGCGGTTTGGGCGCGGCTATGGAGCGGGATCGAATGGTCCACGAGGTGGGAAAACTCATGGAGGGCCACAACATCGAGTTTGAGGTGACCGAAGACAATGGCGAAGGCGATATTGCTGAAGTCATTTGCGACACCGCCGCGCAGGCGGATGCGCAACTCATAGTTATCGGGCTGCGTCGCCGGTCCCCGGTGGGAAAACTCATTTTGGGATCAAATGCCCAGCGAATTTTGCTTGAGGCGCATTGCCCAGTTTTGGCGGTTAAGGCAGAACGGGAATCTTCCGATAACTGATGTTGTTGTACTACCCGACAACGTAAAACAGTGGCAGCCAGATTATAATGGTGAAAGTCTGGTAACTTCGCGCCACTATGTGCTGCCGAAAGGTCGTCTGTGTCATCGGTTAATTCTCGTCCGCTGCCCCATGAGTTCAATCATCCCGCACTACAAGATTTACTCCGTCGTGGAGCCTCTCTTGGCTCAATTGACGGCAAGGAGCTGAACGAGGCTTGTGAGAGCGCAAGCGTAATGCCGAAGCGCTTGAAGGTGGTGTTGCGTGCATTGCACGAACACGGTGTTGCGATCGATACCAAAAACCTCACGGCGTCACAGGTAGCCGCTGCACAAACTGCTCGCAAGAGCGCCGATGTTGCTGTTTCGGACGCAGGTACGAAGAAGACTGCGCCGGCTAAGAAGACTGCATCGAAGGCTCCGGCTAAGAAATCTGCTCCGAAAAAGGCCGCAACTAAGTCGACATCGACTAAGTCCGCCGCCAAGAAATCTACTTCTGCCAAGTCCGCTACTGCTAGCAAGTCCGCTTCGGCCAAGTCCGCTACCGCTAGCAAATCCGCTTCGGCCAAGACTGGCGCCGAGACGGAGAGTTCAAAGTCGACTACGAAGAAGTCTACCGCCACGAAATCGCCTGCCAAGAAATCTACTGCCAAGACGGCGACCACTAAGAAAGCGGCTGCTAAAAAGGCGCCCGCAAAGAAGGCCGCTACGAAGTCTGCCGCCAAGGCCGCTAGCGCGCCCGCAAAGGCAGCAGGGAAGAAAACTGCTACCGCTAAGAAGGCTGCTACAAAGCAAACGGCTGCCAAAGCCACTGATGCCAAGAGCGATGTATCGAGCGAAGAGTCTGAAGATAAGGGCTTCGTTTACTCTGATTCGGTTGAGGACGATGCGCCCGTTCAGCAGGTTCATACCGCCGGCGCTACTGCTGACCCGGTCAAGGACTACTTGAAGCAAATCGGAAAGGTCGCGCTTCTTAACGCCGAGATGGAAGTTGATCTCGCCAAGCGAATTGAAGCCGGTCTCTTCGCCGAAGAGCGCATGAGTTCGGAAGAGATTAAAGACCGCAAGCATCTGCGTGAGTTGCAGTTCATTGCTCATGATGGCCGCCGGGCGAAAAATCACCTTTTAGAAGCGAACCTGCGTCTTGTTGTTTCACTTGCCAAGCGCTACACCGGCCGCGGCATGCTCTTCTTGGACCTGATTCAAGAGGGCAACCTCGGGTTGATCCGCGCGGTGGAGAAATTCGACTACACCAAGGGCTATAAGTTCTCCACTTACGCCACCTGGTGGATTCGCCAGGCGATCACCCGCGCCATGGCTGACCAGGCCCGGACGATTCGTATCCCGGTCCACATGGTCGAAGTGATCAACAAGCTCGCCCGAGTCCAGCGCCAGATGCTGCAAGACCTTGGTCGCGAGCCCACTCCTGAGGAACTGGCTAAAGAACTTGATATGACGCCAGAGCGCGTCGTCGAGGTGCAGAAATATGGTCGCGAGCCCATTTCGCTGCACACACCGTTGGGCGAAGACGGCGACAGCGAGTTCGGCGATCTGATTGAAGATGCCGAGGCTGTTGTGCCCGCTGATGCAGTCAGTTTCACGCTTCTGCAAGAACAGCTGCACCAGGTGCTCGACACGCTTTCGGAACGTGAGGCCGGTGTCGTATCCATGCGATTTGGTCTTTCCGATGGGCAGCCCAAGACGCTGGACGAAATTGGCAAGGTTTATGGCGTAACGCGCGAGCGGATTCGCCAGATCGAATCGAAGACCATGTCGAAACTGCGCCATCCCAGCCGTTCGCAGGTGCTGCGCGACTACCTAGACTAAGATTTCCAAGCTCGTTGCGAAAGCGGTGTGGCCCGTAATTCAACTGGCCCACCGCTTTTGCTGTTTTTAAGAAGACTTGCCTGAGCTAATAGCCAAAATGTGCTCGGCGCTAATGGCCAAAATGTGCTCGCCGCGGGGCCTAATTTAAACCGTGTGTTGTCGAAGTTGCCAAATGCGGGCATTTGGCTTCACAAATCGGGCTGGGCCGCTCGAAAGCCGGTGGTGTGCAGTCGGAGTTGCCATATGCGGGCATTTGGCTTCACGCATCGCATGGCCTCGACCGAAAGCCCGCCGTGTGCTGCAAAAGTCAGCGTTGCTTTTGCTGCTCCAATAGTCAGTTGCTCCCCTAAACCGGGCGTACCCCTAGGCCATATGGGTGAAGGCGTGGAAAGCGCGCGCTTTCACTGATAACCTGCCTTTCGGCAGTTAGCAATCAAAAGTGGGTTCTGAAGATCGATCCCGCTGCCTCGAGTTTAGGAAAGTTCATGAGAACAAGGTCCATGAAGCGCGCGGTAAGCCTTATTGCAGCCGCGGCTCTCGTCGTTGCCGGAGCCGGTGCCGCATCCGCCGCCACCGTCGAAGAAGTTCCCTTTGACGAGATTCAAGATTTTGGCGATGGCGTCTATAAGGGTTGGCACCAGGAACACCGCGACGCCAACGATTCATATGAGTGGAGCGACTCATCCGAAGGGGTGCGCCTCGGTTTCAATGGCCCAGCGCAACTCCTCAACGGTCTCGTTGAAGCAGGGGCTCCCGGCATTGAGACCACCGTCGATGAGCTTATTGATTTGGTCCAGGGCGCAAGTGTCGACGTGGCAGAAGGCGCTGTTTGGTTCCAAATCGGAATGTTCCAAACGGAAGATCGTGATGGCTGGACGACGCTGCGCCCAGTTGAAGCGACCGCCGACCTTTCCAATGACGAGACTCTTTGGACTGGAACAGGAGACTGGCATGGCGCAAACGCCCCGCTCTCCATGCTGCTCGAAGAGGCTGAAGAGGGCGTTGTGTACCTCACAGGCTTTGGCGTGCACGCGCAAAATGACGCCGTGGTCTCTGCCATCACCTGGGGCGGTACTACGTACCAGTTCGTCGAGGAGTTGACCCAGGACGAAGATCCTGAGGTTGAAGAGCCCGAAGTGGAAGAACCCGACGCGGAAGAACCTGAAGATGGCGACCAAGAGTCAGACGCAGGTGCTGAAGAAGAAGACGCGGACGATGACCGCGGCGCAGCAACTGATGATGCTGCTGCTCCGGTGAAGGCGACTCCGTCCTACGCAGGATAATTCTCAACCCTTGGGCGTACGAGCAGTAAGCCTTCTACGCCCACGCAGGAACTAAAAAGGGGGCCCCGAACGAATAGCGTTCGAGGCCCCTTTTCCCTGCGCTTAGCGTGGTTTGGGCCACTGCCAACTAAAAATCTCGGCGTGGTTTGGGCCCGCGCGCAACTAAACAAAAAAGGGCAAGCCGCTCAGCAAAAAGGGCAAGGCAGTAAGCAAAAGGGCAGGCCACAAAACAAAAAGGGCAAGCCGGGTTGCTGGCTTGCCCAATTTCGCGGTATTAAGTTTTGCGGCTAGCGCACATTAAGCGCTAAATCACGCGGAAGCGTGCAGCTTATCGGATTCGTCTTGGACTTCCACGGCTACTTCGCGGAAAGCGTCGGCGTGCTTACGGCCGTGGTGGGCACAAAACAGGAGCTCGCCGGAGTTTAGAACCACCCGCACGAACGCCTGCGCTCCACAACGGTCGCAGCGGTCTGCATTGGTCAATGGTTTCGTTGTCACTGTACTCACATTGTCATATAACCATGGGTTTCGTCCTTTTATGCCACCGCAACGGTGTCTTTCGCTCCCGGCGTAGCCACAGCGTGGGGGTGTCTTCGGGTTTCAGCAAGTGTTATCCCCAATTTGAGCGAGTCGCAGCGCGTGAGGCTAAGGCCGCCAACTAAGGTGTTAAGACGTGACCACGACCTCTGCAACCAGTTATAACGCCCACCACCTTTCCGTGTTGGAAGGGCTCGAGGCGGTGCGCAAGCGACCCGGTATGTATATCGGAACTACCGATTCGCGCGGTCTTATGCATGCCCTGTGGGAGATCATTGACAACTCCGTAGACGAGGCACTGGCGGGTTTTTGCACCGATATCAAAATCACGCTGCACAAAGACGGCTCCGTGGCCGTTGCTGATAACGGTCGAGGCATCCCCGTCGATGCCGAGCCCCGCACCGGGCTTACCGGTGTGGAGGTGGTCTTCACCAAACTGCACGCCGGCGGGAAATTCGGGGGTGGGTCTTATACCGCTTCCGGCGGTTTGCACGGCGTGGGCGCCTCCGTGGTTAATGCGCTGTCGGCGCGCCTTGATGTCGAGGTCGACCGCGAGGGCAAAACGCACCGGATGACCTTCCGCCAGGGTGAACCGGGAGTCTTTGATGATTCCAAGGGAATTTCACCCGATTCGCCGTTCAAGCCGTTCGTTAAAGGCTCGCACCTAGAAGTGGTTGGCAAGGTCGCTAAGAAGCGCACCGGAACGCGGGTGCGGTACTGGGCTGATCCGCAGATTTTCCTAAAAACCGCAACCTTTTCGGTTGATGAACTGGTAGACCGGGCCCGGCAAACCGCATTCCTGGTCCCGGACTTAAAAATTGTTATCCGGGACGAGCGCGCTCTTCCCGATACCCCGGGCGCCGATGGCCCGCACGAGCAAGTATTCGCCCACGAGGGCGGAATCACCGACTTTGTGGAGTATCTGGCCTCCGATCCCGCAGCCACCGACCTGTGGCGCTTTGAGGGCACGGGAAACTTCACCGAGACCGTCCCCGTGCTCGACGACAACGGCCATATGACCTCCACTGAGGTCGAACGCGAATGCACGGTGGATGTGGCGCTGCGCTGGGGGGTGGGCTATGACACCACCGTGCGCAGTTTCGTAAACATTGTCGCCACGCCCAAGGGTGGCACCCACCTAGCCGGATTTGAGCACGGATTGCTACGCACCTTGCGCAAGGCGGTAGAGGCCCGCGCCAAACACCGCCGCGCCCTAGGGTCGGAGCGAATTGAAAAGGATGACGCCCTGGCGGGCCTAACCGCCGTGGTGACGGTCCGCTTGGCGGAGCCGCAGTTTGAGGGCCAGACAAAAGAGGTCCTGGGCACGGCCGCTGTGCGCGGCATTGTTGCCCGCGTAATCGAAAAAGAACTTACCGCGCAGCTAAATGCCACCAGCCGCGATGCCAAGCTTCAAGCTGATCGCCTCTTGGAAAAGGTCGTCGCTGAAACACAGGCTCGGGTCACTGCCCGGAAGCAAAAGGAAATCTCGCGTCGTAAAAACGCGCTCGAGACGTCCACTTTGCCGGCCAAACTCGCTGACTGCCGCAGCGATGATGTGGAGCGCAGCGAACTGTTCATTGTTGAGGGCGATAGCGCGCTGGGAACGGCCAAGTTGGCGCGCTCCAGTGACTACCAGGCGCTCCTGCCAATCCGCGGCAAGATATTAAACGTTCAAAAGTCTTCGATCGCTGAGATGTTGAAGAACGTGGAGTGTGCCGCGATCATTCAGGTCATCGGCGCGGGTTCGGGGCGCACTTTTGATCTAGATGCGGTGCGCTACGGCAAGGTCGTAATTATGACTGACGCCGACGTGGACGGCGCCCACATTCGCACGCTTTTGCTCACACTCTTCTTCCGCTATATGCGCCCGCTAGTCGAGGCGGGTCGCGTTTACGCCGCCGTTCCACCCCTGCATCGCGTCGATGTTGTCGCAGCTGGCCGCAAACCGGCCGAGACCATCTACACCTACACCGATGCGGAACTTGAGGCTGTTTTAAAAGATCTGGAGCGCAAGAAGCGGCGCCATAAAGAACCGATCCAGCGCTATAAAGGTCTGGGTGAGATGGACGCGGACCAGCTCGCGGAGACGACGATGGATCCCGCCCATCGGACGCTGCGGCGGGTGCGTTTGGACGACGCCGCGCGGGCTGAGGAGGTTTTCGAACTTCTCATGGGGACTCAGGTCGCGCCCCGCAAGGACTTCATCATTTCCGGCGCCCAGGATCTCGATCAAGACCGAATCGACGCATAACCTAGCTGGCCTGTTGGCCTGCAGATAACCTAGCTGGCCTGTTGGCCTGCAGCACTGCCCTTTGGGATCACGAAGTCAGTTAAGTAACTGGTGCCGCACTAAGCCCATTGCAATGCTCAGCCGCTGGCAGCGCGTGAGCCGATCGCCGGGCCTAACCGATGGCGGTCACCGGACTATCCAGGGCAGTACCCGAGCCGTCGCGACGCTCATCGATCTTGGGTAGAGCAACGGCCGAGCCTGTTGCGTCCACGGCAAAGGCTGGTTGGCTCCCAGCCCACGCAGCGATCAAAACATCTTGACCCTGGAGGAATCGCTGGACCCGCATTCCCTGAGTTGCTCGGCCCTTGGGCGGATAGAGCTCAAGTGGCGTGACCTTGGCGGCGCCGACTTCCGTGCCGGGAAGAGCTGTTGAACTGCCCGCAATCGTGGCGGTGACAGCCTGGGGCAGATCTTGGGAGCTGACCACTCCGAAGTAAATAACGTGGGCATCATCGGCTACGCGGATTCCGGCCATGCCCGCGGCCATGCGCCCCTGGGGGCGCACCAGACCGGCCTCGTAGCGCAGCAGCCGGGCGTCAGATGTGATGAAGACAACCTGGTCGTCATCGGTCGCCACCGAAACGCCCACAACTTCATCGCCGTCTTTGAGAGTGATGACTTCCCACTCATCGCGGTTGGGATATTCGTTGGTTACGCGTTTCACGACACCATTTCGAGTTCCCAAAGTCAGGGGGGCGGCGTCATCGGCCAAACTTGCTAATCCAACAATGCGCTCCCCACTTTGCAGGGAAACCAGGTCGGCAACGGGATAGCCACCAGCCAAGCTGGTGGTCCCGTGCCCCGGAGGCAGCGTGGGCAAATCCACTACTTGCAGTCGCTTCAAAATCCCGCGCGAAGTAATCACGCCAATTTCGGAGCGGGCCGTCGTATCGATGACATTGCGCAGCGCATCATGGCTGCGTCGGTCCTCGCTGCGCTCCAAGGGGTCTTGCGAGGAGGTGCGCGCAATAAGACCGGTGGCTGACAGAACCACTTTGCACGGTGAATCAGCGATTTCCAGCGACATGTTAGCCGCCGCCCGCGCCGAGATAGTCTCACCCGAATCTTCCAACAAAATGGTCCGACGCGGCGTTGCATGTTCAGCAGCCACCTGAGCCAGTTCATCGGAAACAACTGCACGAAGGCGAGAGTCGTCATCCAAAATGGAACGCAGTTTGGTGATCTGCTCAGTCAGTTCGGTCTTTTCGCGCTCCAGATCCAGGCGCGAGAATTTGGTCAGGCGGCGCAGGCGCAGTTCGAGAATGTATTCCGCCTGGGCCTCGGATAGATCAAATACCTGCGTTAAGCGCGTGCGGGCGGCATCGGCGTCCTCGGAGGTGCGGATTACCTCGATGACCTCGTCGATATCGACAATGGCAATGAGCAGGCCCTCAACCAGGTGCAGCCGCTCGAGGCGACGGGCGAGGCGGAACTCGCTGCGGCGGCGCACAACCGAAAGTCGGTGATCCACATAGACTTGCAGCATTTCCAGCAGGCCCAGGGTGCGGGGCTGGCCATCGACGAGCGCGACGGAGTTGATCCCGAAGGAATCTTCCATCGGCGTGAGGCGGAACAGCGCGGTACGCACCGCTTCGGGGTCAAACCCGCTCTTGAGCTCAATGACCAACCGCAGGCCATGAGCGCGGTCGGTGAGGTCATTTACGGCAGCGATACCGGTTAGGCGCTTGGAGGTTACGGCCGCTTTGATGCGCTCAATTACGCGCTCGGGGCCAATCCCGAGGGGGAGTTCGGTTACCACAATGCCCTTGCGGCGTTTGGTGATGTTTTCGATTGACGTGGTCGCTTGGGTTCGGAACGTGCCGCGGCCGGTGCGGTAGGCATCGCGCACCCCTTCTAGGCCAACAATGCGTCCCCCGGTGGGCAAGTCCGGACCGGGGACAAAACGCATTACATCTTCCAGCGATGCATCGGGGTTTTCAATGAGGTGGCGCGCGGCGGCAATGACTTCACCCAGATTGTGCGGGGCCATATTGGTGGCCATTCCCACCGCGATTCCGGAGGCGCCATTTACTAACAGGTTCGGGAATGCCGCTGGTAGTACCGAGGGCTGGAGGAGCTGATTGTCATAGTTGGGCACCAGGTCAACGACATCTTCATCGAGGTCGGCCGTGAGCAACAGCGCAGCGGGTGCCAACCGAGCCTCGGTGTAGCGCGAAGCCGCGGGTCCATCATCAAGCGAGCCAAAGTTGCCGTGGCCATCCACCAGGGGAACGCGCAGAGAAAATGGCTGCGCTAGGCGCACCAGCGTGTCGTAGATGGCCGTGTCACCATGCGGGTGCAGACGGCCCATTACTTCGCCGACCACGCGCGCGGATTTGACGTGGCCCTTTTCGGGGCGCAAACCCATGCGATCCATTTGATACAAAATGCGTCGCTGCACCGGCTTTAGCCCATCGCGCGCATCGGGCAGTGCCCGGGAGTAAATAACCGAGTAGGCGTACTCGAGAAACGAGCCCTCCATTTCGGAGGTCACGTCAATATCGACGATGCGCTCTTCGTCGGGGGAAACTTCCTGTTTTTTGTCTGCTGTACCACTTGCCACGTGAAGCACCTTATCGGTCTGCCGGCCGGCGACTACGCAGGTGACCGCCAGGCGCCAACGCAGCGCTCGTTTGGGCACTAACCTAAGGGTATGGCGCGCAGGAGATCCAATTCGCAAGGCCCAGAGCCTTCTCAGGTGCAATATCCCGCCCACTGGGAGGCCGACGTCGCGCTGCGTGATGGCACTACCGCGCACCTGCGGCCCATCACGCCCCAAGACGCTACGGCGCTGCAGCGTTTCCACAGCCTCCAAAGCCCGCAGTCGGTTTACTTCCGGTTTTTCGTGCAGATGGCCGAACTATCGCCCCGAGAGCTTGAGTACTTTACCCACGTTGACTATGTCAATCGGGTGGCGATCATTGTGATCCGGCGCGAGGAGATCATCGGGGTGGGCCGCTTCGATCGCCTCGATGACGGGCGCACAGCCGAGGTGGCATTCAATGTTTCAGATGCCCATCACGGCCAGGGCATTGGTTCCGTCCTACTAGATCACTTAGCTGCGGCCGCGCGCGAGCGCCAAATTACCCGCTTTGTGGCCGACGTGCTACCGGGGAACTCCGCGATGATTTCCGTCTTCGCCGAGGCGGGTTATGACGTGCAAAAGCGCTATGACGATGGCGTAATTGCTGTCTCGTTCAATATCGACCCCACTGACAGGTCGGTAGCGGTAATGGCGGACCGGGAACATCGGGCCGAGGCCCGCAGTTTGCAGGGATTATTGGGAGCCCGCTCGGTCATGGTGGTCGGTGCCGGGCGAGATGACTCTTCAATGGGTCACCGGGTGCTGCGCAACATCGTCACCAGCGGATTTACCGGAGTTATTCACGCGGTCAACCCGCAGGCTTTTGAGGTCCAGGGCGTAATGTCCTACGCGCGCGTGGAAGAGGTCCCCGGTCCGGTGGACCTAGCCGTAATTGCCGTGCCCGCCGCAATCGTTCCCGACATTGTTGACCGGTGTGGCGCCCAGGGCGTGCGGGCAGTGGTAATCATCTCCGCCGGATTTGCGGAAACCGGGCCCGCTGGGCTCACCCGCCAGCGCGAAGTAGTGCGCACCGCCCGCGAGTACGGCATGCGCCTGGTCGGCCCGAACTCCTTCGGTCTTTTAACCACGGCCGACGATCAGCGGCTCAACGCATCGCTTGCGCCCTACCTGCCCGTGCGCGGTGGGCTGGGACTGTTTTGTCAATCCGGAGCAATGGCCGTCTCGCTGCTGGCCTCCGTCGATCGACGCGGGATTGGAATCTCAAGCTTTTTGTCAGCCGGCAATCGCGCGGACGTTTCTGGTAACGACATGATGCAGTTTTTGGATGAGGACGACGCCACTTCCGTTGTGGCGTTATATCTAGAATCCATCGGTAACCCGCGCAAGTTCTCGCGCATTGCCAGGCGGCTATCTCGCCGGAAACCGGTCATCGTGGTCAAATCCGGGTTAGCGGGTTACGTGGTGCCTCCGGGCCATGCGGTGCGCGCCACCCGCAGCCCCCGCGAGACGCTTCACGAAATGTTCCGCCAAGCCGGGGTAATTCGCGCCGATAACATCCACCAACTCCTTGACTTCTCGCAAGTACTAATGCATCAGCCCCTGCCAGCGGGTAATCGCATGGCGGTGGTATCTAATTCCGATTCGCTATCAGCAGTCATTACCGACGCGGCAGCGGCCTGGGGCCTGTCAGTGGCCCGCCCGGCGATCTCGCTGCACGCCCAAGCTAGCGCCGCCGAGTTCGCCGCCGCTTTAAAAGACGTGTTCGACGACCCGCGCGTCGACGTGGTCGTTGCATCATTCGTGCCCCCGGTGGGAGTTCTTGATACCGAAGTGGCTCGAAACCTCGCCCAAGCAGCCGCCCACGCCGGGAAGACCACGGTTGCCTCCTTCCTCGGTATGCGGGGAGTGGCTGAGGTGCTGACAGCCACCGATGAGGCGGGCGTGGCCCGAACCGTGCCGGCCTACATCAGCCCCGAAGACGCCGTACTTTCGCTGGCAGCGGCCGTGCGTTACTCCCAGTGGCGGGCGACGGATGATGGCCAGTGGGTTGAACCGGCCGGAATCGATGCCAATCGCGGCCGCGAAATCGTGGCCAAGCACCTGCACGGGCGCGGGCCCGGGGAGCGGGTGGAACTAACCGATGCCCAAGCCAGTGAACTTCTAGCGGCCTACGGAATTGAGGTCTGGCCAGCCCGCCGCGTCTCCACGGCCGACGAAGCCGTGGCTGCAGCTAATGAACTGGGCTGGCCCGTTGCCCTAAAAACTATGGACGAGCACCTGCGCCATCGCACGGACTTGGGCGGCGTGCGCCTCGATATCTCCTCAGAAGGAGAACTGATTGAAGATTTTGAGGCAATGCGGGATCGAATCTCCCAACTGCGCTCAGGTGGGCAAGACCCGGACTTTGAAGTCCAAGGAATGGCACCTGGCGGAGTCGCATGCGTGC
Source organism: Demequinaceae bacterium (assembly GCA_027322505.1). Lineage (GTDB taxonomy): Bacteria > Actinomycetota > Actinomycetes > Actinomycetales > JAJYRW01 > JAJYRW01. The sequence continues at coordinate 12,418 of DAHVRJ010000127.1, forward strand.
TGCGCGGGGCTGAGGACCCCCTATTTGGACCAGTGGTCTCCTTTGGGTTAGCCGGCGACGCGGTCGAGCTGTTGGGAGACGTCGCGCACCGAGTGCCGCCCCTGACAACCTCGGATGTGCACGATTTAGTGCGATCAGTTCGCGCATCGCCCCGCCTTTTTGGCTACCGCGGCCTGCCCCCAATGGACGTGAGCGCTCTAGAAGACATCATTGCGCGCATTTCACACCTAAGTGACGATATTCCCGAGGTGCGCATGCTCGAAATCAACCCGGTGTTGGCAGCCGAACGCGGGGCCAATGTCCTGCAGGCACGCATCACACTGGCCCGCTCAGAACGCTTCGATAATTTACGGCGCTCACTACCAATGTGATGGCCGGAAAGACCGGGATGAGACCTAATCCACAGATGGCAGCGCACTCGTGCACTTATTTGGGCCAAGTGCCAAGATGGACGTCATGTCCGAATTAAGCGTGCTGCACGAAAATCTGGAGCGAGCGGGGTACTATCCCGCGCTCGTCCGGGACGTGGTCGATGTTGCCCTGGCTGGCGAAGAAGTCGTGGCACAACTAGTACATCTCGAGACCACCTTTGACCACGTGGAAGTGCGACGCCACGTCACGGCGCTCGCGCTCACGCCCACCCGGATCGTAATAGCCCATGTTGATGACCACCCACCGGAGCTCACGGGCGCGGCGCCCGCGGCCGTTGCCTCGACCGAGGCGATTCCCCTTGACATGGTCCAGGGCGTAGTTTTAACCCACGGCGTTC
>DAHVRJ010000071.1:0-3645 GCA_027322505.1 Demequinaceae bacterium
GTCGCCTTAACTGCCGGTACAGCGAGGGTGGCCGTAAGGACGCCGACACTCGCCGAAGCGAGGGCGAAGGCTAGAAGCCCGCCAAGGATTTTGAAGACAAGCGTGGTAGGGCTTTGTCGGGACGTCGAATCAGGCATGTGAATAGGGTACGTTGTCTGGGGGACTTTGCGTGCTAGACGGGGGGTATATTCTCGTCTAATGTGGTATTAGCAAGGAAGCTGTACTAATTTTATGGGGGAGGGCCCGTAGTTTAAATGACGGCCATAGATGAGAATTTAACGCGGGAAATCGGGGCGCTTGACCCCGAACATGACGGCCAGGCACGAATCCAAGATTGGGTTATGCACGGCTTGTGTAAGGACTTAGATCCGGAAGAATTTTTTGCTGAGGGCCATGATGCCCAACTACAAACTCGCACCCGCTGTTTCGGTTGTCCCGTGCGGCTGGAATGCCTGGCAGATGCGCTGGATAACAAGGTGAACTGGGGTATTTGGGGTGGGACGACTGAACGCGAGCGCCGAGCCATTTTGCGGCGCGCGCCCGAGGTCTACGATTGGTATCCCATCCTTCGCGAAATCCAAGCTCAACAAGATGATCATCGGCGTCGCGCGCGGACAAAGCTAGCCGAGTTGTGGCGCAATAAACAAAGCCGGGAGAATAGCTCTCTAGAGAGCTGATGACCCTTACCCCTGAAGAATTCGAAGATGCCGTCTCGGACGCGCTTGATTCCATTCCGTCTGCTTTAACCCAGATGATGGACAACGTCGTCATTTTGGTTGAAGATGATCCGCCGCCCGAAGACCCGAATCTTCTTGGCCTCTATGAGGGGGTTCCGCTGACAGAGCGCGACACCGGGTGGGCGGGGGTTTTGCCGGACAGCATCACAATTTTCCGTAACCCTTTAACGGCATTGTGCGGAAGTCGGGAGGAGCTCGTGGAGCAAATAACCATCACGGTCGTCCATGAAATTGCCCACCATTTTGGGATTGACGATGATCGGCTCAACGCGCTGGGTTGGGGTTAAGTGGGGTATAACGAAAGTACCCGCTAACGAAAGGGGACCGTCATGAATTCCTCGCAGTATGAAGTGACCAAAACTGATGAACAGTGGCGCGAAGAACTCAGTCCCGCTGAGTATGCGATCTTGCGTCAGGCAGCAACTGAGCGCCCCGGGACCGGTGAACTCTTGCATGAGGACCGGGTCGGCGTTTATTCGTGCCGGGCGTGTGGCAACAAACTGTTCGAATCCCGCACCAAATTTGAAGCCCACTGCGGCTGGCCATCGTTTTATGAATCGGCCGGATCTGACGCGGTCGAATACGTTGAGGACCGCTCTTTCGGGATGGTGCGCACCGAGGTGCGCTGCGCCCGCTGCGGATCCCATTTGGGCCACATCTTTGATGACGCACCGCAAACCCCAACCGGCAATCGTTACTGCATGAACTCCATAGCGCTAGATTTTGAACCGGTAGACTAGCCCGCGTTGCTGACACCGTCGTCAGCAACAACTAAATGGAGGCACGTGTGTCAGCACCCAGTCCCGGTTACGCCATCACGATGCGAGTGGAGGCTCCCGCAGCTGCCAACTCAACAGCCACGATTACCAGAGTTATCTCGCAATCCGGGGCAGATTTGACTGCGCTCGACGTGGTGGAAAGCCACGGAGACCGCATGGTCGTTGATGTGACGTGTAACGCTACGGACACTTCGCATGCCGAGAAGATCACGGCTGCGTTGGAAGACGTTCCGGGCGTGATTGTCGGTAAGGTTTCCGACCGTACATTTTTAATGCACCTGGGCGGGAAAATTGAGATCCGATCCAAGGTTCCGTTAAAACACCGTGACGATTTATCCCGCGCTTATACGCCGGGTGTGGCACGCGTTTCGGTGGCGCTGGCCGAAAAACCAGAAGACGCGCGGCGGCTGACCATTAAACGCAACACGGTGGCCGTCGTTACGGACGGCTCGGCGGTCCTAGGCCTGGGAAATATTGGTGCCATTGCCGCACTTCCAGTTATGGAGGGAAAGGCCGCGCTGTTTAAGCGCTTCGCGCAGGTTGATGCGTGGCCGGTGTGTCTCGATACGCAAGACGTCGACGAAATCGTCTCCATCGTTAAGGCAATCGCTCCGGTATACGGCGGCATCAACTTGGAAGACATTTCCGCGCCGCGCTGTTTCGAGGTCGAGCGCCGCCTGCGCGAAGAACTGAACATTCCCGTTTTCCACGATGATCAGCACGGAACCGCGATCGTAGTGCTTGCGGCGCTACAAAACGCCCTGCGCGTAGTTGGTAAGGACCTCGCTAACGCGCGCATTGTCATCTCCGGGGTGGGCGCTGCCGGAAACGCCATCATTCAACTTTTGCTTGCTCAGGGCGCTGGCCAAATCATCGCTGCCGACCGCGACGGGACCATACACCGCGGCCAGGATCATTCTGACCCGTTCCGCCACTGGATTGCCCAGCACACGAACCCCGAACTGCTCGAAGTTCCGCTGCGCGAGGCCATCGCGGGAGCTGACGTGTTTATCGGAGCCTCGGCGCCCGATCTGCTCACGGGCGACGACATCGCCACGATGAACGATCAAGCGATCGTGTTTGCCCTTGCCAACCCGGTGCCAGAAGTCGACCCGGTGGAGGCATCCAAACACGCAGCAGTGGTGGCAACCGGCCGTTCTGATTTTGCGAACCAAATTAATAACGTGCTGGCCTTCCCCGGCATCTTTCGCGGGCTGCTCGATGCCCAGGCTTCCAACATCACAAACGACATGATGATCGCAGCCGCCCAAGCCATCGCCGACTGCGTCGCAGCCGAGGAACTCAACCCGAACTACATCGTGCCCTCAGTATTTGACGAGCGCGTAGCCCCAGCCGTAGCGGAAGCCGTTCGCAAGGCAGCTAATCCAAATGGGGAGCCAACAGCGTAGCGAGGTGGACGCCGTCCTTTTGCGCTAACTGCGTCGCCTGGGTGCGGCACGAGAACCCGTCCGCTAACAAGACCGCGTCATCAGATGCCGCCCGCAGCGCGGGAAGCATGCCATTTTCGGCCACCGCGACGGATACGTCGTAGTGCCCTTTTTCCATGCCCCAGTTTCCGGCCAGTCCGCAGCAACCCGCGATCTCTGAGACCTGAGCGCCGGCCGCGGTCAGTAGCGCACGATCGGCGCTGAACCCGGCAGTAGCGTGCTGATGGCAGTGCGGCTGGGCAACGACTTCGAGTCCGGCGAGTTGGGGCGGTTCCCACACCGAACCGTCCGCGCGGGGCCGGCGCAGTGCCTGGGCAAAGGTCAAGGTGGTGTCACGAATCGCCGCGGCCCGAGGATCATCGGGGAACAACTCCACCAGGTCGGTGCGCAACACCGCGGTGCAGGACGGTTCGAGGCCCACGATGGGGATGCCCGCTTCGGCCAGCGGACCAAAAAGGTCCAGCAGGCCGCGCAACTTTTTGCGTGCCCCATCAAGCTGGCCGGTCGTGATCCACGTCAAGCCACAGCAGACTTCACCCGAACTGACCCGCACCCGATACCCGGCCGCGCGCAAAACCCGCACGGCATCGTGCGCCAGTTCGGGAGTGAACGCGTCCGAGAAAGAATCGACCCACAGCAAAACTTCCTGCGTCGCAGGAACATTCGCCAAATTCTTCGCTG
>DAHVRJ010000178.1:0-5744 GCA_027322505.1 Demequinaceae bacterium
GGCTACGCGAGCAGCACGCAAAACGCGCTCTTCGACGCGATAGCCGGGCTGCAAGACCTGTTTAATTGTGGCGGTGCTGGCTTCGGGATCATCCTCGTGCATGAGCGCTTCATGAACCTGCGGGTCAAATTCTTCGCCTGCGGCTCCATAGCGTTCCCAGCCGAACTTGGCCAGCGTTGCCTCGAGGTTTTCTGCCATGCCCTGGAAGGGCCCGCCCTCTAATTCGCCGTGTTCGCGCGCCAGTTCGATGGCATCCATAACGGGGATGAGCGCCTCACACAGCTCGGCAATTGCTCCGGTGCGTGAAGCAGCACGATCGCGTTCAACGCGGCGCCGATAGTTAACAAACTCGGCTTGCAAGCGCTGCAGATCCTCCAGGCGCTGGGCCGCTAATTTTTCAGCATCGCTGGCATTGGTCGCATCGCTCGCGCCGCTGGAACCCTTGGCATCGTTTGCACTGCTGGCATCGCTACCGTCACCCGCAGCGTCTGTGGCATCCGACGTTTCAGCCACCGGCTCGCGCAACTCCCCGGTCTCCGGGTCGAGGCGGCGCCGGTCGCGGACCACCGGAGCGGTGGGGTCTTCTTCTTCGACCCCACCGTTTCCGACGTCGGGCGTTTCACCCGGTTTGATCATTTCTGTTCGTCCTCATCGATGATTTCGGCGTCAACTACGTCTTCTTCATCAGCAGCGCCAGATTCATCGCCGCCGCTCTCACCCGCAGGTGCGCCTTCTCCCGCGCCGGCCCCATCACTTTGAGCCTGGGCATAGAGCGTCTCACCGATCTTTTGGCTTGCGGTGACAAGCGCCTCGCGCTTGGACTTAATTTCTTCCAGCGATGCCTCTTCGTTCTCCAGCAGGGTCTTCAATTCATTAAGGGGACCTTCAACCTCAGACTTAATGTCATCAGTGAGCTTGTCCTCATTATCTTTTAAGACCTTTTCGGTAGAGTAGACGAGCTGCTCAGCCGAGTTGCGCTCTTCAGCTGCTTCCCGGCGGGCCTTATCTTCGGCCGCATGCTCTTCCGCCTCGCGAATCATGCGCTCGATGTCTTCCTCCGGCAGCGCCGAGCCACCGGTAATGGTCATCGACTGCTCCTGGTTCGTGCCGCGGTCCTTGGCGGAGACGTGCACGATGCCGTTGGCGTCAATGTCGAAGGTGACTTCAACCTGCGGAACGCCACGCGGGGCCGGAGCAATACCGGTCAACTCGAACGTGCCCAGCGGCTTGTTGTCGCGGGCAAATTCACGCTCACCCTGGAAGACCTGAATCAGCACTGAGGGCTGGTTGTCTTCGGCAGTTGAGAAGATCTCGGAGCGCTTGGTCGGTATCGCGGTGTTGCGCTCAATGAGCTTGGTGAACACGCCGCCCTTGGTTTCAATACCCAAGCTAAGCGGGGTGACGTCAATAAGCAGGACGTCCTTGCGCTCACCCTTAATGACCCCGGCCTGGAGCGCGGCACCAACGGCAACAACCTCATCGGGGTTCACGCCCTTATTCGGTTCCTTGCCGGTGAGGTCCTTAACGGTCTCGGCCACGGCTGGCATACGGGTAGAACCGCCGACCAAAACGATATGGTCAATGTCCGACAGGGACACGCCGGCGTCCTTAATCACCGCATGGAACGGTGCCTTAGTGCGCTCAAGCAGATCTTCCGTCATCTGCTGGAACTGAGCACGGGTAAGGCGCTCATCCAGGTGAACGGGGCCGTTTTCCGACATCGACAGGTACTGCAGCGAAATGTTGGTGCTCGTGGCCGAAGACAGTTCCTTCTTCGCGCCCTCAGCTGCTTCGCGCAGCCGCTGGAGAGCGATCTTGTCCTTGGACAGGTCAACGCCGGCGGTGTTCTTTACCTGCGTGATCAGCCAGTCAACAACGCGCTGGTCCCAGTCATCGCCGCCTAAGGCGTTATCGCCGGAGGTGGCGCGCACCTGGATGGTTGAGAATTCGTCTTCATCCTTGCCGACTTCCAGCAGCGAAACGTCGAACGTACCGCCACCGAGGTCGAATACCAGAATGAGCTCGTCTTCCTTACCCTTATCTAGGCCATAAGCCAGGGCCGCGGCCGTGGGCTCGTTAACAATGCGCAGCACATTAAGCCCGGCAATCTGCCCCGCATCCTTCGTAGCCTGGCGCTGAGCATCGTTGAAGTAGGCGGGAACGGTAACTACCGCATCAGTGACCTCTTCGCCCAGGTACTCTTCCGCGTCGTGCTTCAATTTGCCCAGTACGCGCGCGGAAATCTCCTGCGCGGTGTAGGTCTTGTCGTCAATGTCGACCGACCAGTCCGCGCCCATGTGCCGCTTGACCGAACTAATGGTGCGATCAACGTTGGTTACTGCCTGGCGCTTGGCAATTTCACCAACCAGCACCTCATCAGACTTGCTAAAGGCGACCACCGACGGGGTGGTGCGGGCACCTTCGGCGTTAGCGATGACGGTGGGCTCGCCACCTTCGAGCACGCTAACGACCGAGTTGGTCGTTCCAAGGTCAATTCCGACCGCTCTTCCCATGAGTAATTCCTCCAAATAAGCTGGGTTCTTGAGTGTTCCAGGCTCAAGTTTGCCTCATGATCGCTCCGGATCAAAATTGAAAACCTGAAACTTGAGTCTAATAGGCTCAACTTATAGATCCCGGCGTTTATTCCCGAGGCAGCAAACTGCCCAGATTCCGATCTTTTGCGCCCACCAACACCCCTGGCAACAATGTGACCCACCACACCGCCGACCCAGGGACGATGATGACCTCAGAAACTGCCACCACCGCCAAAGGGCGCGACTACGTTCTGGGCCGCGCACTCCACCTAGCAGCCGTTGCCGCCCTGGGCGGTTTTTTATTCGGGTTCGATACCTCAGTTATCAACGGGGCCGTCAACGCTATGCGCGCCGAATTTGCAATTGGGTCCGTGCTGACCGGATTCGTCGTATCTTCCGCGCTCTTGGCATGTGTAGCTGGCGCCTATTTGGCCGGCCGCTTAGCTGAGCGCACCGGTCGTATTCGAGTGATGCTGCTGGCTTCGGTACTTTTTACGGTTTCCGCTTTAGGCTCGGGGCTGGCAGTTGGTCCGTGGGACATGATTGTGTGGCGCATGATTGGCGGCCTGGGGGTGGGCGCGGCATCGGTCATCGCGCCCGCCTACATCGCTGAAATTTCCCCCGCATCAATTCGCGGCCGACTCGGCTCCCTACAGCAACTGGCCATCGTCTTCGGAATTTTTGTCGCGCTGCTGTCCGACTATTTTCTGTCTTCGGTCGCCGGCGGCTCCTCTGAGGCGCTGTGGGGCTCGGTGGCCTGGCGCTGGATGTTTTGGATCGAGATCATTCCGGCCGTTATCTATGGAGTGCTCGCGCTCACGATCCCAGAATCACCGCGGTATCTGGTCAGCCGCAATGAAATTGCTCGTGCCCGAGCCGTCCTGCGCAGCGTGATGACGCGCGGAGTGAACGATCGCATCGCCGAAATTCAGCGCACCGCCCGTCGCGAAGCGCGCTCATCGATTCGGGACCTGCTCGGCGCCAACAACAAGGTTTTGCCGATTGTGTGGATCGGTATAGGGCTGTCGATTTTTCAACAATTTGTCGGCATCAACGTCATCTTTTACTACTCCTCAACGCTGTGGCAGGCGGTTGGCTTCACCGAAGACGACGCCCTTACGCAGACAGTCATCACCTCGGTAACAAATATCGTTGTGACATTGATAGCGATCGCGCTCATCGACAAGATTGGCCGCAAACTCTTACTGGCCATCGGGTCGACGGGCATGTTCATTTCCCTGGGCGTGATGGCGTGGGTCTTTGCCATTGCTGATCGCACCATGGTTGACGGCGAACTTGTTCCGGTCTTAACCGACACGCAGGGGCCAATAGCGCTCATCGCCGCAAATGGCTTCGTGGTCTTCTTCGGAATGTCGTGGGGCCCGGGCGTTTGGGTGTTACTCGGCGAAATTTTCAACAACAAGATTCGCGCCACCGCCTTGGGGATCGCTGCTGCCGTGCAGTGGTTGGCCAACTTCGCCGTGTCGACCACTTTCCCCAAAATGGCCGAAATCGGGCTGGGTTTCGCATATGGTTTCTATACCCTCTTCGCCCTGCTTTCCCTAATATTTGTGATCAAGTGGGTGCCCGAAACGAAGGGTCGCGAACTGGAAGAAATGTAAATAGAAGGGTACTGGCCAGCGCCGCAAAGGAGAGACGATGGAGTTTCAGGAGATCATCGAAAACGTCGGCCGGGCCGTCGACGCGATGGGTGTAGCCGCCGTTGTCATTGGCGCACTAATAGCCGCGTTCGTCGCGGGATGGCGCTTAATCCACCGCCAACCCGACGTCTACCGTCAATTTCGCCGATTCCTGGGGCGCTCCATCTTGCTGGGCCTGGAACTTCTCGTCGCCGCCGACATCATCCGGACAGTTGCCGTCACCCCCTCGTTGAAAAACGTGGCGGTATTGGCGGCAATCGTTGTGATCCGAACGTTCCTTAGTTGGTCGCTCGAACTGGAAATTACGGGCCGCTGGCCCTGGCAAAAATCTCAGTCCCCCGAACTACCGGCTCAAACAACCTGATATCGCGCAAATTGCTACCGCGCGAACCGTTAGCCACAAATTGCTACCGCACGAAGCGTTAGCCGACGTCGATATCGGCCAAGAGCAACCAACCACCATCATCAGCGCCACACAGCTCGGAAACTTCCGGCAAATTCGCTGCCCGTTCCGAACCGGGCAGGTCCAATTCACCGCTGGCAACGACGGTGTCCTGCGACATGACCGTGGCCCCGCTCTCCAAATACACGCCGGGCTTTTCATTTGCGGAGTAGCCGCCCTCGGAATTCATTGGCCACGCAAGCGCATACTGAGTCTCGTCTTCCTGCAAAACCCAGCAGTCGCCGTCCGCAATGTGCTCAACCGTTCCCTCGATCACCTTCGAGGGCTTGACTACCGAATTGACGACCGCCAACCGCGGCGGCCCGCCGACCATGGTCACGCGCCCCTCGGTTACCGAGCAGGCCGCTAAAAATAAAACTGCTCCATTAAGGACGGCGAGGCTCCGGTAGAGACCGCGGCGTTTCCGGGCGTAGGGCTTAGCAGGCGTCACAATTCCTTACTATCCCATGGCCAGCCATGATCATCTAGGGCGCCAGTTGGCCCACGGCATCGGTGCGGATCATCAACTGCAGGTGGGTATCAGGCGCGGGAGCCTGACAGCCCGGGATGCGGACCTCGATGATTCCGAATTTGTCGGTGGCTATGCGCACCAGGTGGCCGTCCCGATAGGCTCCGGCGACCCCGATCACTCGGCCATCAAATCCTTCAAGATCGCCTTCCGTCCCGGGCTCGACGATTGCGAATGAACCGGGGTGGAGGGCAAGTCGCCCAGTTTCAGTGTCGACGAACCAGCGGTAGCCCAAGAATTTAGCCACGATCTCGTTTCGTGGGTTGCGCCAGACGTGTTGGGGCGGTCCGATTTGTAGGATTTCACCCGCGTTCATGACGGCGATGCGATCAGCTATGGCGAATGCTTCATCGTGGTCGTGTGTGACGAAGATGGCGGTGGTGCCGGTGGCGGTGAGCACGCGGCGCAGGTCGTAGGCGAGGCGCTCGCGCAGATCCCGGTCCAATGCGGAGAGCGGCTCGTCTAAAAGCAATAAGCGGGGCGCGGGGGCCAGGGCGCGGGCTAGTGCCACGCGCTGCCGCTCTCCACCAGAAAGGTTGGCAATGCCGCGATCTGCAAAATCGGGCAGCCCCACCATT
>DAHVRJ010000011.1:0-6248 GCA_027322505.1 Demequinaceae bacterium
CACGCCGGCCGCCCCGGCAGTTGGCATTGTGAAAATGTGCAAAAAATCCGCGATATTACTCAACGTTCGGCGCCCGGCCCGGCCTTCAGCAATGCACCGAATTCAAAAGACCCGCTGGCAGCAAACGGACCAGTGCTTTCAAACGACCCGGCGGGCGCACATGACCCGGTGGCGGCTCTGGTAGTCACGAACGATTCCCGGCTGCGACAGGTCATTTTTGACCTGGCTACCAGCGCCGGGGTGCGGGTTCACCCGACATCCGAGGTTTCCGCCCCGCTGCTGCCGCGCGCCCCGCTTTGCATCTATGGCGCCGACGCACAGCATCAGATCCCCACCGTTCCCGCGACCAGCACTGCCGCCCTAATCCATGTTGATTCACCAAATTCGGTGGCCGCAATCACCCGCGTACCGGCATCGTCGAGTCTGCAAACATCTGCGCAGGATAAGGCGCACGCGGAGTACTTTTTGCCGGCGCAAGAGCGGGAGGTTTTGCGGCTCTTAACGCACGCGGCGAACACGGCCTGTCGCATGGCCACGGTCATCTCGGTGCACGGCGCTACTGGGGGCGCGGGTTGCACCGCGACCGCACTCCTCCTGGCCGGCGCGGCGGCATATGCCGACTACGACACCACCCTGGTCGAGATTGGGGGCAGCCCGCCAGCGCTCGAACTGGCCCTCGGTTTAGAAAATGCTTCCGGCCCGCGGTGGTCTGATTTGACTACCTCGGATGGTTCCCTACGCGATTTGCCCCATCCCGACGCCTTGAGATTAGCGCTTTCCCGTTGGCGCTCCTTGGGAATATTGGCGCAGCGGCCTGCTGGCCCGGCCCCGAACTCCGGTGCGATAAGTGAGGTTATCTCCAGCCTGGCACGGTTGCCCGGAATCGTGATTTTGGACGGCGGCACTCCCCACAGTGGGTCGCTGGCAGGCACCGCTGAGGTAGGGGATGACATTTCCGTGCTCGTCGTTCCGCACACCGTCACCGCGGTCGTTCAGGCTCACAACGTGATTCAGGAACAATCTCGGCAGCAGCAACCGCTGGTTGTAACTCGGAGCCGAAGCGGTGGCATATTAAGCAAAACCGATGTGGGTCGGGCACTGGGTGTTGGGGTTTTGGCTGAAGTGCCAACAATCCCGCACCTGCAACACCACTTTGATCGGGGCACCGGCCTACCGGGACCCCGGGCCCGATTTTGGAATAGCGCTCGGGCGCTATTTGAAGCCGTATTAGAAGCGGTTGCTGCCCGGCCCGCAACTGGCACCCGCACTTCGCAGTTACCGGTGATTCCAGCGCCATGACCGATCAACTTACCTCCCGGGTGCGGCGGGAAATTTTGGCCGGAACACACGTAGATACCGCAACCCGGCACAACACGAAAGCCGTGGGCGTTCATGAACTGCATAGCTTGAAAAGAAGCGTGCGCGCCGACCTCTACGGGGCCGGCCCACTGCAACAATTACTTGAGATCCCGGGGATAACTGACGTCCTGGTTAACGGCCCGCGCGATGTTTGGATCGACCGGGGCAAGGGCCTGGAACACACCGGTTTGGATCTAGGAAGTGAATCACAGGTGCGCGCCTTGGCCGTGCGCCTGGCCGCATCGGCAGGTCGGCGCTTGGACGATGCGGAACCCGCCGTCGACGCGCGCTTGCGAGATGGCGTTCGACTCCATGCAATCTTGCCGCCATTGGCGCCCAAGGGCACGGCATTGAGTTTGCGAATTCCCGCGCCGCGGCCGCTGACTTTTGATGACCTCGCCCAGCAGCGCACCATTAGCCCAAAAATGGCTCAGGTCTTGCGGCAAATGCTGGAAAGCCGGAGTTCTTTTATTATTTGTGGCGCGACGGGGACCGGCAAGACCACACTTTTGGGCGCCCTGCTCACCGCGGTTGATCCGCAAGAGCGCCTGGTAATTATTGAAGAAGCGCAGGAGCTAAGTCCTGAGCATCCCCACGTCGTCCATCTCCAAACTCGCATCGCCAACGTTGAGGGCGCCGGCGAAGTTACTCTGAGCACGCTGGTGCGTCATGCCCTGCGCATGCGGCCAGATCGCATTGTTTTAGGTGGATCGCGCGGCGCTGAGATACGAGAGTTACTGACCGCTTTCAACACCGGGCATGAGGGTGGTGGCACAACACTGCACGCCAACACTCCCGCTGATGTTCCAGCCCGCATCGGCGCACTTGGAGCCCTGGCCGGCATGGACCGTTTTGCCATAGCGGCGCAAACCGCCAGCGCCTTAAAGGTCCTAATCCATCTGCGTCATGAAAATCACGAGCGCTGGATCAGTGAAATCGGCCTAATTAAAAGCTCGGCGCCCGGCGAACTTGACGTGATACCGGCATGGACTTCCCCAGCGCCGGGAGTAGAACAGCAGCAGGCCGGCAGCCGGGAACTTACTGAACTGTGGGAGGGACGATGAGAAAACCGAAGCCGCCCGAAATCGATGTGGGGGAGATTGTTACTGAAGTCGCGGCGCTCCTGCGATCCGGTGTAAGTACACCGGAGGCTTGGGCGCAAACGCTGGCGCAGCAACCGGCTGATTCGCCGTGGGCGGAGGCGGGACATCAAATCGCCGCCGGCACTGCGGTAGATGCGGCGTTGCGCGATCTGGCATCTGATGTGAAATACCCAGGCGCCCTGCTCGGGGCAGCGGCCGGTTGCCGTCTAGCCACAGAATTGGGCTCAAGCGCCGCGGATGTGCTTGATGAATGCGTCGAGACAGTTACCGACCTCCAAAACGCCGCCACCGAACGGCAAGCCGCTTTCGCCGGCCCCCGCGCCACCATGCGCATGCTCTTAGCGCTGCCACTAATTGCCCTCTTTTTATTTCAAGGCGCCGGAGTTAACGGGATAGGTGCCCTCATTTCCACGCCAATTGGCTGGGGCTGCCTGACTATTGGGGCCGTGTTTTTGGTGCTTGGTCACCGATGGGTGCAAAAGCTCATTAGCGCAGCGGAACATGCTGGAACCCGCCCATGACATTGCTCATTGCAATAACCTGCGCCGGGCTCTGGCTGACGTTGATCGCTCCGCCGCGTCCCGTGGCACGTTTAAGTACAATTACCCGCGCGCGGGAGCGTTTGCCACATCGTTCACCAGACGTTTTAGCTCTTGGCACCGCGCGAACCACCTCGCCCCCGAATGGCAAAAAGCGGCGAATTACAAGCAGCTCTTTCGCTGCGGCCCCGCACCACGAGGTTGATCTGGCGGTGTTGCTTGATTTATTAGCCGCGGCGTTAAAAAACGGAAGCGCCATTCCCGACGCACTTACTGCTGTGGGCAGCGCGGCGTCGGGTCAGCGCGGCGCGGCACTGAGCCGGGTAGCAGCCCATTTAACGCTTGGAGCGACTTGGGAAGGGGCCTGGGCAGAAATTTCCAAGGAACTGGGGCTGGATCCCCTGGCGGGCGCTTTGGCTCCAGCAAGGATTAATGGGGCCCCCGTGGCAGCACTGCTGCAGCATGCACAGCGTCGAATTAGACAAACCCGCACCGCCAAAGACCGCGTCGCTGCAAAGCAACTAGGCGTTCGGCTAATTTTGCCGGTAACGGTTTGCTACCTACCGGCCTTTGTGGCGATCGGACTGCTGCCCGTTGTGCTTGTTCTGGTTCAGCAGGGCGCCGCCTTTTTATAAAGCTTTATATCTATTGCCCCGATAGGGATTTTATTGAGCGCAATAGGTGGTGCGCCAAGATCTGGGCAAGCGACCGGCACGCCCCGGAACGCCCCCGCCAACGCTAGTTTTTTCTTGGCGGACGCGTATGCGCCGATACGGACAGCAGCACAACGGAATCTTCGCGGGCAATAAGGCCGTGGCGCAGGGCCGGGATTTCCATGATGTGACCGGTCTTTAATTCCCGCGCGTGGTCTTCCACCGTTAGCGCAACCTGGCCCTCTAAGACGAAGATTGTCGCCTCGCCGGGACTTTCATGGTCATTGAGTTTCGCCCCGGCAGTTAACGCAATGAGTGTCTGGCGTAAGTGAGCGTCCTTGCCACCAATCACTGTGCGGGCGGCTCGCCCCGCCCGGGACGCCGGATCTCGAGCTTCAGCCAGCAACTCCTCGATGAGTGCGGGTAAGTCAATGGGGAAATACGCGTGCGGGGCAGTTGGGGTCATTCCCGCAGTCTAATCACAGCTTGCGCCCCGGAGCGCGGAATCCACAGAAAATTCTCACTCGCCCCCGCTGGCCCTTTTTGTGTTCCAAGGTGGCTGCATGTCCCGCAAAGAAGCGGAGCGAAACCAAATACCAGGAGGAAGACATGCGTTTGAAAAAATTGGACGACCGCGGCATGGCCACCGCCGAGTACGCCATCGTGATGCTGGCTGCGGCCGCCTTCGCCGGTCTGCTGATGCTAGTGCTGCGCAGTGACAGCGTGCGAGAGATGCTGACGGGAATTGTGCAACAGGCACTTTCCCTCTAGCGCAATTTGTGATCGGCAGCCCTCCGTGCGGGCCTTGAATCGGGGTAGACGGGACCGCGGCGCAGTCACTATTGAATTCGCCATTGCCCTGGTGGGCATCGTCGCAATCTTGGCCGCGGTGCTGTTACTCCTAGCTGGTGCGATCACTGCAATGCGCAGTATTGACGCGGCTCACGCGGGCGCTCGGATGGCCGCAATCGGAGAGCCAAGAGTTGCCGTCCAAAATCTTGCAACTCAGATCGCGGGCGGTGGCGCGAATGTTTCAATCCGGCAGGAGGATAAGTGGGTTTCGGTAACGGTGCGCGCTTCGGTACCCAACAGCCCGTGGCCGTGGCAGATCACACACACGGCCACGGCTTACGTCGAACCGGCCGTGGCACCTGTTGCGCCAAGTGGCGCTCCCACCGGGCCAGATCGCGCACCGCCGGGAGCGCAACCGTGAGTGTCCTGGCGATTATTGCCACCGCGGCAGCGGTACTGGCCCTAGTCATTGCGCTGATCAAAATCACCCAACAACGCACCCAGTTGCAGGGAGTGGCCGACTTGGCGGCTGTGGCGGGCGCCACGGAATGGAACTACGCCCTTAGCGACGATCCATGCCACCGCGCGCGAACCGTGGCGGGCCGCAACAGCGCTCAAATGTCGGATTGCGCAGTCTTTGGTTCAAGCGTGCAGGTGGTGATTACCCCGATTCGGGGCGGGCCGTTCAATATCAGCGCCGTGGCGCGGGCTGGTCCGGCGGATCACTAGGTGCCCGATTCGCCGCTGGGCCGTTTGTGACCGCGGGCGCCGGAGCGTGGCGCAGCAGTTCCTCCAGGAGGCGCAGTGCCGCATCTTTATTGAGCGGTGAGTTATTAGATCCGCACTTGGGTGACTGAATACAACTGGGACACCCTAAGGTGCATGGGCAGGTAGAGATGGCTTCAAAAGTGGCACGAATCCAGTCAGTGGCTAATTCAAAGCCGCGGTTGGCGAACCCCGATCCGCCCGGCAACCCGTCATGGACGAAAACGGTCGCGCTTTGAGTATCTCGGTGATGGGCGCTGGCAACACCGCCGACGTCCCAGCGGTCACAAGTGGCTAGCAGCGGCAGCATGCCAATTGATGCGTGTTCGGCTGCGTGTAAAGCTCCGGCAACCTCGTCCGGAGCTATCCCAGCAGCATCCAAAACCCGCTGAGGGACCGTCCACCAGCAAGCCGCGGTGGTTAGCGTGCGCTCGGGCAAATCCAGCGGCTTGGTATCGAGCAGCAGTCCGTCTTGGCGGCGGCGCTGTTGGAACTCGGTGACCTGGTTGGTGACTTCCACCGTGCCCAGATACCAGGTCACCGGGCCCCAATTTTGTTGGCGCTGTGCTGCAAGCACGTGGATGTCGGTTTGTGACAGTGACAGCGTCCAATAGGGCACGTGCGTGGTCCGCACCAGCGCTACTGCCTCGCCGGGACGGTATTCGTCAACGAGATAAGTCTCGCCTTGGTGGATGTACACCGCGCCAGTGTGCACCTGAGCATCAGCGGCCGCCGCATCAATCGTGCCGATCACCTCCCCCGAATCGGCCGCCACGATTGTGACCGTCCCGCTGGCCCCGCGCAGGCTCGTGAGATCGGACGCGCGTTCGCGCCGGGTCCAATACCAACCGGTGCTTCGGCGCCGCAGCGCTCCTTGCTGAACCAGTAATTCAACAACCCGCTCAACGCCCGTTACGGAAATGCCCGGAGCGGTAAAACGCGTCAAATCATCAGCCGTTAGTGGCAACTCCGCCGCCGCGGCACACAGGTGAGGTGCCAGTACATACGGGTTCGTCGGATCGAAAGTGGTTGCCTCT
>DAHVRJ010000015.1:0-1689 GCA_027322505.1 Demequinaceae bacterium
TTAGTTCCGTGTCTTTTTCGGGCACGGATGATGAAGATTACGTCGAGAATGGAGTTGTCGAGCTCGTGACGCAGGGCATCGACGGCATTTGTGTTATCGCTCCCCGTTTATCGTCACTAGATAAGGTGCGTCGCAAAGCCCCCGGGCTGCCCACCGTGGTGGTGCAACCAGAATCGGCTGCCGATATGCACACCGTTTCTGTTGACCAGCGCGCCGGAGCCGAAGCCGCGGTCAAGCACCTTATTGATTTGGGACACAAATCGATCCTGCATCTGGCCGGGCCTCTCGACTGGCACGACAGCCGGGTACGTGCGGACGCCTTTGTGGCGACCTTGGAAGAAGCGGGCCTGGAAGTACGCGAACCCGTCATGGGGGACTGGTCCTCTGATTCGGGCTATGAAATTGGCAAGACGCACCCACTGGATGGTGCGACAGCGATTTTCGCGTCCAATGACCAGATGGCGCTCGGGCTCGTGCACGGTCTGCTCGAACGGGGGCTGCGGGTGCCAGATGATGTGAGCATCGTCGGTTTTGACGACCTACCCGATGCGCGCCACTTCTTGCCGCCGCTGACTACCGTGCGGCAAAACTTTTCGGGACTGGGCGTGCGGGTAATCGAGTTGCTCGTAAAAGCAATCAAGGGCGGCGAAGCACCCTTTGCGCGGGAGCTAATTGAGCCCAAATTGATCGTGCGGGCCTCTTCTGGCGTGGTCCCAAGCGGCACCACGGCCCAGTAGTTCAGGTTGCGTCTCCATTTTTTGGTGCTATGGACACCGACTAACCGGCTCAAAAACCGCGTGATTTCGCGCATGAGCTCGCAAGAACGTAGTTAGCGGTAACAATATGGTAACGCGAACTTGCTTTTTTATTTGTTAGCGCTCACACTAGTTATGAGCTCACGAAAGTCTTGAGTACGAAACTTGCATCACCTGCAAGTTCTCAACGATGAGAGGGAAAATACATGAAGAAGTTACGCGGTATTACAGGGGTCATCGGCGCAGCAGCGCTCGTGCTAGGCCTCGCGGCTTGTGGCGGCGGAGACTCCAATGGCGGTAACGACGGCGGTGGCGAAAGCAACGGCGGCGGTGCGTCCAACGATGGCGAACTGACCACAATTGGCTTCGTTGCAGTTGGCCCTGAAGGTGCATGGCGCCAGGCGAACGAGACCAACATCCGTGAAACATTCACCGAGGAGGCGGGCTACGATCTGAAGTTTGCTCCCGCAGCCGACCTGGATCAGAAGTCACAGATCGACGCCTTCACGTCATTCGTTGACCAGGAAGTCGACTTGATCCTGCTGTCCGCTACTGAGGGCTCCGGCTGGGAATCCTCCTTGGAGCTGGCACAGGAAGCTGAAATCCCGGTAGTCCTGATTGACCGTGGTATCGAACCGGACAACACGGATCTGTACGTAACACGTATTGCGCCGGACAACATCGAGGTTGCGACCTCCGTTGCCGAGTGGGCCGTTGAGCAGTTCCCCGATGGTGCTAACTACGTGACCCTTGAGGGCCCGGCTGGCGTTTCGGTAGTTAACGAGCGCAATGAGGGCTTTGACGCCGTCATGGCAGACAACCCCCAGCTGGTAAAGGTTGATGCCCAGACCGCTAACTGGTCCACCGAAGAAGCCAAGAGCGTCTTCGAAACCATCCTGAAGGCGAACAACAACGACATCCAGTTCGTCTTTGC
>DAHVRJ010000023.1:0-16880 GCA_027322505.1 Demequinaceae bacterium
ACCTGCGCGGATGTAACTAACTGCGGGTTCTCCTGCGCCATCCATGTGCGCCAGGCCGGCGATTCGGGACGATCGATAACACTGCACACCAACGCGGTCGCATCGACGTAGATGGTCACAATTTGCGAGCCTAACTGCTAGCTACGCTTTAGGAAGCCGCAGCCAGCCGCTGCATCGCGAGCTGCACCAGGGTGATAAGCGTTTGTTTCACGGCATCGCGCGAACGAGCGTCGGTGTAAATGACGGGCACGTGCGCGGGGATGGATAGCGCCTCACGGACCGCCTCGATGGAGTGTTTGGCCACGCCGTCGAAGCAGTTGATCCCGACGATGAATGGGATGTCCCGGCTTTCGAAATAATCCACCGCGGGGAAGCACTGCTCGAGCCGCTCGGTGTCGACCAGCACGACCGCGCCAATCGCGCCCTGAACCAGGTCGTCCCACATAAAGAGGAAGCGGTCTTGACCCGGAGTGCCGAACAGGTAAAGCCACAGGTCGCCCGGAAGCGCAATACGACCAAAATCCATGGCGACTGTCGTGGTGGTTTTTTGATCCGTTTGGCCGCCGGCGTCATCGACTCCAATGGAATGCTCGGTCATTGCCGCTTCGGTGCTGAGCGGTTCAATGTCTGAAATTGAACCGATGAACGTGGTTTTGCCCACTGCAAACCCACCGGCGACCACGATTTTCACAACTGTGGGAGCGCCAGCCGCAGTGGTGGGAGCGCCCTCGCTGGTGAGCGCATTGGACGGCATCGAATCAGAGGGAGGAAATGCCATTTAGAACACTCTCTAACACGCTCATGGTAGTGGCGGGGCTGTAATCCGAAGAACTGCTCACACCGTGGACTCGAACGAGGTTTTCCTCAACTAGGTCAGCAACGACGATGCGCACTACGCCCACGGGAAGTTCCACATAGGCGGAAAGTTCCGCGATGGACAGGTACTGGTTAGCGCAGCGCTCAATAATGGTGCGTCTTTCGGGCGTCAAGCCGGTGCGCATCCGGGCACGAGGCAGCGCTTCAACGAGCGCCTCGACCGGGAAATTCGCAGTTTCGGAGCGCACCCGGCCGCCCGTAACGGCATAGGGCCGCACTGCGTGTGCCTCGTCCTCATACAGGTACTGCGATTCTTCTTTAGCCAAGCCCGCGATCTGCTCTGATCGCGCCCTGGGTCGCTCAATCATGACCTATCACCCCGTGACGTTTCGCGTTGCGCCATGTACCGGAAGATTACCGCGCATTTCCGCCACGAGTTGCGGTGTGAGGGTGGATTCCGTTCGGCTCACAAGCAGCGCCATTTCATAACCGATGAGCCCAACGTCGCATGAGGAGTCAGCAACGACTGCTAATACCGAGCCGTCCGAGACGCTCATCATAAATAAAAACAGCGAGTCCATTTCAATGATGGCTTGGCGCACTTCGCCCGCTGCCAGTTGCCGGGCAGCCCCGCGCGTCAGGCTCGACATACCGGCCACGATGGCCGCCATCTGGTCACCGCTGGTGCGATCCAGTTCGGAAGACATCGCCATCAAAAGACCATCGGCGGAGACAACCAGTGTGTGGCGCGTGCCGGGCACGGTTCGCACAAAGTTATCGAGAAGCCAATTGAAATTCGCAGCTTCGGTACTGAGGCTGGTCACTGGTTCCTCCAAAATTCCCACTCCATATTCAAAAGTTTCGTAGCGCCCCGTCGCGCCTGTCTCCTAGTCTTGCGTATCTTGGGCCCAGTCAACCGGACCGCCTGCCTGGGCCCGGTTTACACCGGCCTGGAAACCCGAGAGCATTGACCGCACCTCGGAAGCATCGCGTCGTCGCGCTGACTCCGCCGGTGTTTCGCGTTCATTTGCTTTCGGAATTTCCGTGGGCACGCGCTTGGTCAACGATGAACCGGAACCCGCATGTTGCGCCTCGGGCTGATAGGCCGAAAGTTGACTAAGTTCTGAAAGTACCTCGGAAGTGATTGCGGATCGACGCCGCAACTGTTCGGCCGCCTCTGAACCCAGTGCACCTTGTCCGTTTTCACTAGTGGGGGCCCATGACGTTTGTGCTGCGAACGGCTGCCGCCGCGGTATCGAATCGGAACCTGCGCCTGCTTGCGTCCCCGGCGGAATTGGCGTTTCGTCGGTCGATATCGGGTCAGGCTCGGAGGTAATCGCCTCCGGGACGGTCTCAGCGGTAGTTGCGTCCGAGCCGGTATGGGCAGATGTCAACTGCTCTGCTGCCTGGCCCTGAGATAGGTGCGGCTCCGGGCTCCAAGTCGTGGGCTTTGCCGAATCATCTTGCGTACTGAATGAAGCAGCTGTGGGGAATCGCGACTCGCGCACCGGAGGAGTTTGTGGCTCTGGGCGCGACTTACGTCCGAAGAGCCCGAAACGCTTGCGCTTTGGTTTCGCACCAGCAGGTTTGTCGCCGACAGTCTTGTTGCCGGCCTCGGAACGCTGTTGGTAAGCGGCTCCGGCTTGGTAGGGCGCCGGGTCTTGGTGCGGTGCCGGGTCTTGTTGGGAAGGAGTGCCTGCGTACTCGGTGCCCGCCGCACCCTCCACATCGATTGGCTCAAACTCGATGTGGTGATCAACCGACGGCTCGGATTCAAGTTGCTGTGCCCGCATTTCCCGGCGACTGCGCCGACTGGGATATGTGGGTCGGTCCGCGGTATGCAGCGGT
Source organism: Demequinaceae bacterium (assembly GCA_027322505.1). Lineage (GTDB taxonomy): Bacteria > Actinomycetota > Actinomycetes > Actinomycetales > JAJYRW01 > JAJYRW01. The sequence goes on from DAHVRJ010000023.1 coordinate 2,665, forward strand.
ATCTCACCGGTGTAGGTCGGGTACTCGCCAGTTGCGGTCGGAAAAGCGCCCGTATACACCCGAAGCTCGGTTTGCGGCTCGTCCTCGAAAGCGGCCGGCTCGCCGTTTTCCGGCTGAGCCGCAGAAGCCGGTTCGGAGGCGGCAGCACTGGAGCGCTGCGGCAGTTCGGGTTGATCCGCTACTTCGCGACGTGGCAGTGCCGGCGCGTTGCCGTGCGAGATTGCCGCAGTTTCCACCGGCGTGCTGGGAACTCCGGTTCGACTTAGCCCATCCAGGTCGTCGCGATTTTCCGAGACCAACGGCACATAGGCTTGCGAGCCTGAAGAGTCCAGCGTGGCCGCATCGATCGACTCCAAAGACTCCAGCGGGTTGGACCCGACCGAGTGGAAACCCGTAAAGAGGCCGGCACGCTGCGTTGCCGCTGGCGGGACCGCCCCAGCTTCAGCGTCTTCCAACTGTGCTGCCGGTGCCGCTGGTGCGGTGTTTACATTGGCACCGTGCCGCGGCGGCCACACCGGCACCGATCCGGTGCTCGGTACCTCCCCTACAGTCGCAGCCTGGGAAAGTTGCTGCTGTTCGACACTTGTGGGATCCAATAGGTCCATGGGTAGTAGCACTTCAACGCGCGTGCCCTGGCCCTCTCCAGCCGAAGCAATGTCGATACGAATGTCATGGCGAGCCGCTAGGCGCCCAACAACAAACATCCCAAGCCGCTGAGCGCCAATTACGTCACTAGCCGATGAAGAACGCACTTTTTCATTTACTTCGGCTACGGCAGCCGCGTCCATGCCCAAGCCCTCGTCGGTGATTGCGATCGAGACGCCGTCCTCACGCATTGCCGTCATAACTTCGACGCGCGAGCTGGGATCGGAAAACACCGTGGCGTTTTCCATAAATTCAGCGAGCAGGTGGGCCACGGTCAGCGCTGCGTGACCCAAAACGGCCGGATCGGCAGTCAGCACCAAATCAATGCGGTCGTAGTGCTCAATCTCCGATGAGGCGGTGCGCACCACGTCGGAAACAGCCATCGGATTGCGCAGCCGGCGCCCGGAGTCAATGCCCGCCAATACCAGGAGCGACTCGGCGTTGCGGCGCATTCGCGTGGCTAAGTGGTCGAGCCGGAAGAGGTCTTCGAGTTGAGCGGGGTCTTCTTCGGTGCGCTCCAACTGGGTGATGAATGCCAACTGCCGGTTGAGCAGAACCTGGTCCCGGCGGGCGACATTGACGAACATTTCGGCAATCGACCCGCGCAAAGCCGCTTGCTCCCGCGCAACAGAAACGGTGGTTTCGTTAACGGCATTAAATGCCGAGGCAAGCTTACCGATCTCATCACGGGACTGAACTGGAATGTGTTCCAGTTCAGTCTCCGGACCGACGCCGGGCGTGGCTACCTGTTCCACCAGGCGCGGCAAGTCATCGCGAACCTTCTGCGCTGCACCGGTCAGGCGGCGCAAGGGGACAACGATTCCGCGCGACACGATCAGTGCCAATACGAGAGAAACCACAACGGCGATTGCCGCGGCGCCGATGGTGAAAATAGCTTGATTTCGAGCATCATCAGCCGCAGTTTCGGCACGCTCACCCGCCGCAGAAATAAGTTCTGCGCGCGCGGGATCTACGTTGTCAATAATTCTGTTAATCGAGTCGAGCCAGGCGTCGACATCCATCCGCTCTAAGGCTTCCACGGAACCGGTCTGAACCAGGATCCGCATCGTTGCCACATTTGTCGCAATCGAGGGGATGTTGATGTCCGTATCAAGGGCCTCCAACGCCGAATTTGCGTTATCGAACAGTTCGTTCTGCAGTGCGACGAGCGTTTGTAGTTCTTCGGTGACGCGTTCAGTGCGGTCGGCCGTGTTGATAACTGTCTCGCCCAGTTCGCGCTCTTGTTTTAGGTACTCAGTCAGCAGGTCGAGCGTGGAATAAGCCGAAAGGAATTCCGCCGGGTCACGCTGTTCAATCAATCCGCCCAGCCGCGCGGCGAGCATCGCGTCATTGCGAATGATGTCGCTATAGCTGGCGAAAGCAGCGCTTTCCGTGATGGCATCGGTATCAACACGGGGGCGCAATGCCTCAAGACGGCCGTGAATTTCGACGGTCTCAGCTACAAGTTCAAAAACGTGAGGATCTAACTCATCAAAGTCGATTATGTCGGTGTGGGCATCGAGGGTCGCTAGCGATTCATCGGTGAGCCACCGGGACTGTTCGACCTCATTAACTATTGCCTCATAGTCAGATGCGGACTGCGAAGTTTGAATCAGGCGCATCGAGGCATAGCGCTCATGCTGGAGGGACTCCACAACTGAGCGCATGTCTTCGGCCGCGGCAATAAGATTTGCTACCTGGCGCGTCGCTCGGGAATCGTCAACAGCGGTAAAGGAGATGAGCAGAGCACCCGCCGTCAAAACAGCAATGGGTACCGCAAGGACCGCTAGAATCTTCCAGCGAATCCCAAGCCTGCGCAGCATACCCTTACCTCCTCAAAGCCGCACCGTTAGTAAATGTTCGGCCGTTTATGAACCACCGTTGACCCACACCCCGCTGGGTGTCACCCAAACGGAGTAGTGGTTGCCCCAAGTCAAAAGTCCAGCCTTAAACATCCTTTCATATGCCAACGGGCGTAGCCTTGAACGCATGCGTGCTGTCACCATTGCCGAACCTGGGGGCCCAGAAGTCCTGACAATCTCCGATGTTCCCGCCCCTGATCCGGGGCCGGGCGACGTCATAATTGAAGTCGCTGCGGCGGGAGTAAACCGCGCCGATCTCCTGCAGCGCACCGGTAATTACCCGCCGCCACCCTCAGCGCCCGCCTGGCCCGGTTTGGAATGTGCCGGAACGATAAGCGCCGTGGGCGCAAACGTTGAAAACTGGCAGGTCGGCCAGCGCGCCATGGCACTCTTGTCGGGCGGTGGATATGCCGAAAAGGTGGCGGTGCCCGCCGGGCAGGTTATGCCGGTTCCCGAAAACCTGACTTTGAACCAGGCCGCAGCAATTCCGGAAGCTCTCGCAACCGCATGGGCGAACTTGGTGTATGCCGGCGGGCTCACCGCGGGCATGACCGCGCTGATCGTTGGTGGCTCGGGCGGAGTGGGCTCCCTCGCCATCCAGTTGGCCCGCTTGCGCGGGGCCCGCGTCATCGCCACCGCCGGCAGTGCCGAGCGCGCTGAGCGCTGCGAAGAACTAGGCGCAGACTTAGGGATCAGTTACCGCGATGAAGACGTCGTGGAGCGGGTTCGGGAATTTACTGATGGTCAAGGCGTGGATGTCATTCTCGACGTTCTAGGTGCCGGGGCCCTAAATGAAAATCTGCGAATGCTCGCCACTGACGGCACTCTCGTGATCATCGGCATGCAAAAGGGCCGCAAGGGTGAATTAGACATCGCAAGACTCATGGCCCGCCGCGCCAAAATTGTAGGTACGACTTTACGGTCCCGCTCGATTGCTGAAAAATCCGCAATCATCGCGGAGGCGGCCGCCTGCGCGCTGCCCTGGTACGAAAATGGAAAAATGATGCCCGTTGTGCACGGCGAATATGACCTTGCCGACGCCGCCCAAGCGCACCGGGACCTCGATTCGGGCGACGTCTTCGGCAAATTAGTGCTGCGCGTTAGTTAGAGCTGGGCGAGCATTTGCTCCAAAACCTGAGCGACGCCGTCCTCACTTGCTGGTGGTGCGACGTGCTGAGCGGCGGCGATTGCTTCGGAGTGTCCCCCCGTCATGGCATAGCTGTGGCCGGACCAGCGCAGCATGTCGACGTCGTTGGGCATATCGCCGAAAGTGATGACGTCGGCGGGCGTTAGATCCCAGCTTTGAGCCAGTTCCGCCAGCGTGGTGGCCTTCGTAATACCTTTTGCGCTCATTTCCAGCAGGGGCACGTCCACACTGGAATGGGTGGCGGCCACCAGGTGATTGACGTGCTCGCGGCCGACTGCTAGCAGTTCATCAACCCCCAGTTCGGCGGAGCGGCCCACAATCTTAATGACGGGATGCGAGCCATCTATGAGGTCTTCAACGCGGTCGGCGTAGCGCTCAGTTTCCGTATCGCGCACCGGGCGCAGCCCCTCGGCTGGCCGCGGATCCCGCCGGTGCTGATAAGCCGATTCGATCCAAAAAAGTTCGGGCGTTTCTACTGCCAGTGCAATATCGGGAACTGCTTTGCGCAGGGTGTGGACAACCTCTTCCACCACTTCGGTGGGGATTCCATGCACGGTCACGTGCTGCTCGCGGGCAACGTCAATGACCATCGCTCCGTTGGCGGCGATCGCGTAACCGCGGTGTCCAGTGACTTCAACAACCGGATCCAACCAGCGTGGCGGGCGGCCCGTTACGTAAACGACTTTGATGCCGGCTTCCTCACACGCCGCGAACGCGTCCAGTGTGCGCTGGGAGATTGAACCACCGTGGGGAATGATTGTTCCATCAAGATCAGTAGCAACCATCTTCATGGCGCCCATTGTTCCCCACCGCGATATAGCGCCAGATTCGGGTCAAACGCGCGATAGCGCCCGCTTACCGGGTCAAATACACGATAGTGCCCGATTACTTGGTCAAAGCAGCCAATAGCGGGAGCAGCCCGTCTTGATCGATAGTTTCCAGGCTCAGGTCGGCGGCGGCGTGTACCTCCGCCGGCCCCTGCCCCATCGCACCGGATACTTGGGCCCAACCCAGCATTTCCAGGTCGTTGTTTCCATCGCCCGCGGCCACGGTGTGTTCGCGGGGAACTCCCAGGCGTGTGCGCACGGGCTCGAGCGCCGAAGCCTTGCTAACACCATCGGGATTAATGTCCATCCAGGAAGTCCAGCCAATCGCGTAAGAAACGCCCTGCAGTCCCATGCGGGTAACCGCGGCCGAAAATTCTTCACGCGAGTGCTCTGGGGAGCGAATCGCCACGCGCGTAGCCGGGGTGGCGCACAGTTCTTCGAAATCGACGAACTCGACCGGCCCGGTTAGTTCGCCCGGCGGGAACGGTGCACTGAGTTTATGGCCGCGCCCGACATCTTCAATAGCGATGAGCGCTTCGGGTAGTTCGTCGCGCAGCACCCGCAGCGCCGGACCCGGATCAAAGGTGATCGTGTCGGAGATCTCGTAGCCTCCGGGCAGAGAGGGGTCGAGTCGGGTGGTAATGGCGCCATTGGAAGAGATTGCCCAGCCGTCGGTAAGTCCGAGTTGTTCGATAATTGCACGCGTGGCGAGGAGTGAACGGCCCGTCGCCAGCACAACGTGTGCACCGGAGGCCACTAAATCGTCGATCGCTTGGCGCATCGCGCGGGTCATTTCGCCGTCGAAATCAACGATCGTCCCATCAATATCGAGCGCAACCATCCACGGTGCTTCCGTGGGCTCCGATGCAGTGGAGCGTGCGGCGCTAAGCGCCCGCGAAATCTCGATGGGCGTCGCCGGAGCCGGCCTGGTTAATTGCGAATCAGTTGAAATCGTCTTTGCTGTCACTAAAACCTTTACTGTTCTACAGCCCGCAAATTATCGCGCTTCCCCCGATTAAGCTTCGCCAAGCAATCTGACGAGGCTTGAGCGTTGATGATTAATTTGAAGGGCCTAAACGTTAATGAATTCTTTAAAAATTACGGTGCTTCAATTTTTTCGACCCCGCCCAGGTACGGCCGCAGCGCCTGCGGGATATGTACCGAACCATCGGGAAGCTGATGATTCTCCAGCAGTGTCACAAGCCAGCGCGTGGTGGCCAGCGTGCCGTTCAACGTGGCGGCGGTGCGAACCTTGCCATCAGCGGTACGTTCACGAACTTTAAGCCGACGCGCTTGGAACGTCGTGCAATTCGAAGTGGAGGTCAATTCTAAAAACCGGTTTTGACTTGGCAGCCACGCCTCGCAGTCATACTTACGTGCTGCTGAATCTCCCAGATCACCCGCGGCTGTGTCAATCACCCGGTAGGGCAATTCGACCTTGGCCAGCATGTCTTCTTCCCAAGCCAAGAGGCGCTCATGTTCGGCCGGGGCCTCCTCAATGGGCGCAAAGCTGAACATCTCCACCTTGTGGAACTGATGAACCCGAATTATTCCCCGGGTGTCTTTGCCATGCGAACCGGCCTCCCGGCGGTAACAGGCCGACCAACCCGCATACCGCTTCGGCCCGTCGCTCAGATCTAAAATCTCATCAGCGTGGTAGCCAGCCAGGGCCACTTCGGAGGTTCCCACCAGGTACAGGTCATCCTTTTCCAGGCGATAAACCTCGGCGGCGTGCTCACCTAGAAAACCGGTGCCGGCCATGGCTTCTTCGCGCACTAGCGAGGGAGTAATCATCGCTTGGAAGCCCGCGGCAACGGCCGTGTCCATCGCCAAGTTCAATAGCGCAAGTTCCAGCCGCGCGCCCATACCGGTTAAGAAATAAAACCGCGAACCCGACACTTTCGCCCCGCGGACCGTGTCGACAAGCTGCAGTTTTTCACCCAGATCGAAGTGATCTTGCATCGAGTCGTCAAATTCGCGCCGCTCGCCCACTGTTTTGAGGACCACGTAATCGTCCTCACCCCCGGAAGGGACGCCGTCCACAATCAAATTCGGAATCTGCCACTGCAGGTGATCAACCCGCTGCGCAGCCGCATCAGCCTCGGCCTGGGCAGACTTCACTTCGGCCGCGAGCGCCCGGGTGCGCTGGAGCAGTTCCTGTTTTTCTTCCCCCTGGGCCCGGGCTACCGATTTGCCGACCGTCTTTTGTTCGGAGCGCAACTCCTCGAAACGAACGAGAAGTTCGCGGTGGTTAATGTCCGCGGTTAGCAGTTCATCGATGAGGCCTGGATCGGCTTCACGAGCGCGCTGGCTGGCGCGAAACGGCTCGGGATCCTGGCGCAGAGCGCGAAGGTCAATCATTTTTCCAGTCTAACGGGCGGGCAGGCGTACGGTGAGCGCGCCAGGGTCAACCCGCACGCTAAAACCCTGAGCAGACCCGACGACGTCGCCATCAATTTGGACCGGCTGGACTGTGGGAGAGACCACCGTAACCCGCCGGCACCGATCGTGGTCGATCGTGCGGTCCGGCGGCCAGGTGCTGCGGCGGCGCAAACCTTGCCGGACCACTTCGCCAAAGAGCCGGGTCCAACCAAAGAGGCCGCCGCGGGGGTCTATCACCGCAATATCGAGCCAGCCGTCATCAATAACAGCGTTGGGAAGCAGCGTGAGCCCGCCCATGATTTTGCCGCAGTTGCCCACCAGGACGGTGCGCTGCCGGCGACGGACGGGTTCCTTATCGTCAACTCCGAGCAGCACGCGGGTTTGTTTACCCCGCCAGTTTTTTGCCCCCGCCACAAAGTAGGCGAGCCAGCCCACTTTGCGTTTTAAGTCCTCGTCGGTGTGCTCCATGATTTCGGCGCCAAACCCCAGGCCGGCAATCACTAAAATAACGTGTTCATCGCTGCCTTTGGTGTCAATGGGACGATGAAGCCGCAGCCATCCAACATCGATTTGCTGATCCCGGCCGTCAAATGCCGGGCGAATCCGCTCAGCCAACTCGGCCCGGAGGGGCATGTCCAAATTCCGCGCCAGCAAGTTCCCGGTGCCCAGCGGCAACAAAACCATGGGTACCCCAGTTCCCGTCAGGCCGGCAGCAGCTGCGCGCACGGTTCCGTCCCCGCCGCCGACGATTACCGCGCTGGCTCCAGCCTCAACCGCGGCGCGCGCCTGCTGGGTTCCGGGCGATTCGGGCGTGGTCTCAAACCACATTGGGGTCCCCCACCCGGCGGCAGTGCTCTGCTCTTCGACCAGCTCCCGCACCCGGGCTGGATCGACCTGTTTTGAGGGATTAAGGACGACGGCAACACGCTTGGTCATAAACGTTTCGCTTTGATCTATGTCGCTTCGCCGCGCTTCAGGGCCGCAACCCAGTCGCGTGCGGCGGCGAAGTCCTTGGACGAAGTTCCAGGAAGGATCAGCGGCATGACGTTATCGGCGCGGGGATAGGAACCAAGGAAGCGCACGCGCGGGGATACGCGATGTAGCCCGATGAGCACCTCGGTCATGCGTTCATCGGTCAGGTGTGCCTCGGCGTCAATCGAAAAGGCGTAGCGGCCCGCATCGCCGCTGGGCCGGGACTCAATTCGAGACAGGTTCACGCCGCGCACGGCGAACTGTTCCAGCATTTCTAGGAGCGCGCCGGCTTGATCATGCGGCAAATGCACGACCAAAGATGTGCGGTCCGAGCCCGTGGCTGCGCCAATCGGGCCGGGGCGGGAAATGATCGCGAAGCGGGTGAAACTGCCGATGTTGTCTTCGAGTTCGGTAGCGGCGACCTTTAGCCCGTATTGCTCCGCCGCAATGGGCGCGCACAGGGCGGCGTCGAAATTGGCTGTTGCGGCGGCGAGTTCTTTGGCTGCTGCGCCAGTGGACAGCGCGGTTATGTGCGTTACTCCGGAGAATTCTGCCGCGAGGCGCTGGCGGCACTGCGCCAGGGCGTGCGGGTGGCTGCCAATGCTGCGGATGTCTTCGAGCGTGGTTCCTTCCCGAACGGCAAGCACGAAAGTTACCGGGACAATGGCCTCACCAATGATCACGAGCGGGTCACCGGTGGCCAGTGAGTCGATGGTGGCGGTGACTCCGCCCTCGATTGAGTTTTCGATGGGCACAACGGCGCGATCTACCCGACCAGCGCGCACAGACTCTAAGGCACTGACCACGTCGGTATAAGCGACGGGAACGTCCACCTCGGGTCGGGCAACCTGCAACATGGCCGCCTCAGTGAATGTTGCTTCGGGCCCGAGATAGGCGTAGGAAAGTGGTTCTTCGCTCATATCAGTTTATTTTTCTTCCGGATTTTCGGGGCGTTCGTCACCGTCGCGACTTTCGGGCCGTTGTTCACCGTCGCGACTTTCGGGGCGCTCCTCACCATCGCGCCGACGAATACGCGCGGTTGCGGATTTAACCTTGCGCACGCTCAGGGCCAGTGCCACATCTCGATACTGTTTGGCTCGATGAATCTGTCCAGCAAGGTCATTTCCGGTGGGTCGATGCTGCAACTCGCAGGGCACCTCGCGCACCGTAAAACCGTTGCGCAACAAGTCGATGGTCAGTCCAGTCTCCACGCCCCAGCCCCGGGCTAGGGGAAGGGCTGCTTCGAAAGCGGCCCGGGTGATGCAGCGCATTCCAGAAAGCGGCTGGGTCGGGGCCCAGCCGGTAGCTTTTTGGATGCCGCGCCGGGACAAACCAACAACTAGCCCGCGTCCACCCGCTCCTGCTTGGCGCGGAAGTGCCGCAATTGTCATATCGACTTCCCCGTTGACGACGGGCCGAACTAGGGGCGCGGTGTTTACCGCTGTTTCGCCCAAGTCCGCGTCGATAAAAAGTAAGGCGCGCTCGGGGCCGTCTTCGGCGTCACGCATGGCAACTACGGCGGCGCCGGTTTCCATCGCGGCGGCTTTTCCCCGATTTTGAGAATGGCGCACGGCCACGGCCCCGGCCTCGCGTGCCTCATGTTGCGTGCCGTCGTCGGAACCGTCATCGACAACCAGGACTAGATCAACTAGGGGAATGGCGCGCGCCGATCGCACCGTCATTGCAATCCGCTCGGCCTCATTTTTGGCGGGGATCACAACCGCAACGCGCTTCCCATTCACGGATCAAACCTTATCGGGCGGCAGCGATCATGTGCACTTTGACGCGCGTAAATGCGTTTTTGATCGGCGTTCGATACAGCGCGGGACGTAAGCACTCTAAATTCTGCCGCTGCGCTGCCGGGCGCGGCAACCACCGCGCACCGGAACCGCCGGGCGCTGCAGACGCCGGGCACTGCAGACGCCGAGCACCGGAAAAGTGCAGCCTATTGCCGCCCCCAGCGGTAAAAGGCTGCACGTTCTTCAAATCTGGGCGTATCCGTCTTCAAACCTAGGCGCACCCATTTACCACACGCGCCCGCCGGCCGCTTGGGACCTGAATCCTAGTAATGCGAACCTAATTGGCATTTACAATATGTTGTGCTGGTTCTTCATTATCCCCACTGCATCTAGTGGTTGCGGTGGTGGCTTTTGAAGAGGTAAGAGGGAACCCGGTGCGAATCCGGGACTGGCCCGCAGCGGTAACAGAGAACGACCGGCGCAACAGCACTGGCCGAAAGGCTGGGAAGCGCGCCCAGTAGGTGGAGGCACCGCCTCGATGAAGGCACTGCCTCAGCGCTCTGAAGTCCGAAGACCTGCCAGCGCCCGCAGAGATCTGCGGACAACCTACCGACGCTTCGAGGAGAGAGCATGTCGCTTGACACCCCTGCCTTCATTCGGGCAACTCCCCCGCCCACCGCTGCGATACCTAATGGTCTAAGCCAAGAGTTGGGCAAAGATTTACTCACCACATTTGAAGACATCGCATTTGGTGAAAAACCCACCGATGAGCAGCGTGAAAATGCGAATGTGGATGCAAACTCCGCAATGGGCGCGATGCTCAAATACGGCTCGGAAGGTGTAAAACGCTTCAATGCCTTGCGGGTATTAGAACCCCGCCATGCTCAGGCTCATGAGAATGGCGACATTCACATCCACGATCTGGATTTCTTAACACTCACCATGACGTGCTGCCAAATAAACTTGCGTGAGCTATTTCAAAATGGCTTCTCCACCGGCCACGGTGTTTTGCGGCCGCCCAAATCGATCACCTCATTCGCGTCGCTGGCCTGCATCGCGATTCAGTCCAATCAAAATGACCAGCACGGGGGCCAATCAATTCCCAATTTTGACTACGACATGGCCGATGGTGTGCGGCTGACATATGCGGCGCTCTATGAGAAATACCTCAACGATGCGCGCCGGCTCCTGGAAGGCGCGCGTCTCAAGGACGGGCAGCCTGATAACAAACAGCTTGCGGATGAAGACCTCGAGGAGCGCGCAGCGGCGGCTGCGCGGGAAACGGCGATGCGCGATACCGAACGCGCAACGTATCAGGCCATGGAAGCCTTTTTGCACAACCTAAACACCATGAATTCGCGGGCCGGAGCGCAGACGCCGTTTTCGTCCATCAACTATGGCACTGACACCAGTCCCGAAGGTCGAATGGTTATAAAGAACCTGTTGCTAGCCACCGAAGCGGGTCTTGGGCGCGGGGAAACGCCGATCTTTCCCATTCAGATTTTCAAGGTAAAAGCGGGAGTGAATCTGAATCCGGGCGATCCAAACTATGACCTGTTCCAGCTCGCCTGCCGCGTGAGTTCGCAGCGGCTCTTCCCCAATTTCTCGTTCATCGATGCCCCGTTTAACGCGCAGTACTATATTCCCGGGCGGCCAGAAACTGAGGTTGCCTACATGGGGTGTCGAACCCGGGTAATGGGCAACGTTCATGACCCCAGTCGAGAAATCACGCATGGGCGGGGCAATCTTTCCTTCACCTCATTGAATCTTCCGCGCCTTGCAATCGACGCTGCGGGAAACTTTGAGAAATTCTTCGCCACGCTGGATGAGCGAATAGACCTGATCATCGACCAGTTGCTGGCTCGTTTCGATATACAGGGCGCTCGTCGGGTGCGCAATTTTCCCTTCTTAATGGGACAGGGAGTCTGGATGGACTCATCGCTATTGGAGGTGGACGACGCCGTCGCGCCGGTCTTAAAACACGGCACCTTGGCGATGGGTTTTATTGGACTCGCCGAGGCACTCATCGCGCTCACCGGCGAACACCATGGCCAAAATTCCAACGCGCAGGAACTTGGGCTGCGCATCGTGGGACACATGCGCCAGCGCATGGACGAGGCCGCCGAACGACACCAATTGAACTTTTCATTAATAGCCACGCCCGCTGAGGGGCTGTCCGGACGCTTCGTCAAGATGGACCGCGCCCGCTACGGCAATATTCCGGGGATTACGGATAAGCAGTACTACACGAACTCGTTCCACATTCCGGTCGGGTTTTCGCTCACCGGATTTGCAAAGATCTCCCTTGAAGCGCCGTACCACGCGCTCACAAATGGCGGGCACATTTCATATGTGGAACTTGACGGAGCTGCCAGCAAGAACTTAGAGGCGTTCGAAGCCCTGGTGCGCGCCATGCATACGGCAGGAATTGGCTACGGCTCCATCAACCACCCGGTGGACCGCGACCCGCAGTGCGGATTTATCGGCGTCATAAACGACGAGTGCCCCGGGTGTGGGCGCTCCGAAAAAGACGGGCCCGGATTTGATCGGATTCGCCGCATCACCGGTTATCTAGTGGGCACGCTGGATCACTTCAATGACGCAAAACGGGCCGAAGAGCGCGATCGCGTCCGCCATACGCCACCTTCCACCTCATGACCGCCACATACTCGCGCCGCCCTGGCGTGTTGCAGCTCGCGGGGACAATTCAAGACTCCATCGTTGACGGGCCGGGGTTGCGTTTCGTTGTATTCACGCAGGGCTGCCCCTTGCAATGTTTCGGCTGCCACAACGAGGAAACTTGGGATCCAGCTGGGGGCCGCACCGTGGAAGTCGCGCAACTGATTCGGGAACTCGATTCGAATCCGTTGACTGCCGGTCTCACGATCACCGGCGGTGAACCGACTATGCAGCCACTTGCGTGCGCGCAATTAGCGATCGCAGCCCGGGAACGAGACTTAAACGTTTGGGTGTACTCGGGCTTTACGATAACGGCATTATTGCGGCGCTGTCGGTGGGAACCGGATTTGGCGCAGCTCCTTGAAAACGTGAACGTCTTAGTTGCTGGCCCGTATGTGGAATCGAAGCGGTCCCTGGCGGCGGACTTCCGTGGCAGTTCGAACCAGCTTCTAATCGATATGCCGGCGACGCTGCGCACCGGCCAAGCAGTGGAATGGGTCTTGCCCCAGCCCAAGCGCCCACAAACTCAAGCAATCGTATGGAGTCGACACGTTCAATAGTCACAAGGAAATTACAAGAGGAGCACTCCTGAGAGATGGCGGCAACAAAGCATTAGGCTGGAAACCATGCTTGCCGGTCTGCGTTCCAGGCGGCGCCTGGCCTGGGCCGGGTTCGCCGCGCTCGTGTTGACTCTCGCCACCTTTCTTTACCCGTTTACGGCGCGCGCAAACGGCGGCGAGGTAGCCACAAATACCGAAGAAACCCGGGCGAGCGCGGCACCAGCCGCGGCGAACAACATCGCCGTGCCAGAGGGCTCCCCGCTAATTATTGTGGGCGTTGGCGGCCTGGTTTGGCCCAATATTTCAGCTGAAGATACTCCAACTCTGTGGGAGCTACTCGAAGATCCGGCCACGAGCGCCGGGGCGGTGACCGTCCACACTGATGGCCAACCAGTGTGCCCGGCAGGGGGTTGGTTGGCACTGTCGTCTGGGCGACCCACTCCGAGTCCGCGCTTGGGGTCGCTGTGCGTCGAGCCGTATCGCACGCGAGCCGTTGGGGATGGCGGCCAAGTTGTTGATTGGCAGCAGGCCCAAGAGAGCCTGACCGCCTCATCATTTGAGCCCCGCTTAGGCACACTGCGCGCCATGCTCGATGAGGGCGAAGTATCGGCTCAGGCAGTTGGTCCCGGTGCCGCACTGACGCTCGCCGACACCCGGGGCTGGGTCGAGAACTATTCGCGGACCATCACCACCAACGATTTTGATCAGCAGCTCACGGTAATTGACGTGGGCAGCACATTTGCTGAAGACCTCTCCGGCCGCAGCATGCGTCAGGTCGATAGTCGCATCGAAAAAGTGCTCCAAGCCGCACCGGAAGACGCCACGATTTTGATCACTTCAGTATCTGCTCCGGAAGGCGCTCGCGTGCAACTGGGCGTGGCGCTGCTGCGTCAGCCCAACGCCGAAACGGGTCACTTTCTCACATCGACCGCAACCCGGTGGGATGGCGTGATCCGGCTGCTGGATTTGCCGCCAACAATCGCCGAGACATTCGATCAGCCCCGACCCGCTGACTTCGGGGGTGCGCCGCTGCGGCTGGGCACCAAGCGTCCCGGGGCCGCAGAAACCATCGACACGCTTGCTGATATTTCGGTGCGGGATATGACGCTGCGGCGCATGTCCGGCCCGGTAGCGGGCGTGCTGGAAGTTTCAACCTTCCTCCTCATTTTGTTCCTGGTTTGGAAGCCGTGGGATCAGCGCCATGATTCCCCGCGCAAACTTGCCAAGCGCATGGCAAATTCTGCGCGCACCTGGGTGCGCAACGTATACCGGCGCTGGCGGGCCACGCGAACCTGGGCGGAAGAAAACCTGCGCCTGCGCCAGTTGATGTCCAGCGCCCGCTCCCGACCTCTCCTCGGTAAGACGGCGCGCTGGGTCGGCGCGGCAGTTGCCCTGTTCTTTGC
>DAHVRJ010000079.1:0-6777 GCA_027322505.1 Demequinaceae bacterium
GCGGGGGATTGGCCACCTGACTCGAAAGAGCTATTGCCGCTTCCAGATCTTCTTGTGTCCGCTCAACCAACTGCTCACCCGCATCGGGAATACCCAGGGTGGTGGCGACGTCCATAATAAAATCGGGAATACCGTCCAGCGTGCGTTCCGGATCAAAATAGACGACTGGAATACCCGCCTCGCGGATTTGTTTTTGGACCTCGCGCGGGCCAATCGTGGTGTCGGTGAGGACGACCGTGGGGTTTAAATCCAAGATGGCCTCGGCAGCGAGATCGTGGCCCCCGACGGTCACGAGGGGAACATCGGCCGCCGCGGGGAAGTCCGATGAGGTGTCTCGGCCCACGACGTTGTCCCCGAGGCCGAGCGAGAAGACAGTCTCAGTCAGCGTGCCGTACATGTCAACGGTGATGATGCGCGACACGTCAGTGATGGTTACGTCTACCCCGTCGAAAGACTCGACTGTGACCGGTAATTCGGGCTGCGGGTCATTGGTGATGGGCTCGACGTCGTGGTTTTCGACCTCGGCCGTGCGCGGACCGTCAGGCACTTCCTGCGATACCGCAGTGGGCGAGGGAGGTGGCTGGGCATTTGAGGTGCCGCAGGCCGAAAGCAAAACCAGCGCGGCAGCACCCCAAGCCATTGACTTCCAACGGCTGGCTCGGGTCACTGATCCCCGCCTTTCTGATCGGTTGAGCGACCGTCTTGCTCCGCATGGCGATCGAGAGCCTCAGCGCGAGCGGCATTGCGCTTCTTGCGATTCGCGTAAGCAACAGCGCTCACACCAGCAATCAATCCGACAATCGCCGCGATGATCAAAATTGTGATGGCAGTGGTGTTGCCAGCGGACTCGTCGGATTCGGCAGTTGCGCTTTGGTCATCGGCGCTATCTTCCGAGTCGGTGGCGTCGGATTCGGGCGTTTCAGTAGCCGTTGGTTCTTCGGTTTCGGCCTCGTCATCGCTTTGATCCGAATCATTCTGATCTGAGTCAGCAGCGTCAGAATCGTTGTCGGAATCGCCGCCAGCGTCATCGCCCGCGCCGTCAAAGGTTACTGGGATTAAGACGTCAGCCGAACGATCCGATTCCCGGGTGTGATCGGCGCGGGTGGCAATCGCGCACCCGTCCGGGGCCACGGAAGGATCAAGACAGTCGGTATGGCCATCATCGGCGGAAACACTAATTTCCACCTCGAAGCTGCCGCCTTCTTCAAATGGAATCGTGAGACCCTCGGCATAGGCCGGGGGATCAGAGGCAACCCATACGGAAGATTCTTCATCACCGGACATATTGACCCCGCCCAGACAGGGGCCAGGAGCGGTGTCTGCCTCCTGTGGAATCACGCACAGTGCGACGTAGATCCCCACGTCTTCGCGGTAGTTGGCACCGGAAACAGTGACCGTATCGCCGTCCGGGTCGAGATCAGTTTCCGAAACGGTCAACTCTTGCCCATCCGGCCCACTTTCGGTCGTTTCAGCAAGCGCAGCGGGGGCAGTTAATACAGCAGCGGCCACTAGCGCCGGGGCGGTTAACGCGGCGGCAATGAAGCGGGGAAGGAAATTGCTGCTACGACGTGACATTCCGTGGTAAGCCTAACGTGGTGCTGGGGGAAGTTTTCGTGACACAGTGTCAGGATTTGGCAAAATGGCGCCGGTTTTTAGCAGCGCCCGGTTTTTAGCAGTGCCGCTGACCAAGTTCTGCAAACATGGCCGTGTTCATGCGGAAGGCAATTTTCGCCTCTTCCACGACGCGTTCTTGGTCCGCGGGACTTAAGGGGGCGGCATCGAGGAGCGCCCGGTAATTATCTTTAAACGGCTTTGGCTTTACGCCGTCGAAGCGATAGAAGCGAATGCCATCTAGTTCAAGCCCGTACGTGCGCTGCATTAGTCGCCCAATTGCCTGACCCCCCGAAAGATCCCCGAGATAGCGGACGTAGGCGTGGCCGATATAGCCGCCAGCCCAGGTGGCGGCGCTGGTGATGTGCTCGGCGTAGGCGTAAGTGGCATCCGTTATTGCTGTTTGTTCTTGCCAATCTGGTCCGAGCAGGAATTCGAGATCCGCTTTGAGGGATGGCAGGCGCCGCAGTTCTTCAAACACAAAGGGTTTGGCTATCGCGTCACCGGCGAGTTGATCTCCAGCGTCTTCTAGCGCTTTATAAATGACGTGATGCTGGGCGTGAAAGTCAGCCAGCGCGGAAATTGGCAACTCTCCGCCCATTAGCTTGGTGATAAAGCCCATGTTCTCGGCCTCATCGTGCTCGGTAGCGGTCGCTGTGCGCAGCCGCGCAGCAAGGGCGACGGTGTCAGTAGCAAGAGCAGTCATAGGGGGCAGCATACCCCAATTAGGTTAGGCTTGCCTAATTTTACGGCGGAATCGATCATCGTAGAGACCAATAGTTGATCATCCCAGAGCCGCTGCCGTTGCCGCTGTTTGAGGCGCTCCGACGGTGCCGCTGAGGCGCTCCAGCTGACGTGTTTGCTTGAGGCGCTCCTGCCGGCATCGCTGTTGAAGCGCTCTTGGCGGCGCCGCCGATTTACGGCGTTGTTAACTCCCGGCTGGTGCGCTCCATTGCCGAGGCGCTTGCTCCTACGGCCCGCAGTACGAAAAGCTCGGCCGTGTTTGTTGCAAGATCAAGTTCTGGTTGGGTGTCGGGAAAGCGTTGCCCGTTTATGGATGCGTTTATCAGTGCGATAACCGCATTAACGTCCTGCGGTGGAAATTCCCCAAGCGTAATGCCTTCCTCGATGATCGAGCGCAAAATCGTACTGACGAGTTCGGCGTGATCCCGCATCCGGGCCAGCGCGCTTTGAGAAAGGATCGAGCGATAATCCGCCCCGGGCGGCAAGTGGTAAACCGACGTGAGTTTTGCCTGCTTGCGCACGTAGCGGCGCAACTGCTCAACTGGGTCGGTTATGCCTTCCAGCGCCGCGCGCAACTCTGCCACGTACAGCTGGGTTTCTTGATTAACAAACGCCAAGAGCAGCATCTCTTTATCGGCAAAGTGGTTATAGACCGCCGTGCGGCCGACATCGGCTTCGGCAGCAATATCAGCCATGGTGATGGCTTCGAAGCCACGATCGTGCATGAGGCGTGAAAGCGCATCAAACAGGCGAGCGCGCACTTGCGCTCGGTGTTCGGAAAGCGATTCGGCTTCGATTCTTGGCATTTGCTCGAATTCTTACACACCTATGTTGTGAAAATAAACACGGGTGCTATTTGACCGCAAAAACACGTGCTCGTATTCTTCCCCGCTTCAGATCACGACTTCTTTCCCGCTCCAGATCGCGACCCCTTGTCAACCCGGGTTGACACGCTGCACGGTGTCAACCTAAGTTGACAGATGTGAATGAGTTAACGGATGCCGCTACGAGCAATGATCCCGCGGAAGGTTTGCGTGCCGTGCGATCGCTACGCCACCTAGCCGACCGCCTGGAAGCTCTCCAAGTTGAGAAAGCGCGTGCGGAGGGCTGGTCTTGGCAGGCGATTGCCGACGTCCTTAATGTTTCGCGCCAGGCGGTACACAAAAAATACGGCAGGAGATCCTAAATGTTTGAAAAATTCACTAAACCAGCGCGATTCGCAGTCATCGACGCGGCGCAAATCGCTCAAGGAAGCGGCAATAAGCGAGTCGATTCCCGGCACTTGCTGCTGGCTCTAGTTCGATCAGATGCGAAGGTGCGGGCAGCATTAACTGCCGTGGGCGCCGAAGTAGATGCGGTAGATAAACACTTAACTGCCGGGGTCGAAAATAACGAGCTAGATGCGGAGGCGCTCGCCGCGATCGGAATTGATCTCTTCGAAGTAAAGCGGCGAGTAAATGAGCAGTTTGGTGAGGATGCTTGGCAAGCCGCCGGCGGGGCTAAGCGCTCGAAGAAACAGCCCCGTTTTAGTCCCGATGCGAAGGACGCGTTGAAAGCAGGGCTATTGGAATCGATGAAGGACGAAGGAAGGGAAATAGCGGCGAGCCATCTCGCGCTGGGCATCTTGGGCGTCACCGGGCCGGGCTCTGACTCTCTGGAAGAAGCGGGAATCGACGTGCGCGCACTGCGGGAACAGCTCGCCGGCCGGTAACTAGCGCAGCGCGCCAACCCGGGTTCGCTAGCGGCCAGCGCTCGTCAGGGCCAGCACTCACCAGCGCAGCGCGCAACCTAGCCTTGCAGCAAAAATGTGCGCAATTGTCCGACGGATTCGGCGATTTTATCGGCCTGTTGCCACTCTTCGGCGGTCCCATACCCCCACGTGACTGAGATGCACGTCATTTCAAAATGCGCAGCGCCCGCAATATCGTGAATGCGGTCTCCGATCATTACCGCATCAGACAGATCAACTCCAGTTTGGGCAAGGTGGTCCCGTGCCGTCTCAATTGAGTGGCGTTTTTCCATCCGACCGGGCTCGGCGCCGCTTATTACCTCGAAGTAGTCCGAGATTTCGGTGTGCTCTAAAACTAGCCGCGCGTTTTGAGTTTGCTTCGATGTCGCCACCGCCAAAGGCACCCCCGCGTGGCGCAAATCGGCGAGCAGATCCGCGATTCCGGGGTATAACTCGACCATATTGATCGCCACGTTTAGCTGATGTTCGCGATAAATCTTTACGACTTGATCAAGCGCTGCATCTTCCAGGCCGGCCATATCGCGGAAACTTTCGCGAAGCGGCGGTCCGATAAATGAGCGCAGTGTTGCTTCATCAAGTTGTGGGCCGTCAATCGCTGCCAGCGCGTGGCGAATGCTGGCGGTAATTGAAGGGCCGGATTCCACCAGGGTGCCATCCAGGTCAAAAAGAATCGCGCGCTTGGGGTCGAATGCACTTCGCGCCTCAGATGTAGTACTCACTCTCTTGACGTTACCGCCGCCATGAATCGGGAAATGTACAGCGGTTGGTCAACATCCCACGTGACATTGATTTCAGGCCGGTCCGGTTCACTGTGCGGCCGCTGGCCGGCAGGGCGACGATCGACAACCGACATGCCGCGCGTGTATCTGCCGGCTAGTTCCACCACGGTGGGATGTTTTTGCGTCCGTGCACCTTCCGGCCACAGCGCGGCGGCCACCGCTCCGGCGTCCCCGAGCAGGTTGTAGCCCACCAGTAATTTTGCAGCGAGTTGTGCGGCCGGGTCGGATGAAGCGGCAAGGCGAGCGGCGTCGTCCTTACTCAATGCCAGGCGATTGAAGACATCCAGACCGTACAGCACCGTCTCAACGCCCGCGCGCAAGACGATGTCCGCGGCTTCCGGATCGGCGAAAAAGTTAAATTCCGCGGCCGCATCATCATTTCCACCCGCGGCTGCGGAGCCACCCATCACGACGAGGCGCTCAATTTTCGCGGTGACTTCCGGGTAACTCGTCAGCAGCACCGCGAGGTTTGTCAGCGGTCCCAGCGCGATCAGCGTCATGGGCTTTTCGGCCGCCTCGAGGGTGCGGCGCATCAGTTCAACGGCGTGTTCGGGAACCAGCTTGCGGTCAGATTCGGGCAGAATTACCGATCCCAATCCGGCTTCGCCGTGAATCCAAGAGGCGTCGACCTTTTCTGACGCGAGCGGCTGGGGACACCCGCGTGCGACGGGAACATCGGGGGCGCCGGCGACGTCCAAAACGCTGAGCGTGTTGCGGGTGACATGGTCAACACCCACATTGCCGTTTACGCAGGTCAC
This sequence comes from Demequinaceae bacterium, assembly GCA_027322505.1. Taxonomy (GTDB): domain Bacteria; phylum Actinomycetota; class Actinomycetes; order Actinomycetales; family JAJYRW01; genus JAJYRW01. The sequence goes on from DAHVRJ010000079.1 coordinate 5,643, forward strand.
ACCGTGGACGCGCACGCCCGGGACGCGGAAAAGGAGCAGGAGCGCTAGGGCGTCATCCAACCCGGTATCGCAGTCAACCAGAACGTCAATTTCAGTGTGCGGTAGCGCATTAGACATGGAGCCTCCAAGTTTGTTTGGCCCCCGTACCGAGCCGAGATGGAACCCTCGGGCTCAAAGTTGGGATCAAGTTTACACAGGTGCTTTGGCAAGGATCACGCCGTTCCGCGTCCCCTTCAATTTTGGACGGCGCCCCGAACCTTTTCCTACTACGTCATCTAGGTGATTGGGTGCTACCGCGCGGCTTTATGCGGTTTTTCGAGGTCGCCCCGGCTTTGTGTTTCGGCGCTCCACCCATGCTTCGACTGATGTTTTTAAGCGCAAGGGTCCTGCGGCGGTCTCGACAACCGGCTTCGGGAAGCCTTCAATATCTGCAAACTGGCGCGCCCGCTGACGAGATACGCCGGCGATCTCGGCAATCTCCGCATAGCTAACAAGATCCGGGATGACCGGCGTGGTGATTTCCTCCGTCATTGTGGAAGCATCGCGCACATCAAGTTTGATGATTTCAATGCCGGTGTTGACTACATCGTCGACAATGCGAGCTGCCTCATTTGCGGCTTCGAGGGCATTTTCCGCATCGACAGCAAGGCTTATTCCTGCAGTTCCCCCGTCCGGACTGAGGCTCATCGCAGCGCCGTGGGAGGCGAGAAGCTTGGTGATACTTATTGCTATATCCGGCGTAAGAGGATCAGCCGCTATGAAATCAACATCCGCGTACCAGGTTGCCGCCAGCATAATTTGAATTCTACCTGAAACCCTTGGTGATGACAAGAATATGCTGTTTGAGGAAGCGCGGTGCGGCAATAAAGTGCAGCCTTTTGCCGCTGGGGGCGGTAGAAAGCTGCAAATTTGATCAGCGGTGCCATAAATTCGGGCCCATTAGTTGGGCTCGCCCAGCATTGATTTGGAGCGGGTGACGGGAATCGAACCCGCACAGCCAGCTTGGAAGGCTGGAACTCTACCATTGAGCTACACCCGCAACGCCTGCGCAGCTTACGCAGGCCACCGAACTGCGGCAAGCTGCACTGCCTGCCGCGGGGACTGCTGGTGTTTGGTTGACAGCACCCGTGGCGCC
>DAHVRJ010000043.1:0-5198 GCA_027322505.1 Demequinaceae bacterium
TCTACAACAGCGGCTTTCGTTTCGGCCAGCACCGCGTCTAAACGGGCCAGCACCGTGAACGGCAAAATAATCGAACCATACTGGTGTTGCTTATAAGTTCCGCGCAAAATATCGGCGGCGTTCCAGATGAAGGATGCGTGATTCAGCACAGGGATAAGCCTTTTAGTTCGGACTTTAGGACTGGCAGCAGCCTACTAGGTGGGGCTGACTTACGGAGGGAGCGCGACGAAAGTTGTTCGTGACTAACGGCTGCGCTCAAAAGATTTACGAACGCCCGATAGCACACGTAGGTGCTGGTTCACTCTTATAGCAAAATCCGGACAATCTGCGCCATGCAAGGCTTCTGTTAACGATTTTTTCTTGGAGTCCGGCCGATTTTGCCAATAGTTATTCTGTTTCTTTGTGACACTGCGCATGGTAAGTGGGCTACTGTCGTCGGCAAGGCAGAGGAAGTCATCCGGCGTGTAGAGTTCGTAGGCCAAATCAGCCGGATCACCGAAATCTTTAACGTTTTGAGTAATTAAGGCATCTGCCTTGCAATGAAGTACGGCAGTGTGCACGTGCAGATCGTTAATATCGATGCCGGGGACAGATTCTGAACTAGAAAAATCATCAAATACTTCATCCAGCGATGCGTAAAGTTTCGCTTCTAAGTCCGTGATGAATTTGCCGGAGGCTTTTGCATTGCGATGTCGCGTTGCTCGAAGGGTCTCGACGATCACATCTCTGGTGGCATGAAGCGTATACATACCAGCTTCAAGGCGCGTTAAAAAAAGCCAATCACGCAGCGTACGGCTACACAGCACATTGGCATCTACAAAAACCCGCATTGGCACGCTTGAATACGAGCCAATGGCTATGACAAATTTGGAACTATTCTTCGAGCTGCTCGTCCAGCGCGCGGAGTTCTGCAAAAGCGCGTTGTTTCTCTTCATGAAGCTGCTTGGCAAGTTTCTGTACGTCGCTGGTCTTAAACCTGTGGTGTGAGCCGACTTTATGTGAGTCAATTTTGCCTTGTCGCGCCCATTTCATAAGAGTCGGCCTTGATACACCTAATTGATCAGCAGCGACCGTGGTTGTTAACTCTTCCGGCAGTGACATGATGCGCGTAGTTTGCGCAGTGGCGGCCTCAATCATGCGTTCAATGAATTTAGCTAAGCGCGGCGGCAGCGGCAGGACATCGCCATTGCTTAACCTGACTTCAACACCAGTGACCTGAATGTCATCGATCTTGTTTACGAAGTCTTCTGCCTCAGCACGTAAAGTTTCATCGACAATGATGGCTTCTTTAGTTTTCGTGGACATGGCGGCCTATCTCAAGGGGAAGTCGGGTAAGTTTTGCTGCCCGCTTATGGTTGCAGTTACAACTGTAACACCGCGGGCCCGGATTTCCATAGATGGGCCACCGATCCGGGTATGACACAAGCCCTTGGCTTAGGCGTTTATGTAAGTAAAGTTTTCGGGAGTTATAAACTTCGACGGCGAATCCGCCGCGTCTGACTCAAAAGCGTTGAATTGTGTGTGTTGCGTTTCCTGCCTTAGCTCTGAAGCGACATCACTCTGCGAGTCGATTGGAGCCGGGATCAGGCGACTTGCCTACCTGGCAGGAGGACACGCTGGTTCAAAGTTCACGGCACCTTTTGATGCTGTGCTGGGTTCGCACATAGCGTCGTGCACACCTGCTATTCGCTAGCTAACCGCACTGCTGTGTCAACCACTGGCTGCCCGAACATGGGGGCATCGTTGTGCCCGACGCCTTGAAGAACGAGTTCTTCATGCAGATTGCCCGCTTCGGTTGCAACTGAAGCGCTCAGTTCAGCTGGCACTATATTGTCTGCGGAACCGTAGACGACTGTGGTGGGCACTTGGCTGTCTTGCAGGTATTCCACAGTTTCGAAGCGGTCGCGCAGTAGCACCTGAACGGGCAGGTAGGGGTAATGTTCACCCGCTACGGCCGCAAAATCGGGGAATGGGGAGCGCAGCACCACGCCGGCTGGAAGGTGGGAATCTTGGAGGCGGGCGACAACACCCGTACCGATGGATTCACCAAAGTAGATGATATTTTCTGCCGCAAAACCTAGATCTGTGAGCGCGTCGACCCCGGCAACAGCATCATTTGCCAGTCCCTCTTCCGAAGGGCTACCGGGGTTTCCACCATATCCGCGGTAATCCATGAGTAACACCGTGAAACCCGCATCGGCCAGCAACTGCGCAATTCCGATTCGGCCCGCGCGGTTGCCACCGTTTCCAGGGGCGTAAAGCAGCCCCATTTCGCGGTCTACCGGAGCTTCGGGCGAAATCAGCCACGCGGATAATTCCAAGCCGTCGGCGGTCGACAAAGTGACATCCTGCCCGTGATCAAAGCGATCCGTCGCAGAACCTGGATCTGCCTTGTCAGGCAAGAACACGAGCGAGCGCTGAAACACCCAAACCAGCGCCAGGAGTACCGTCACAATGAGGACGAGGACTCCCGCAACTTTAAGTGCCGTGTTCATACCTTCACGCTAGATCACTTGTTGCACCAGTTGCGATGCCTAACAGACATGGAATGCAAAAAGCCAAAGCGGTGCGGGAATGGAACGGGTGCGTTCAGCGATTTCTGGGCTAGAAACCGCCATCGCAACGCTGAGTACGGGGGCGCTGACCCCATGTATAGACAAAGCGCGATATTTTCATTTTAAATACGCGCAAAGGAGCAGCGAGTGGATTTTGTAACCGTTCTCGTGACCGATGTACTGGTGCGACCGGAAATTCTGGTTGGAATTTTTGCACTAATCGGGCTTCTACTACAGCGAAAACCCTTTACGGAGGTCTTCAGCGGGACCGTCAAGACTGTTGTGGGTCTGCTGATTTTTCTGATCGGCGCAGATACTGCAGTCGGAACGCTCGAGGCTTTCCAAGCGCTTTTCATCGCGGGCTTTAACGTGGACGGAGTGCTTCCCTTCGCCGAGGGGGTGGTGGGGATTGCTCTAGAAAAATACGGTTCCCCTATTGCCTCGGTAATGATGATTGGCCTCATCACCAACATTATTTTTGCGCGCCTCACTCCGATGAAATACGTGTTTTTGGCGGGGCAGCACTCGCTGTTTTTCGCGACGATGCTCACCCTGGCCCTGCAAGCCAGCGGCGTCAGCGCGTTCACCACAATCGCCGTCGGTGGCGTGGTGTTGGGCTTCTTTTCCACATATTTTCCGTGGCTTGCCCGGCACGCAATGCAGCGCATTACGGGCCATAACGACTTCGGGCTCGCGCAGTTCGATGCATTGGGCTACACGCTTTCATCGTGGATCGGCAAGCACGTTGGAAACCCGGAAGAGAGCACCGAGAAGATTAAGCTTCCCAAGTCACTGAGTTTCTTCCGGGACTACGTATCGGCAATCGCGGTCACAATGATCGTGTTTTTCTACATCGCGGCCTTCGCCGCGGGCCCCCAGGTGGCCCGCGAGGTAGCTGGCGATATTAACTGGCTGCTTTTCCCGTTCTTACAGGCGCTCATATTTTCCGCCGCGGTGTTTATTTTGATTAACGGCGTGGAGATGCTGCTCGGGGCGATCGTGCCCGCGTTTAAGGGAATTTCCGACAAACTTGTGCCCGGGGTGCGACCGGCGCTGGATTCTCCCGCGGTGTTCCCCTTCGCCCCCACCGCCGTAATTTTAGGATTTTTAGTCTCCTACTTTATGGGGCTGGTCATGATGGGAGTGTGGATCGCCACCGGGCAGACCGTGATTATTCCCGTGGCTCTGCCCTACTTCTTTATCGGTGGCACGGCCGGCGTATTTGGCAACGCGACGGGCGGTTGGAAAGGAGCAGCCGCTGGTTCCGCCGTGATCGGCGTGCTTATCTCGATTGCGCCGCAGATGCTATACCCCATCATGGTCGAAAATGATCTGGCCGGAACTGCACTTCTGGATACCGATTTCGCGGCCGTAAGCTGGCCGTTGCACAAATTATTCGAGCTGGGAACAACTGTCGGCACGGCAGTGACTGTGCTTGTGCTCGCAGCCATTACGGCGGGCGTGTTTCTGGTGAAGCGGCGTGAGCAGCGCAGAACTAAGGCCGCGGTCTAGCGGGCTATTAATGTCATATCCATGACGCATATCATGGTGCGGAGTTCCCAAGCCCGTATGCAATTCTTGGCGAAGTTAGCTGCGGCTTCTCGGTCAGGCAGCCTATGCTTTACATTTAGACAGGCTTAGTGCGTAATTCGAGAATCGACAGGGACGGGCCCATGTTTGATTACTTCGCGTACTGAGCCTGCACTCAACTGTTGTTTCCCGCCCACCAAACCGAAGGTAGTCAGCCCGTAAAAATGCGCCATTACACCGCAGAAGTCGACTTTAAAACGAGCACCACACCGGATGAGATTATGGAAGTGATCGAAGCGTTCCACGGTGTATATACGTTCCGCGAGCAGCGTGACGAGCATGCGATTAACATCAGTTTTCCGGCGGATAGCGGGAAACAGGCCATTGCGATCGCCACGGCGGTAACCGAAAAGTTCGGTGAAATTACTGGCCTTAAAGTGCTCACAAGCGAAGAGTTCGACCGCCAAGAGGGGTTCACACACATCCCGGACTTGGTTAGCGTCACGCAGGCCGCCCAAATAATGGGCATCACTCGCTCCGCGGTAATTCAGCGCATCGAGTCCGGTTCGATCTATGCGGTGAAAGTCGGCAACGCATGGGTTATCCCCTCTGGGTCATTGCCCCCGCCAAAAAATGGTTAAATATCGCCGGGGAAAGACGCAGTCTCAGTCGCACTACGCCAAACGCACCGCGTCTTGCGACACCTGCGACTCCGGGCTGATTTAGCCAAACGTCAGAGGCCACAGCAATTGATCTTCACATAGTTCATCTTCGCCAGCTGGCACCCCCAAGCGCTGCGGGAATTAACTGTTCTCACTTCTATAGGGACAAAGGTCAATCAAGATGAAGACCCAACATCATCATCCGTCCGGGGAAGCCGTGCTAATGATCGTTCTTCGCTGTGCGGTCTATCAGCCGACGTATTCGGCGTCGAATCTCTGAGGCCGCCCGGCCCATAGCGTCGTCGAATGGGTCATCTCGCAGCATGTAGGTCCAGGTCGCCGACGGACGTTGCAGGCCGAGCGCGTCAATTGGATCGTCTCCAGCTTTCACGCGCCACATGCGATCCTCCACAACGGCATCCACCGCAGTGAAAAATCCATCAAACTCACG
>DAHVRJ010000051.1:0-31496 GCA_027322505.1 Demequinaceae bacterium
CATGGGATATGTCGACTTCTCCGAGCCGTTCAAAGCGCTGCTCAATCAGGGCATGGTCCTAATGGACGGGGCCAAGATGTCGAAGTCGAAGGGCAACCTGGTTATTTTCTCCGATGAGCTGGAACAACACGGCGCCGATGCGCTGCGTGTGACCATGTCATTTGCCGGGCCGCCGGAAGACGACATTGACTGGGCCGATGTCTCGCCGACCGGTTCGGCGAAGTTCTTGGCCCGGGCCTGGCGCGTTTCGAACGATGTCACATCCCAGCCCGGCGCGGACTTCTCTACCGGGGACCGCGCGCTGCGGCAACTAATCCACCGCACCGTGGATGAGTGCGCCGAGCAAATTGAGGCGTTTCGCTTCAACGTCGTCGTCGCCCGGCTCATGCAACTGGTGAATGCCACCCGGAAAGTCATTGATTCCGGTGCGGGCGCCGGGGATCCGGCCGTGCGGGAAGCCGCCGAGGCGACCGCGATCATCTTGTCCCTCTTCGCGCCCTATACGGCGGAGGATATGTGGGCGAATTTGGGCCATGAACCAACTGTTTTCCGGGCCGGATGGCCCAGCGTCGATGAATCGCTGCTGGTGGAAGATTCCGTGACCTGCGTGGTGCAAGTGGCCGGAAAACTACGCGATCGCCTGGAAGTATCACCCGATATTTCTGAAGGCGACCTGGAGGCCGCTGCCCTTGCCAGCGCTCCGGTGCAAAAAGCCCTGGATGGGCGCGGGGTGCGCAAAGTGATTGTGCGGGCACCGCGGTTGGTAAACATCGTCCCGGCGTAAAACATGTCTGCGCTGCCAAATAGGCCCCGCGTCGCGGTGGTTACGGACTCGACCTCGGGGCTGTCGGGCGCGCAATTACCGAACTTGGAAGCGGTGCGCATCGTGCCGCTGTTAGTCCAGCGCGGTGAGCGGGATTTTCATGAAAACGTCGACATCACCGGCGCGGAAGTCCTATCCGCTTTGCAATCTGGCGAGGTGTTAACAACCTCGCGTCCCGCGCCGGATGAATTCGCGGCCGTGTATCAAGAACTGGCAGCCGCCGGCTATGAGGCGGCCGTGTCACTACACCTTTCGGCAAAGCTGTCCGGTACTTATGATGCGGCCGTTACGGCAGCAAAAACCGCCCCCATCCCGGTGGAGGTAGTGGATTCCAAAACGGCCGGCATGATCTTAGGCTTCGGGGCCAATGCCGCCGTCGAAGCGTGCCAGGCCAGTGCGGAGGCCGCCTCGGTGAAAAACGGTGAGTTAGCAGCCCCCGCCACGGCACGCCATATGGCAAAGACTGCGACCGAAGTAATGGAACGCGCCCGCGTGCTGTTTTACGTCGACACCCTCGAGTTTTTACACCGCGGCGGCCGGATCGGCTCCATCTCAGCGCTGCTGGGCACCGCATTGGCGGTAAAGCCACTCCTCACGGTCGCGGACGGTCACATCGAACTCAGTGAAAAAGTCCGCACCCGCCGCCGGGCTTTGGAACGCCTCGTTGCCCGAACCCTCAGCAGCGGAAGAGCGATTTTGGACGACGTCCCGGCCGTTGATATCGCAGTGCAGCACCTGGGAGCACCGCGAGCGGGCGAAGAAGCCCTGCGGCAAATCACCGCCGGGCTCGGTGCGGGGGTACGCAACCGCGTATTGACCGATGCCGGCGCGGTGGTGGGGGCGCATGTGGGCCCGGGCGTGGTGGCGGCAATAGTCGCTCCAGTTATGCACGAGTGATGCAGCCAGTTATACACACGCAGCCTTAAGTCCGGTTTTTAGACAGATTTACTTTTAACAACCAATAACCGGCGCGGACTTTTCTACGCTGGCCCAACTATGGCCCGCCCCGGACTTGAAGACGACCGCCGCGCCGTTTTGCGCCGCATCGATCGCCATGCACTGCCCGAAACTGATGCTTCTTCGCAGCGTGATGGCACGCGCCCGGGCCTGTCACTGCGAATTGTTTTTGCCATCTTGCTCGCTTTGGGCATCGGTGTTTTGGCGGTGTGGGCGCCGTGGAAGAACCAACCCGCCGCAGTGGAAATACCGCCCACCGCCCCGGCGGCCACGCCCGGGGTAGAAGCGCAAACGCCCAGTGCAGATGCGCAAACACCCAGTGCCGATGTGCAAACACCCAGTGCCGAGACCACGGCTCAGCAGTCACTAACCATCAACATTATTGGGCACGTGGCCGAACCCGGCGTACATACCGTGCCAGTCGGTGCGCGGGTTATTGACGCGATCGAAGCGGCTGGCGGGCCGACCGCAAAGGCAGATCTGACGCGTTTGAATCTGGCCCGCACACTCCAAGATGAGGAATTTCTAGCCGTTCTCGCCGCAGATGAAGATCCGCCCGAGTTACTAGCGCCTTATACGCCGCCAGCCGCGGCGGGCGGAAATGAGCACTCCAGCGATCCCGGCACCGAAATCGACCCGGGTAGTGGCGCCGTCCTTAACCTAAACACCGCAACCGAAGCGCAGCTGCAAGATCTTCCCGGTGTAGGGCCCGTGATGGCCGGTCGAATTGTCGCTTGGCGTCAGGACCATGACGGTTTTCGCAGCGTCGATGAATTACACGAAATCTCGGGCGTGGGCCCAAAAGTCTTTGCGCAGCTCGAGCCGCTGGTGACCGTATGAGCCCAAAGCGCGCGGGCCAAAAACGCAAACTTCCCGCCCGCTATGACCTGCGGCTGCTGCCCGCGGCAATCGGCGCTTGGGGCAGTGCGGCTTGGGGCATTGGGGTCGGCGCGGGATTGGTACGCACAGTGGCCCTGAGCGCCGGCGTCAGCGTTGTGATTCTGATGAGCCTATTGCTGTGGGCGCGGCGCAAATATCCGGTAAACGCCCGCGTGTGGCAGCGCGGCGTGCTGGTTGTTTTGCTCGCGGGTGGGGTAAGCGGCGCGGTTTTAGGGATCATTGCTGTAAAGGAAGCCCAGTTCGAGAACTCCTTGCTATTTCAGGCCCAGCGCACCGAAGGCTGGGTGCAAGTACGCGGCAAAATCAGCAGCGACGTGCGTAAATTACGCCAAAACCCGGCCGTTTCCTGGCAGGGGCAGCGGTGGCGGGTCGAACTCAGTGTGCAAAGCGCGCAGCATCGCGGCCACAGGGAGGACTACGGCGCGCGACTCGTCGTGATGGGTGATGATTCACTTGCCCAATTGCAGGCCGGGGAAACGGCCGATTTCGCTGGAAAACTCAAAGCAACTGATGCCGGTGATGCCGCGCGAGGGATTTTGTTCGCGACTGAAATCGACCGTGTGGCGCCGCCCTCCGGGGTGTACGCCGCGGGCGGCCAGATGCGCCAGCGATTTCGCAGCGCCGCCGCGGCTTTACCGGCAGATGCGCGCGGGCTGGTGCCCGGGATTGTCGTTGGCGACACCTCGCAACTGCCTACAGAAGTCGACCAGGCCATGCGCGATACATCTTTGACTCACTTAACAGCCGTCTCCGGCGCGCACTGCACTTTGATCATCGGCGCAGCCCTTGGCCTGACCCGGCCCCCGCGCCACTGGTCGCTGCGCCGTCGCCGCTGGGTGCGGGCGTCCGCCGCGCTTGTGACCTTGAGTGCTTTCATCATCGTTACCGGGCCCCAACCATCAGTGCTGCGCGCCGGAGTCATGGGCGCGGTAGGACTATTTGGGCTGCTGCGCGGCCGTAAATCCCGCGCAATTTCGGCCCTGGCGGTGGCGGTAATTGTGCTGCTGATTTTGGATCCGTGGCTGGCCCGCGACGCCGGATTTTCGATGTCCGTTCTGTCTACCGCGGCCATCGTTATGGCCGCTGGGCCCGTTAGCCAGTGGCTTCGAGAGCGCCGGATTCCAAAAACGCTCGCGCTCGCGCTCGCGGTAAGTGCCAGCGCGCAAGTCGCCTGCCTGCCGGTATTGCTCGCGATTGATCCGCGATTAACGCTGTACTCGCTGCCCGCCAACGTGCTGGCTACGCCGCTGTTTCCGTTTATTTCGCTGCCCGGCGCTGCGGGTCTACTCATGTGTCTTATCGTGCCGCCGCTGGCTCCGGCCATCTTGTGGTTGACCGTTTTGCCAGCACAGGGAATTTCGAGTGTGGCCCAGACCATGGCTGCGCTACCTGGCGCGACGGTGGAATGGCCCCCACCACCGGGAGCCTGGTGGGCGTTGGGAGCGGCGGTCATTCTCATCGCGGCCGCGCTGGTAGGCCGCGCGTACCTTCCGAGGCATTTTGGGGCGCATTTTTTCGTCCACCGCCGGTTTTACGGGATTTTGGGCGGGAGCGCGGTGCTGATCGTGGTGCTTATCGCCGGCACCGGCGTGGGAAAAAACCTGCGCGGTCTGGCTGGAGGGGGCTACCCCGAGCGAGACTGGTTCGCCGTCCAGTGTGACGTGGGGCAGGGGGATGCACTGGTTATTCGCTCCAGCCCCGGAGCCATCATGATGATTGACGTGGGGCCACCGGGCACTGCCGCCGCAAAGTGTTTGCAGGACCTGGGCGTGAATGAGATCGACCTACTAGTCCTCACGCACTGGCACTTAGATCACGTTGGTGGCTTGGAGCCCGTATTAGACCAGGCGGAGGTCCAAGAGGTCCTCGTCCCAGTATGGGAAGAACCCCGGGCAACTTCCGGGCCCGCCCAAGCAGTTCTCGCAGCGGTCTCAGCCGAGCAATCCACCGGAATGTTGGTGGAGTCATTACCGGAGCCGGAATTGGCGAACTCGGGTCTTTCGGTCGATCAATTTGTTGCTGGAACGAGCGTGCACGCGGAGGGTCGAATCAAAAATTATGGCAAATTACCGGGAATCGAATGGCAGCTAGTTTGGCCCACGGCACGGGCCGTGGATCTCATGCCCGCCGGCGCGGATGACGGTACCAGCGTGAACGACCTGTCGAATGTATTGGCTTTGCGCATTGCAACTACGCAGGGCGAGGTTTGGCTGCTCGCGCTGGGCGATGTTGAAGAATCTGGCCAACGCGGAGTGTTGCGCTCCCTTCATGCGCACTTACCACAAATTCAGGTGGATGTGCTCAAGATGGCGCATCACGGATCAAATCGGCAATCTGAGGAACTTGCCGCACTACTGCAACCGCGCGTTGCCTTGATTGGTGTTGGCGCGGAAAACGACTACGGTCATCCAAGCCAAAGCGCCTGGGATATGTACGCAAACCGCGGCACCCAAATTGGCAGTACGGATCGGCACGGTCGAGTGATGTTGACCCCGGGCAGCGATGACGACCTGCAGATGCTGTTGGAAACCAGGGTGAATTCCTAATTAGCCGCCTAAGCCTGTAGAGTATTTCGAGTCTGATACCGCCAATGGTGCCCCACGCCAGCCCCGGTAGCAGGCAGCCGCCCTCACGGCAATGTTCACCAATCGCTTCGGCGAGAAGTACAGAGAGATCTATTCGTGGCAAATATTAAGTCCCAGATCAAGCGCAACAAGACCAATGAAAAGTCGCGCGAGCGCAACCTGACGGTTAAGTCAGAAATGCGCACCTATGTCCGGCGCGTCCGGCAAGCTGTTGCTGCTGGCAACAAGGAAGACGCTGATGCTGCACTGCAAGCCGCGTCCCGCAAGCTGGACAAGGCCGCCGCCAAGGGTGTCATTCACAAGAACCAAGCGGCAAACCGGAAGTCCGCGCTGGCAAAGGCCGTAAACGCGCTCTAATTTCCGACGTTTGAACTTCATACTGGGCCGGCATCTGATTCAAGGTGCCGGCCCAGTCGTGTTTGACGAAGGTTCGCCCGGGCAGTCGGCGCGGACGAGGTAGCCCGACGCGGTCGGCTGAGCGAATTCTGCCCCGGCGCGGCCTGCTCAAAGACTTCGGCCCGGCGTTTCGTTCATCCTTGCAAGGTGAAGTCGCGGCCATGGCAATCGGCGATGCGCAGCACCGCGCGCTCCACCGCGAAAATTGGGTCGCGGCTTAAGCCTTTTACTTCAGCATCTGCTTGGGCTATGGCCGAAATTGCGGTCGCGATGCCGTCCGGTGTCCAGCCAGCAAGTTCCTTACGCGCGCGGTCGACCTGCCAGGGCGCCATGCCCAAATCACGTGCTGAAAGTCCGCGGGTGCGCGCCGCCGCGACCTTGGCGAGCGCGCGCATTTTCATGGCCAATGCGGCCACGATCGGCACCGGATCCGCGCCGGTGGCTAGTGCGTGACGCAGATTCACCAGGGCTTCACCGCGGCGGCCAGCAGCGACCGCGTCCGCGACCTTAAAGGCGTTAGCTTCGACGCGGCCCCCGTAATACTTGTCCACTAAATCGGCGGAGACGGCACCGGAAGTATCGGAAATAAGCTGACCACAGGCAGCCGCAAGTTCCCGCAGGTCGCTGCCCACGGCATCTACCAGGGCCCGCACCGCCTCGGAATTTACCCGCCGCCGAGCCCGGCGGAACTCAGCAAATACAAAATCGGCCTTTTGCGCATCGCGCTTAATCACGTCACAATCCACAATCGGGTGCTGGGACGCCTTAATTGCATCCAGCAAGCGCTTTCCGCGCACGCCCCCGCCATGGCGCAAAATGAGCCAAACATCCGCCGGGGGAGCAGCTACGTAATCGGTGGCTTCAGCAAGAAAATCGTCATTGGTTTGTTCCACCCCGGAGACGATTACTAATTTTTGTTCCCCAAATAGTGACGGGCTGGCCAGCATTTCAAGTGTGCCGCGTTCATAGCCGGCCGCTTCAAGCTGCGTAACTTCGACGCTGGGATCAGATTCCTGCGCCAATTCCAAGATTCGCTGCTCAGCGCGATCAGCCAACAGCCCCTCGGGACCGCTAAGAAGCACCACCGGCGCTAAAGGAGCATCGGTCCAGGCGATCTTTGCACTCGCGCTCTTACGCCCGCGTCCCGCCGCCCCACGCCCGCCCGCCCCGCGACCTGTTGCTGCTTGACTCATTGCGGCTCTAACACCAATCGCATGCCAACATGCGTCTCTGCAAAACCGAGCTGCCGGTAGAAACGCTGGGCATCACGGCGACGCGCATCGGAGGTCAGTTGAACGAGGCCGCAACCGCGCGTCTTAGCTCGTTCGATGGCCTCATTCAATAAGTGCGTTCCAAGCCCCATTCCCCGAGTGTCGCGGGCCACCCGCACTGCTTCGATCTGAGCTCGCTCGCTGCCGCGGCGGCTCAGGCCCGGTAAGTAGGTGATTTGGAGTGTGGCCAATACTTCACCGTCGTGTTCAGCTACCAAAAGTTCGCTCCGCGGGTCGGTAGTTATTGCCTCAAAGGCCTCCAAATACGAAGTGGGCAAAGGGTCAGCCAAGTCTTCCCGCAGGGCCGAAATCTCATCATCGGCGATGAGCTCCACGATGGGTCGAATGTCGTCTTGCTGTGCTTCACGCACAGTAATTTTAGGGAAATCCGTATCGGTTTCTTCTGGGGCCACACTCGGAGGTTCGCTACTCACAGTTCACAATCTTAGTGACCCGGGGTGACATCGGGCACCTTGCCGTCCCCACCTGTGGAACACCAGCGATCTCCTCGTGGGATGATGGGCGTTGTCCAGTTTCGTCGAGCAGGATGAGTAAGTGTCGAGCCCTAAACCACATGCCCCGGCAGCCACCCCGATTGAGCAGATTCGAAATTTCTGCATCATCGCGCACATCGACCACGGCAAGTCGACGCTCGCGGATCGGATGCTGCAAATGACCGGCGTCGTGGAAGAGCGCATCATGCGCGCCCAATTTCTGGACCGGATGGAAATTGAGCGCGAGCGCGGCATCACGATTAAGTCCCAGGCTGTCCGCATGCCCTGGGCTACGCAAAATGAGATGTACACCCTCAACATGATCGACACCCCCGGGCACGTGGACTTCACCTATGAGGTTTCCCGCTCACTGGCCGCTTGCGAAGGCGCATTGCTGCTTGTTGATGCCGCTCAAGGTATTGAGGCGCAAACGCTGGCGAATCTTTATCTGGCGCTGGAAAATGACCTCACGATCATCCCGGTTTTGAATAAGATTGATCTTCCAGCCGCCCAGCCCGAGCGCTTCGCCGAAGAATTGGCCGGACTCATCGGCTGCGAACCGGAAGAGTGCCTGATGGTCTCCGGTAAAACCGGCGAAGGCGTTGACGAACTTCTAGACCGCATCGTCGCCGAAATCCCCGCTCCCGATGGGGACCCCAAAGCCCCGGCCCGCGCGATGATTTTCGACTCTGTCTATGACACGTTTCGCGGCGTTGTCACCTATGTGCGCGTTGTTGACGGTGAACTCCAGCCACGGGAGCGCATTGAAATGATGTCAACGCATGCCAATAGTGAACTGCTCGAAATTGGCGTAATTTCCCCCGACTTCGTTCCCTCCCAGGGTCTGGGCGTGGGCGAGGTCGGATACCTGATTACGGGAGTGAAAGATGTGCGCCAATCCCGAGTGGGCGACACGGTCACCACGCGGGAAAACGGGGCAGAAGAACCACTAAGTGGCTATCAAGACCCCAAACCAATGGTCTTTTCCGGACTTTTCCCAATTGACGGGTCCGACTATCCGGTGCTGCGCGATGCCCTTGACCGGCTGAAACTAAATGACGCTGCGCTGGTGTTTGAGCCGGAGACCTCCGTGGCGCTGGGCTTTGGTTTTCGCTGTGGGTTCTTGGGTTTGTTGCACTTAGAAATTGTGCGCGAGCGCCTCGAGCGCGAATTTGACCTCGATTTAATCTCGACCGCTCCCAACGTTATCTACGAGGTAACGATGGAGGACGGCAGCCAGCACACCGTCACCAACCCCTCGGAGTTCCCCGAGGGCAAGGTCGACCACGTCATGGAGCCGATGGTGCGCGCCACGATCTTAGTGCCCTCGGAATTCATTGGCCCGGTGATGGAACTGTGCCAAGACCGGCGCGGCTCGATGCAGGGGATGGACTACCTCTCGCCCGAGCGCGTGGAAATCCGATACGAGCTGCCCCTGGCGGAGATTGTTTTTGATTTCTTCGACCAGTTGAAATCCCGCACGCGCGGCTACGCCTCGCTGGATTATGAACCGGTAGGTGATCAAGCCTCCGACCTGGTCAAGGTTGACGTCTTACTGCAGGGCGAACGCGTCGATGCCTTTAGCGCGATCGTCCACACCGATAAGGCGTATTCCTACGGACTCATGATGGTCGGGCGGCTGCGTGAACTGATCCCGCGTCAGCAATTCGAAGTTCCGGTCCAGGCCGCGATCGGTTCGCGGATCATTGCCCGGGAAACCGTGCGGGCAATCCGCAAAGACGTGCTTGCCAAGTGCTATGGCGGCGATATTTCCCGTAAGCGGAAGCTCCTTGAACGGCAAAAAGAGGGTAAGAAGCGCATGAAGACCATCGGGCGCGTCGATGTGCCGCAGGAGGCTTTCATCGCGGCGCTGTCCTCCGATGCGGACGAGCCCAAGGATGCCAAGGCCAAGAAGTGATCGGCACGCAACCGATTGAATTCGCGCTCCCGAAATCCGTTTTAAGAGGCGCCGCGCAGCGCCCCTTTGGCGTTTATGTTCACGTTCCCTTTTGCGCGGTTCGCTGCGGTTATTGCGATTTCAATACTTACACCGCCACGGAATTGGGGGGCGGGGGATCGCGGGCGGAATACTCGCAAAACGTGCGCCGCGAACTGCAATTCGCCGCCCGCGCACTGGCCGAACGCGAATTACCTCGCCGCCCCGTGCGCACCATATTTTTTGGCGGCGGGACTCCAACGCTGTTGCCGGTATCCGATTTGATCGCGATGAAGGACGACATCGCCTCCACTTGGGGTCTTACCCCCGACGTGGAAATCACTACTGAGGCCAACCCGGATTCCGTCACTGCCGCCGGGCTGGGCCAGCTTGCTGCCGCGGGGTTCACCCGCGTGTCTTTTGGCATGCAATCCGCCGTCCCCGCCGTCTTAGCGACCCTGGATCGGACCCATGACCCCGCCCGCATTCCCACCGTGTTGCAGTGGGCGAAAGATGCCGGTTTGCAGGTGTCACTGGACCTGATTTATGGCACTCCGGGTGAAACGGTCTCCGATTGGCAAACCTCGATCGAAACCGCCTTAGCCTGCGAAGTGGACCACATTTCCGCCTACGCCCTCGTCATCGAAGAGGGAACCAAAATGGCCGCCCAGGTCCGGCGTGGGCAGCTGCCAAACACCGATGATGACGACCTGGCCACGAAGTATGAACTCGCCGACGACGCGTTTTTTGCTGCGGGTTTGTCCTGGTATGAAATTTCCAACTGGGCTCGCGCACCAGAAAACTACTGCTACCACAACGTCAATTACTGGCGCGGGGGCGACTGGTGGGGGATCGGCCCCGGGGCGCACAGCCACATCGGCGGAACACGTTGGTGGAACGTCAAACACCCCTCCACCTATGCCCAGCGCCTCACCCTGGGTAGCCCGGCGGCCGGGATGGAAATTTTGGACGACGACTCGCGCTATCTCGAAGATGTGCTGTTACAAACGCGCTTGGCCCAGGGAATGGACTTTGCCGATTTGCGGCCGGCGAGCCGCGCTGCGGTGCGAGATCTGGTTGCCAATGACCTGGTAGAGACAACGGCAGCCGCCCACGAACGCGTTGTTTTAACACGCCGAGGGCGGCTGCTGGCAGATTCCGTTGTGCGGGCTTTAACTTAAAATCAGTCGCTCCGCTTCTATAGCCACCGACTAGCTGAGCATTACTTGATCAGGCGCAGTGCAAATGGGTAGCGGTAGTCCCTTCCCTGGTAGCACTGCACGCCCGCGATGATGGCGAATACGAGCCATACGATCCATCCCGCGGTCGAAATCCAACCGAGCAGGTTGGCGATGGTCCATAGGCCCGATGACCAACTTCCAATAAAGAGCGCGATAAAAAGGGCGCGCAAGATGTTGATTGCGATTACGCCACCCAGCATCGTGATCTGGAAATTTAGTGCTTCCTTCGCATTCGCGTTCACCCGCGCGCTGCGGTTTTTAAACGCCGCGAGGCAAATAATCGAAATAATCGGAATTATGTGGCTCAACATGGACCACATATTCGCTTCGCTGGGCGTAAAAGGCTGCGCCGAACCGGCTCCGGCCGGCTGTTGCTGGTAGCCCTGCTGTTGATAACCCGGCTGCTGATATCCCTGTTGGGGTGCCTGTTGTTGGTAACCCGGCTGCGGTTGCTGCGGGGGTTGTTGCTGGTATCCCGGGGGGTTGTTGTTGATAGCCCTGCTGTGGTTGCTGCTGCGGCGGCGGGGGCTGCTGGCCATACCCGGGCTCGCCCTGCGGCTGATTCGCGTCAGGCTGCGGTGGCATGTTCGGATCTGTCATTTGAATCTCCCTTTACTGACAAAGAAGAAAAACTTCCTTGAACGAGCCGACCTTATCGACAGATAGGGGGCCCTGTCAGCAATATCGGAAGAAACGTTACGCGTCTTAAATCCCGCCATGGCGGCGAAAACGCGGCACGCCTGGACGCTATTGGGTCACAAAATCGATCAGTTCCTCGACGCGACCCAGTAACGCGGCATCTAAATCCCGATAGTCACGCACCCGGGACAAAATCCATTTCCAACCATTGGCAACATCTTTTTGATCAGAATTTGGCATATTCAAATGGGCTAATATTCCACGCTTCCATTCGATACCACGCGGGATATCTGGCCAGCTTTTCAATCCCAACCGCTGCGCCCGAACCGCCTGCCACACGTCAACATACGGATGGCCTAATACCAGCACGCTGCTACCAAACTGCCGATGAATATCTGCCGCGATACGCGATTCCTTCGATCCGGGAACCAGGTGATCGACTAGGACGCCCACTTGCTTACCCGCGCCCGGCCCGAAATCGATCAATCGATCAGCCAGATGATCAATGCCCTCGAGATACTCCACAACGACCCCTTCAATTCGCAGGTCGTCGCCCCAAACCTTTTCCACTAATTCGGCATCGTGGCGACCCTCCACCCAAATGCGTGACCCCCGTGCCACCCGCGCCCGGCGCTGGTTCACCGCGATCGATCCGGACGCCGTCCTTGCTGGCTTTTCGCTCCCTTGCCGCGCCGGTGGAACCAGTTCAATGGGCTGGCCATCTACCCAAAAACCGGGACCAAGCGGAAAGGAACGGACCTTGCCGTAGCGGTCTTCTAATGCCACTACGGGCATACCCGCCGTGCGCTCAACGCGAACAATTGCGCCCACCCAGCCGGTGTCAACATCCTCCACCACCAAGCCCAGTTCGGCAGGGACTCGCGGCAGCGCCGCCTTTTTTGGTTCCGTATTAGCCAGAACATCAAAGCCATAGCGATCCATCACAGGGGGAACACTAACGAAACTATTTCACCCAAAGGGCGTAAGATTGGCACTCGAAGGGGTAGAGTGCTGGTTTTGGGTGAGGAGGTGTGCCGTGATGGAGGATCGCAAACTGGCAGTTTTGCGCGCGATTGTGGAAGATTATGTCGATACGCGAGAACCAGTGGGTTCCCGGGCACTGGCTGAGCGCCACCGTCTCGGCGTGTCGCCCGCCACGATCCGCAATGACATGGCCGCCTTGGAAGAGGCCGGTCTGATCGCCCAGCCCCATACTTCGGCAGGTCGCATTCCCACCGATAAGGGCTATCGCTACTTTGTGGATCAAATCTCCACCGTCAAGCCGCTGAACCCGGCCGAGCGGCGCGCGATCCAAAAACTGCTCGATGGCGCCCACGACCTGGATGACATTGTTGAGCGCACGGTGCGGCTGCTGGCGCAACTGACCCAGCAGGTCGCCATCGTGCAATACCCGTCGTTGAAACGCAGCTCGGTGCGCCATATTGAGCTCATTTCCGTGGGCGAACGGCGCATTTTGCTGGTGGTCATCACCGACGCTGGGCGCGTCCAGCAGCGCACAATCGAAACTGATGCCGACCTAGATGAGGCCACGCTGGGGGAGGTTCGCGTGCGCATCAATGCCGCCACCTCGGGGCTGCGCACCGCGGCCCTTAGCGATGCCATGGCCGAGGTGGTGCAAACTTTCCCGCCGCATCTGCACGCCACCATCAACGAAATCAGCGCCGCGCTGACCCAGGCGCTGGTCGATGAGGTCGAAGATCGCGTGGTCCTGGCCGGCACCGCGAACCTGGCCCGGGCCGACATTGACTTCACCCGCTCGATATCCCCAGTGCTAGACGCAATCGAGGAGCACGTAGTGTTACTGAGATTGCTACACGAAATGGCGGAGGACGCCCACGACGTCGCGGTGCGAATCGGTGCGGAGAACATCCACGCCGGTCTGGTTGAGACCTCGCTGGTGTCCGCCGGCTACGGCGTTGGTGACGATGTACGAGCCCGAATGGGCGTGCTGGGCCCCACCCGGATGAACTACCCGACCTCGATAGCGACGGTGCGTGCGGTGGCGCGCTACGTCTCTCGAATTCTTGCCAGTTAACCGATTGTCAAAAAGTTAAGTGATATCAGGATGCAGTCTGTGACCGACTACTACGAAGTTCTGGGCGTCTCCCGCGATGCCAGCGCCACTGAGATCAAGCGTGCCTACCGCAAGCTCGCCCGCGAACTCCACCCCGACGTCGCTGACGGGCCGGATGCCGCCGAGCGCTTTAAGGACGTCTCGCGGGCTTATGAGGTGCTATCGAACGCTGAAAAGCGCCAGCAATACGACATGGGCGTGGATCCTTCAGCTCCCGGAGGCGGCCAAGGGGGCGGGGCTGGCTTCGGCTTCGAAGACATTTTCGAAACCTTCTTCGGTGGCGCCGCCGGGGGCCAGCAGGGTCCGATTCCGCGCCGCCGCCGTGGCCAGGACGCGCTGCTGCGCCTCGATATTGAACTGTCCGAAGCGGTCTTTGGTACGGAAGAAGAAGTCACAGTTGACACGGCCGTGGTCTGCAGCGTTTGTGATGGCTCTTGCTGCGCTCCGGGCACTGAACCGCGCACCTGTGAGGTGTGTGGTGGGCGCGGAACCGTCCAGCGGGTGGCGCGCTCATTCCTGGGGCAAGTAATGACCACCGCCCAGTGCTCTGCCTGCCACGGCTTTGGCACCGTGATCCCCGAACCGTGCACCGAGTGCTCGGGTGAGGGTCGGGTGCGTTCGCGGCGCAATCTGAAGATTAATGTTCCCGCTGGCGTGGCCACTGGCACACGCATCCGCATGCCGGAGCAGGGCGAAGTTGGCCCGGGCGGGGGACCAGCCGGCGACCTGTACGTAGAAATCTATGAGCGCCCCCACGACATCTTTACCCGCCAGGGCGATGACCTGCACTGCACCATTACGATCCCGATGACCGCGGCAGCCCTGGGTACCGTCCTGGAAATTGACACCCTGGACGGCAAGCAGGAACTCGACATTGCACCGGGCACCCAACCGGGCGACCACATTAAGTTGGCCAATTTAGGTGTGGGCCGCCTCCAGCGCCCCGGCCGCGGGGACCTGCACGCCCACATCGAGGTAGAAGTTCCGCGCAATCTCACCGATGACCAAAGTGAACTCCTGCGCAACCTAGCCGAGAAGCGGGATGAAGCGCGGCCCGATGCGCGCATAGCTCCCGTAAATAACGGGGTATTTTCACGCTTGAAGGAGAAGTTCGCCGGCCGATGAGCCTGCCCGTCTTTCTCGCTCCACCACAAGACCTCGCCGCCTTACACATCGGCAGCACCTACGTGTTGGCGGGGCAGGAGGGCCACCACGCCGCAATCGTGCAGCGACGACAGGTCGGGGAAGAACTCGAAATTGTGGACGGCGCCGGGCACCGCTTATCCGGCGTCATCACCCAGGTGGCGGGTCGAGAAGTCTCCATCTCGGTCAGCGCGCTACAGCGTGAAGATCCCGCTCACCCCCGCATCACAATTGTGCAGGGGCTGATCAAGGGCGGGGGAGATGAAGCGATTGCCGCCATGACGGAGGCCGGCGTGGATGAAATCATCCCCTGGCAAGCCCAGCGCTCGATCGCCAAGTGGCCCGCATCGAAGGCGCAGCGCGCGCGACTTAAGTGGCAGGCCACCGCGCGGGAGGCGACCAAGCAGGCGCGGCGGGCACACGTACCCCGGGTGCGAGACGTCGTCCAAAATCAACAGCTAACAGAAGAAATCCGCCAGGCGACGCGCGCTGCAGCTCAAGACGGTCCGGCCCAGCCGGCCGACGCCCAAGCGTCCAAAACACTCGTTCTCATCGCGCATGAGGGCTGCGCTGATGGGCTTATTCACAGCGCCGGGCTCCCAAACGCGGGGCAGATCTGGTGCATCATCGGCCCCGAAGGCGGCATCAGCGAGGCGGAACTGGAGCAGTTCACTGCGGCCGGGGCGCGACCAATTTCGCTGGGGCCGCATGTGTTGCGGGCGCGGAATGCGGGCTTGGTGGCAACGTCGCTACTGCGTGCGCTTACCGCTGACCGTAAAGCCCAGTGACGTGGTGTAGGGCTCGGATTTTCCGTAACTAAGCGGGGCCTGGGGCTGGCTGACCGTGACGGTGTAATTGCCCGGTTCTAAGTCGAGTTCTTGAGTGTATTTTGAAAACTTGCCCATGCTTCCAGCTTCCGTGGTACCGGAATCCGCAATCTGGCCGCTGTCATCGTTAATCACCTCATAATCCACCACCCCTAAGGGGGAAGTCCCATCTCCCATTAAGACCAGCGGGCTTTCTACCGTCGTGTTTCGAACCGGGTGGGCGATCACGATGGGGTGATCAAAACTTGGAACGCGCGGGCCCTCTTCATGGAAGCCAAACGTTTCAGATGGGGAGCCGCAGCCGACGCTAAACGCCAGCGTGCCCGCTGCGAGAAAGCCGATCATCCACAGTTTGTGCTTGCTGAATTTTCGCATGGCACACCTCCATTTGCCTTACTTTCAGTCAATCGCGGGTTGAGCACTTACGCATCCGCAGCATTCAGCGATAGCCTTAAGGCATGGAAGGTGACTGTATTTTTTGTCAGATTGCCGCTGGCCAGGCCCCGGCAAACGTGGTGAGTGAAACGGAGCGGGTGTTAGCGATTCGCGACATCGATCCGCAAGCACCCACCCACGTGCTCGTGTTGCCCAAGGAACACCACAACGATGTTGGTTCGCTCTCCGCAGTGGATCCGAGCCTGCTGGCCGAAATGATTGCCACCGGTACCCAAATCGCTGAGAACGAGTGCGACGGTGAATTCCGACTCGTGTTTAACACCGGGCGCGCTTCCGGCCAGACGGTATTTCACGTCCACGGCCACGTGCTGGGCGGGCGACCCATGACGTGGCCTCCGGGCTAAAGAAGCAAAATGAGAAACTTAACCAACCCACCAAAGGAGACCCGGCCCCTTACGGCCCGCATATGAGTGAACCAAGTGGTGCTTCAAGCATCGAACACGTTTTAACCGTGCCGGAATCGGTGCCGATGCTTTCGCTTCTCGGTCATGGCGACAGCGTCTTGCGCGCGGTAGAGACCGGATTTGCGGATGTTGATATTCACGTGCGGGGCAACGCCATCACGCTGCGCGGTAAATCGGGCGATGTGGCCCTGGTCGAAAGACTATTTGACGAGTTGATCGACATTGCTGCAACCGGGCAGCCTCTTACCGCCGATGCGGTACAGCGCGCAGCGGAAATGCTCACGTCGTCCACCCGCGAGCGACCCGCCGATGTGCTCACCTTCGATATCTTGAGTTCGCGCGGCCGCACGATCCGCCCGAAAACCCTGAACCAGAAGCGCTATGTCGAGGCGATCGACTCCACCACCGTCGTTTTTGGAATCGGGCCAGCCGGGACGGGAAAAACCTACCTCGCAATGGCCAAGGCCGTCCACGCGCTGCAATCGAAACAGGTCAACCGAATTGTGCTGACCCGGCCCGCGGTCGAGGCGGGCGAGAAACTCGGGTTTCTTCCCGGCACGCTCACCGACAAGATTGACCCCTATTTGCGGCCGCTCTACGACGCGCTACACGACATGATCGAGCCGGAATCAATCCCGCGCCTCATGGCGGCCGGCACCATCGAGGTCGCCCCACTGGCCTATATGCGCGGGCGCACCCTCAATGACGCGTTCATCATTTTGGATGAGGCACAAAACACCTCCCCGGAACAAATGAAAATGTTCCTCACGCGCCTGGGATTCGACTCCAAAATTGTGGTCACTGGGGACGTGACCCAAGTTGACTTGCCCAGCGGAACCAGTTCGGGCCTGCGCGTGGTCCAAAATATTTTGGACGGCGTCGATGACGTTGAGTTTTGCACGCTCACCAGTTCTGACGTGGTTCGGCATCGGCTGGTTTCCGACATTATTGACGCCTATGACGAGTGGGATGCGCGCGCGGCGCGCAGCAGCGGGCGAGGAACCCGATGAGCATCGAAGTTAATAACGAGTCCAACTATGCCGCCGACGAGGCCGAGTTCGCCGCTTTGGCGCGCTATGTTTTAGACGAACTTCACGTCCACCCGCAGGCGGAACTGGCGATTCTGTTTGTAGATACCGCCACCATGACGGATTTAAATCGCCGCTGGATGGACGAACGCGGCCCCACCGACGTGCTGTCATTCCCGATGGATGAGTTGCGGCCAGGCCGCCCGGGCGAACCATCTGCGGCCGGGCTGTTGGGGGATGTGGTCCTGTGCCCGGAGGTCGCCGCCAAACAGGCGCGCAGCGCGGGCCACTCCACCTCGGAGGAACTACTGCTTTTGACCACGCATGGAATTTTGCACCTTCTAGGGTTCGATCACGCTGAACCGGAAGAAGAGAAGGAAATGTTTGATCTGCAGCGCCGTCTCCTGCTCACGTTCTTGGCTAATAGGTAGAAAAAAGTGGCTGAGGTACCGATAGCCGCGCTGATCCTGATTGCCGTCCTGGCAGCTGTGCTCGGCGCAGTACTGACCATCGGCGAAACAGCGCTTTTGCGAACCACGCGCTCAATGGCACAGGAGCTGGCCGATGCGGGTAATCGCAAGGCCGACCTGGTTGCGGCGCTGGTGGCCAATCCCGGGCCCGCCACCATCTCCGCGCGGCGCCTCCACCTGTTTACCGATGCGATCCTGGCTGTGAGTTTGACCCTTATTAGTGCCTCACTGGTCCACTCGTGGTGGCTAGCGCTTGTTTTGGCGGCCCTGGGGGTAACGATCATCAGTTGGACGCTCGTTGGAGTCGGGCCGCGCCGGTTTGCCCGCCGCTACCCAGCCCAGGCGCTGACCGTGCTGGCCGGAACCCTAACGAAGCTGGCGAAATTTGGCTGGGATTCTTCGCAGCAAAACTCGATGCCCAATACGGAAGATCAGCAGTTGCGGCCCGAACTGGCCTTTAGTGAAGATGAACTGCGCGACATGGTCGATCGGATCTCCGAACTGGAGGCGATTGAAGAAACTGAGCGGGAAATGATCCACTCGGTTTTTGAGTTAGGCGATACCTACACCCGAGAAGTCATGGTGCCGCGCACGGCGATGATCACGATTGACCATGACGTCCCGCTGCGCAAGGCGATGTCGCTGTTTTTACGCAGTGGATTTTCACGCATCCCGGTCACGCGCGAATCGGAAGACGACGTGGTGGGCGTGCTGTACTTCAAAGACGTGGTGCGGCGCTTGCATGCGGACCCGGAGGCCAATGAGCGCCCCGCCGAGCGCGCCGTGCGGCCGGCGACCTTTGTTCCCGAATCAAAACCCGTCGACGAGCTACTGCGGCAAATGCAACGCGAAGCCAATCACGTGGCCATTGTGGTCGACGAGTATGGCGGCACGGCCGGAATGGTCACAATTGAAGACGCCCTGGAAGAAATTGTCGGTGAACTGGTTGATGAACACGACCGCGCCGAACAAGAAATCAAGCCACTGGAATCTGGGCTAATTCGAGTTCCCGCCCGGATGTCGCTGCACGATCTGGGCGAAGATTTAGATATTCGCCTCGAAGATGAAGAAGTCGACTCCGTTGGAGGTTTGCTGTCAAAAGCGCTCGGGAAAGTACCGCTGCCGGGCCAGCACGCCGAAACACACGGACTCTACATTGAAGCCGAACGCACGGAGGGGCGGCGCAAACAGCTGGCCACCGTGCTCATTCGCGTGCTGGAAACCGAGCCCGGTGCGGACGCTGAAGCCGATGACGCATTGGATGCCACCGCACCAGCCCGCCCAGATGAGCCCTTACCGCCCGACGCTACAGCGCAAAGTGAAGAGACGCCGTCCACAAGCAAATCTCAGGAGTCCTCGTGACCTCAGACCACATGAAAGCCGCACCACAATCAGCGGCTGAGCACCGAGCCGGCTTCATTTGCTTCGTAGGTCGCCCCAATGCGGGCAAATCGACGCTCACCAACGCGCTGGTTGGCGAAAAAATAGCTATTACGTCAACGAAACCGCAAACTACGCGCCGGGCGATCCGCGGAATCGTGCACCGTCCCACCGCCCAGCTCATCCTCGTAGATACTCCCGGGCTGCATCGTCCGCGCACCCTGCTCGGCGAGCGGCTCAATGACCTGGTGCGTGAGACGCTGCTGGATGTGGACGTGGTGGCAATGTGCATTCCAGCCGACCAGAAAGTGGGGCCGGGCGATACCTATATTGCCGCTGAACTGGAGGAACTGCGCCGCGGCGGTCGGCAAAAGCCCCTCATTGCGGTGGTCACAAAGGCGGACTTGGTCACTCGCCCGCAACTGGCTGAACAGTTGGTGGCGGTGGATCAACTCGCGCCATGGACGGCAGTCATTCCCGTCTCAGCCGTCTCAGAGTTTCAAATAGAGACCCTGGTTGAGGTGTTGGCCGAGCAGTTGCCGCTCTCTCCGCCGCTGTACCCGCAAGATACGACACATGATGAACAGCGCGATGTGACCATCGCTGAATTAGTGCGCGAGGCCGCACTGGAGGGCGTACATCACGAGGTGCCGCACTCGCTGAACGTCGTTGTTGAAGACATTGAGGAGCGGGAAGGGAGCCGGGGGCTCCTTGATGTGCGCGTGTCGATTTTTGTGGAGCGGGAAAGCCAAAAGGGAATTGTAATTGGGCGAGGTGGTGGCCGACTCAAAGAGATAGGAACCGCAGCACGCGGCCAAATCGAGCAGTTATTGGGGCAAAGAATTCATCTTGATCTTCGCGTTAAAGTGGCCCGAGAATGGCAGCGTGACCCCCGTGCATTGAACAGATTCGGTTTTTAACGAAGCGGCGCTACCCAAAAAATGCCTCGAAAGGGTAACGTCTATGGCTGATGTTAAAGACATCCATTAGGAGAGGTGCTGAATGAGCAGTCCAGAGGACTACACAGAAGCTCAAGCGAGTGACCCGGGCACGCAGCCCGCGATCTTGGGTGAAATAGCTACCCACCGTCCCGACCTGCGGCCGGCGATCGCCGGGAACCCGACAGCGTACCCGGACTTGCTTGATTGGCTAGCAAACTTAAACGATCCCGCCGTCAACGCCGCCCTGGCGGCGCGCGCCCAAGGCACGACTGGGCCCGTACCGGTCCCTGCGGCCCAGCCCGCGGCGGAAGCCCCCACGGCACAACAACCTCCTGTGGATGCCACCCAGGTGCAACAGCCGGTGCCGCCGCAGGAAGCACCCGCCCAGCACACCGGTCCGGTTCCGGGTCAGCCAGCTGGCCCCAGCCCCGCCGAGGCTGCCTACGGCTCGCAGCCACCGGCCGCACCCCCGGGGCAACCCTCCGAGGCGCGGTGGAATTTCCGCGGCATGGGAACTAATGACATCTGGCGTGATGTGATTGCGGCGTTGCTGTTGCTGCTTTCGATTCCGATGGTGTGGCGCATGGCTGAACAGGGGCCTGAAAACGCGGGGGATCGCCCCGAGGTGCTGATCATCACGCTGCTGTCGCTGGTATCGCTGACACTGCCCTACCTGGCGCGGGTGGGCGCGATGGGCCCAAAGTGGACCGTCCACAGTACTCGCAAGGCCCGCTGGGTTCTTAACATTCCGTACCTAATTTTGGTGCTGGCCTACGTCGTACTCGACATCGTTCACTACGGCGATATGCACGGTCTTGGAACCGCGGCAATGTTCGGATTGACCGGTGCGCTCTTGGCGGCCCAGCCTCGGGAATGCGAACTGGGGCCGGTGCAAGAAGACAACTCCGGCGCCAATTGGCTCAAGGTAACCAGCGGTGTGGGTGCCTTCATTGCCGCCACGTATATCGCATCGCTCGTCGTGTTCATCCTGCAGATCAATAAGGGCGGATCCTCGCCCGTACTTGCCAAGGTGGCGCCCATTATCGCGGTGCTGCTTGTGGCTGGATTTAGCATCTGGCCCATTTTTGCTGCCAGCATGGGCAAAAGCCCGGGATGGCGCCGGGCACTTATCGGCCTGGGTGTCAGCCTGCTGGTAATCGCATTCCTGGCGGAACCTTCTGGATTGCTGCTGCAAACCCAGGCAACCGGAACCGTTCCGGCCGGCTATGAGACGTCGGTAGGTGTGCTGCCCCTGGTGATGAGCAATGGTCTGGGAGCTATTTTCATCCCGGCTGCATCGGCGGCTATCTCGGCTCCGGCTGTCGTTCGCGCAGTGCGTCAGCAGCCGGCCGTTCAGGGGTGGGTAGAAGGAGCGCGCAGCGCTTACACACTCGTCGCTTACGTCGGATTTACTGCTTTCGTTGGCGCAATCTTGGGTTTCTGGCTCTTCAGTGACATGAAATCCAACCTGGCGTTCTTGATCACGAGCCTGATCCTGTCGCTGGCAATTATGGGCGTGGCGATGTTCAGCGTGAACGCGCTGGCCAAGGATCCAGTAAGCGGGCGCCCCAAGGCGATTGCCACCGCGGTTATTACCGCGATCTTAGGAATCGTGCTCCTGCTAAGCGTCCCCACCAATGGTGAATCCGTCGGTGACGCGGTGAGCACCGGGCACTTACTACTAGCTGCGGCGCTGCCGATCTTCATTTTGATCAGCTTGCTGGTGCCCCGGCCGGTACGGGAATTCTTCTCCCAGCAGCAACAGGTTCGTTCCCCGAACACGGCTGCTTATGAGTGGACTTCGCCCCGGAACGGTGGTTATTACCAAAACCAGCCCCAGGGCTAGAACTAGCACTACAGTTACCCGGCTGAGCAGTACAGCTACCCGGCTTAAAGGCAGTAGCTAAGCCGCTGGACTAGCAGTATTAGTACAGAGCCGAACTCCTTACTGGTGGCCGCTGAAAACCGCGAGGTTTTGGGCGGCCACCAGTTTTTTGTGGAAATTCCGTCATCGTCGAAATTCTTAAGTCAGTGGGCTAATGATCGCTACGCCGACCCGCAGCTGCTCGCGGGGTTTAATGCGTGGCGCTGGATGCTAAGCGGGGGTGCCTGCGCTAAAGTTAAACCCGTGCACGCTTTGAAGCAGATGGTTCTTCTCCTTCCTCGCCGCGGCGGGGCCTTGTTCAACTAGGCCGGCTCCCGTCGCGGAGATCGTGCTGCCCGGCCGCCAGTTTTTACCAGGCGAGGAAGAATCTAAAATGAGCACGCATATTTCAGAGCAACAAAAATACCCTAATCCCCAGCAGCCCTCCGGCATGCCGATTCAAAAGTATCGGCCTTTTCAAGACCAAATAAAGGTCGAACTGGCGGATCGCACCTGGCCCACCAAGGTCGCCACTCAGGCCCCCCGGTGGTGCGCAGTCGACCTGCGCGACGGCAATCAAGCCCTCATCGAGCCGATGGATGTTGAACGCAAACTGCTGATGTTCGACATGCTCGTAAAGATGGGCTACAAGGAAATCGAGGTGGGTTTCCCGTCTGCCTCGCAGACTGAATTTAATTTTGTTCGCCGTCTTATTGAAGAAGACCGCATTCCTGATGATGTTTTGATCCAGGTCTTAACCCAGGCCCGCGAACACCTAATTGAACGCACTTATGAATCGCTCGAAGGCGCTAAGCAGGCAATAGTCCACCTGTATAACTCCACTTCGGTGCTGCAGCGGCGCGTAGTTTTTCGTGAAGATCGCGCTGGCATTACTGAAATCGCGCTGCAGGGTGCGCGCATGTGCAAGAAATACGAAGAAACCATCCCCGATACGACGGTCTTCTACCAATACTCGCCCGAATCGTATACCGGGACCGAACTGGATTTCGCCGCCGAAATTTGTAATGCGGTACTAGATGAGTTTGAGCCCACACCCGATAAGCCGGTAATTATTAATCTGCCCGCCACGGTTGAAATGGCTACCCCCAACGTCTACGCCGACTCCATTGAGTGGATGAGCCGCAATCTGAAATATCGCGAGAACGTGATCTTGTCGCTCCATCCCCATAATGACCGGGGAACCGCCGTCGCGGCAGCAGAATTGGGTTACCTGGCCGGGGCAGACCGCATTGAGGGCTGCCTGTTCGGCAACGGGGAACGTACCGGCAACGTGTGCCTCGTAACTCTGGGCATGAATCTGTTTAGCCAGGGCATCGACCCGCAAATTAACTTCTCCGACATCGATGAAGTCCGCCGCACCGTGGAACACTGCAATCAGCTCAAAGTTCCCGAACGCCACCCTTACGGTGGAGAACTGGTGTACACCGCATTTTCCGGCTCCCACCAAGACGCGATAAATAAGGGCTTCGCGCAGATGCGTGCGGACGCCAAGGCGGCTGGGAAAACCGTTGATGAAATTCCGTGGGCGATTCCCTATCTGCCCATTGACCCCCAAGACGTGGGCCGTGACTATGAAGCAGTAATCCGGGTCAATAGCCAATCCGGTAAGGGTGGCATCGCCTACCTGATGGAAAGCGAACACCAACTGGATATGCCCCGCCGGCTCCAGATCGAATTTTCAGGTGTGGTGCAGCAGCACACCGACACGTCGGGCCGAGAAGTTAGCGCCGATGAGCTGTGGCACATCTTTGCGGATGAATATCTGCCGGCAGACCAGGTTCCGGGCATCACCCAGTGGGGCAAATTTATCCTCGAAGGCACCCGCGCCGAAACCCGCACATCAGGAAACGACTCGCTGGAAGTCGACCTGCGCATTGCAGGGGAGCCGCGCACCATGAGCGCCGAAGGTAATGGCCCCATCGCGGCCCTGGTCACGATCTTGGCAGAGCTGGGCGTAGATGTTGCGGTACGTGACTATGCCGAGCACGCCATGTCGGCGGGAGATGATGCGGTAGCAGCGGCCTATGTCGACTGCGAGGTTGCGGGCCGCCACCTGTGGGGCGTGGGAATTGATGCCAATATTGCCACCGCCTCACTCAAAGCAGTTATTTCCGCGGTTAACCGGGCAATTCGTGATAACGGCATCGCCGAGGGTGCCCAGCGGTGAAACTTTATCGTGACGAGGCGATCGTGCTTCGGACCCAGAAGCTGGGCGAAGCCGATCGCATTGTCACGCTTTTAACGCGCAGCCATGGAATGGTGCGCGCGGTTGCCAAGGGGGTGCGCCGCACATCCTCGCGTTTTGGCTCCCGGCTCGAACCCTTCATGCACGTGGACATTCAGCTGTATCGGGGGCGAAACCTGGACACCGTTACGCAAGTGGAAACCATCAATCGCCACGCCGATGCCATTGGCCGCGATTACCAGCTTTACACCGCCGGAACAGCGATTTTAGAAACAGCTCAACGTCTGACGGAATC
Organism: Demequinaceae bacterium; assembly: GCA_027322505.1. Classification (GTDB taxonomy): domain Bacteria; phylum Actinomycetota; class Actinomycetes; order Actinomycetales; family JAJYRW01; genus JAJYRW01. The sequence continues at coordinate 24,352 of DAHVRJ010000051.1, forward strand.
AGAAGCGGCTACTACCCAGCAGTTTTTACTGCTTGCTGGTTGCCTGAGCGCACTTTCACAGCGCCGGGAACCAGCCGAATTAATTTTGAACTCATATTTATTACGGGCCTTGGCGATTGCCGGTTGGGCACCGAGCTTTTCGGAGTGCGCGAAGTGCGGACGTCCCGGCCCTCATCGTGCTTTCGCGATAATTGCCGGGGGAGCGGTCTGTCCACCATGCCGGCCCCCCGGTGCGGTGGCACCCGACCCGCTGACGCTAGAACTCTTAGGCGCACTGCTATCTGGCGACTGGGAGCGCGCGCGTCAATCCGAACCACGCCAGCGGCGCGAAGCTGACGGCCTAGTTGCCGCCTATGTGCAGTGGCACTTGGAGCGCACAGTTCGCTCATTAAAATTGGTTGATCGCCCATGACAAAATCACGCGCACACCAGCCGTCCCCGCAGGCAGCCCCCGCCCCTCCCGCGCCCCACCCCTCCGGGGCCCGCCCACCGGCAATTCCGGCCCAGTTTGTGCCCCAGCACGTGGCGATCGTGATGGATGGCAATGGACGGTGGGCTAACGCGCGCGGTCTTCCGCGAACAGCGGGCCACGAAGCCGGTGAGGCCGCGCTCCTGGACGTGGTAGCCGGCGCCATCGAAATTGGCGTGAAATACATTTCGGCTTACGCGTTTTCCACCGAGAATTGGAAGCGCTCGCCCGATGAGGTGCGTTTTCTGATGGGGTTCAACCGGGACGTGCTGCGCCGGCGCCGGAACCAAATGCACGAGTGGGGAGTGCGCGTTCGCTGGGCGGGGCGCAGACCAAAATTATGGAAATCGGTCATAAATGAACTGGAAGAAGCCGAAGAGCTCACGAAGAACAACTCCACCTGCACGCTCGTGATGTGCGTAAATTACGGCGGGCGCGCCGAACTGGTAGATGCCACCCGCCAAATTGCCCACCAGGTAGCCGCGGGCACACTCAAACCGGACAAGATCAGTGAAGCGACAATTCAGGCACATCTGGATGAGGCGGATGTGCCCGATGTGGACTTGTTTTTACGCACCTCGGGGGAGCAGCGCACATCCAATTTTTTGATTTGGCAATCGGCATATGCCGAGATGGTCTTCCTGCCCGAACACTGGCCGGATGTGGACCGGCGCCATCTGTGGCGCGCTATTGAGCAATACGCCCAGCGAGATCGGCGCTATGGCGGCGCCGTCGATAAACCGGAGCCCTAACTGTGCAGCGCCAACGAGGCTCGCCTAATGCCCAGCACTAACGGCGCTCGCCTAACCGCGCTGGCAGGCCGTACACGTGCCATAGAGCTCAATAGTGTGCTCAATTTCTGTAAAACCGTGCTGCGCCCCAACCTGCAGCGCCCAGGCCTCAACGGTGGGCCCATCAATTTCGATGGTTTTGCCGCACGTTCGGCACATTAAATGGTGATGATGCTCGCCGGCGGAGATGCAGCTGCGATAGATTGCCTCCCCATCGGCATTGCGCATCACATCAACCATATTGTTCTCGGCAAATAATTGCAGCGTCCGATACACGGTGGCCAGGCCAATACGCTCGCCATCGGCGAGCAGCATTTCATAAAGCTCCTGGGCGGAATGGAATCCGTCAACCGCCTCCAAAACCGCGGCGACAACTTCACGCTGGCGCGTCATACGCACGCTCATGTGGCCTCCTTTGCGATGACCGGCTCCTGTGGAGTGGCCGGGGGCGGGGGTGTGGTGGACCGGCGCGGGGCCCGTCTTTGCATCACGGCCCGCGCGGCAGCAATTACGGCATAGATGATGATTGCTAGTACAACAATCGCGGCGCCGGGGGAAACATCGAGCCAGTAGGTGGCGATAAGGCCAATTCCGGCAATTACTCCGCCCATAGCCATCGCGATTGTCATGGTCCGGCGGAAGCTGGCGGCCAATAACTGGGCGGTGGCCACCGGCACAATCATCATGGCCGAAACCATCAAAACCCCCACCACGCGCATCGCCACAGTAACTGTCAGTGCCGAAATGATGGCGAGCAAAATATTGAGCCAGCGCACCGGCAAACCGGAGGCGCGGGCAAACTCTTCATCATGTGACACCGCGAACAGGGCGCCGCGAAAACCAAGGCCGACCACCAAAATCAATGCCGCCAGCCCCACGGTGATCAGCAGGTTTGCCGTATCTACGGTTGCAACCGAACCAAAAAGGTAGCGCACCAGGTTGTCGTTCGTGCCGCCGGCAATTTCAATGATTAGCACGCCCCCGGCAATTCCGCCGTAAAAGAGCATGGCGAGCGCCACATCGCCCGAGGTGCGTCCCCGCTCCCGCACTAGCTCGATTGCAACTGCGCCAATTACGGCCGCCACCACCGCACCCGGCAGCGCCAGCACATCGCGGGGAACCAACCCCAGCACCGCTCCCACTAGCCAGCCCAGTGCCACTCCGGTAAGGGCCACATGGCCAATCCCATCACCGAGCAGGGACATGCGCCGCTGCACTAAAAATGTGCCAATAATTGGAGCGGTCGCTCCGATAAGTAGCGCGGTGATCAGGGGAGCGCGCAAGAGCGGGTCACCCAGCGCCGTCCACAATTCGCTCACGGTTCCAACCTCAATTCAGGGGCAAGCCAATCAGCCGGATCAGAAGGATCCTCATGCGGGTGGACGTGATCGTGCTCCAAGCTCGTCTCGGAAGGCTCGCGTCCATTGGGCTTAAAGGCGGTGCGATGGATAATCGTGCCACCACGCAGAACGACGGTGCGATCAATGAGCGGGCGGAAAGCGCCCAGCTCGTGCAGCACCAAAACCAGGGTCGTGCCGGCCTCATTGAGCTCTTTGAGCGTCTCCGCTAACGCCAGATGCGAGGGAACGTCCAAACCCGCAATGGGTTCATCTAGCACGAGGAGCCGGGGTTTGCGCACCAGCGCGCGGGCAATAAGGGTGCGCTGCTGCTGACCGCCGGAGAGCTCGGTAACGGTGCGATTAGCGAGCTCCTCAATGTGAACGGCTTCCATCGCCGCGGCCACGGCCGCCTTCGCTGCGCGTCCGGCCCGCAGCGTCTTGCCATGCAGCAGGCCCGACGTCACCACCTCGCGTACCGAAACCGGGACGCCCGAACCGGCGCCAATGCGCTGGGGAACGTAGCCAATATCGGCCCACGGCGTGCCCGAACCCACGGGCTGGCCAAAGACTTCAACTTGGCCCGACGAGACCGGAATAATGCCCAGCATGGTGCGAACAAGCGTGGATTTTCCGGACCCGTTGGCCCCCAAAATTGCGACGACTTGGCCTTCTTTTACGTTCAGGTCGACGTCGTGGAGGATTTCGACGCCGCTTAAGCGGACGAATACATCGCGGGCTAAAAGGGCACTCATTGGCATTCCAGGGCGCTACGCAGGGTGGTCAAATTATTTTCCATGACGGTTAAATAGTCCTGATCTGGGTGGTATTGAATTTCAAGCGGATCTAAAAAAGCGGTGCGCAATCCGAGCGAATCGGCCACCTTTTGCGCCACGTAGGGATTAGTTGGCGACTCATAAAACACGGTGGAAATGTCATAGTCGGCAACCAGATCGCGAATTTCTCGGATCCGCGCGAGCGAGGGTTCACTGTCGGGATCTAAGCCCGCGATTCCGATCTGCGTGAGGTCGAACGGGCGCGTTAAATAGGCAAACGCGGCGTGGGAAACCACGATGGTGTCGCTCGCGCAATTTTCCAGCCCCGCAGCAAAGTCCTCGGACAGCTCGTTTAAATCATTGGCGAGGTTTTCGGCGCGCTGCCGGTAACCATCGGCATTTTCGGGATTTAGGACGGCGAGTTGTTCCCCCAGCGCCTGTGTGACAGTGGCCAAATTGGTCGGGTCGAGCCAAAAGTGCGGATCCATGGCGCCGTGGTCGTGGCCGTGATCATCATGTTGGTGGCCGTCGTGGTCGTGGTCCTCATGATCGTGGTCACTGTGGTCGTGGCCTTCATCCTCGCTGTAGGGCTGCAAAGTGATGTGATCTGCGACATCCAAAATATGGGCGGGTGGGGTGGAGCGCACCGCTTGGTCGACTGCTGGTTGGAAATCCGACAGGTACACCAAAAGATCAGCGTGTTGCAGATGCCGCAACTGGCGCAGGGAGATTTCCCCGTGGTGGGCATCGGCGCCGGGGGGCACGAGGGAAGAAACCTGCGCGTCGTCACCGGCAACCTCAGTGGCCACAAAATTCAAGGGATAAATGCTGGTGACGATTTGCGGTTTATCGTTGGCCCCGCCATCACCTGCGGCCGTCCCATCGTTAGTTCCGGGCGCGACGAAAAGCGAACACCCGGCCAGGAAAAACGGGAGCGCGAGCGCTGCGAGTAGGCCCCGTCCGATGCGGGGCGCGCCGTTTCGTTTCGCTTTAGACACGATCAGATTGTGACCGGAATTGAGAATGATTGTCAAACTCAGGTGCTGGTTACGTACAAACGAGCAGCGAGGGGTAGCCTAGTGCGAGCAAAAACTTTGTCTTTCACTGTGCAATAAAACCCTGCACCAGAAATTGGAGTGATGTCCCGTGGCCGCAGCGTCCTCGCGGATCGACGCCGTTGTTTCTCTATCCAAGCGACGGGGATTCGTGTTCCCCTCCGGGGAGATTTACGGCGGGACGCGCTCGGCGTGGGACTACGGCCCACTGGGCGTCGAACTGAAAGAAAATATTAAGCGCCAGTGGTGGCGCTCCGTAGTGCAGGGCCGCGATGACGTCGTGGGCCTTGACTCTTCGGTCATCTTGCCGCGACAGGTTTGGGTTGCCTCGGGCCACCTGGATGTGTTTAATGACCCGCTGACCGAGTGCAAGAACTGCCACCGCCGTTTTCGCTCCGATCACCTCATTGAAGACTATGAGGCCAAGCACGGGAAACAGCCGGCCAACGGCCTAGAAGACCTCGCCTGCCCGGTGTGTGGCACCCGCGGGGAATGGACTGAACCGCGCGACTTCAACATGATGCTCAAAACCTACTTGGGCCCGATTGAAGATGAATCAGGCCTGCACTATCTGCGCCCCGAAACCGCACAAGGTATTTTCATCAACTTCGCCAACGTTATGAGCTCTTCGCGCAAGAAGCCCCCATTTGGCATCGGCCAGGTTGGTAAGTCCTTCCGCAACGAAATCACGCCGGGCAACTTCATCTTCCGGACGCGCGAGTTCGAACAGATGGAACTGCAGTTCTTCGTGGAGCCGGGCACCGATGCCCAATGGCATGAGTACTGGATCAACGAGCGCACCCAGTGGTACCACGACCTGGGCATCGACCCGAAGAACATTCGCCACCGCGAACACTCGGCCGAGGAGCGTTCCCACTACGCCGCACGCACGGTAGATCTGGAATATCGCTTCCAATTCGCCTCCTCAGAGTGGGGCGAACTGGAAGGTGTTGCCAACCGCACCGATTATGACCTCAAGACCCACACTGAGCACTCCGGGGTGGACCTGTCCTACTTTGACCAGACGAAGAATGAACGCTGGATTCCCTACGTCATTGAGCCCTCTGCCGGTTTGACCCGCTCACTCATGGCGTTCTTGTGCGAGGCCTATGCCGAAGATGAAGCTCCCAACACCAAGGGTGGGGTCGATAAGCGCACGGTGCTGCGGCTGGACCCCCGCTTGGCGCCCGTGAAGGCAGCCGTACTGCCGCTGTCGCGAAACGAGAAGCTCTCACCCACCGCGCGCAACCTGGCTGCTGATCTGCGCAAGAACTGGAACGTGGACTTCGACGATGCCGGAGCCATTGGCCGCCGCTACCGCCGCCACGATGAAATCGGCACGCCCCTGTGCATCACCGTCGATTTCGACACCCTGGATGATCAAGCGGTAACCGTGCGCGACCGTGACACAATGCAACAAGAGCGCGTGAGCCTGGATCAAGTACAAACTTATCTAGCCCAGCGCCTGATCGGCTGCTGAACGAGGGCGGCGTAACAAATGACTACGCCGAATACACCGCCGCTGCGGATGGGGCCGGTCGACCTAGCGGTCCCGGTGGTACTAGCGCCCATGGCGGGCGTTACTAACGCCCCCTTTCGCACGCTGTGCCGAGAAGAGGCCACGCGCGGATTAGCGGTGGCGCGCGGGCTCCTGCCGGCCTCCGCAGTGACATCCACCGCGCCAATTGATCGGCAGCGGGCGCCAGCGCCGCAAGAACCGGCGCTGCAAGAACCGGCGCTGCAAGAACCAGAACTGGCGCGCCCCGGGCTCTTCACCTCAGAAATGATCACTTCCCGGGCACTGGTGGAGCGCTCGGGTGAGACCATGCGCATGATTCGCCCCGAACCCGATGCCGACCCGCGATCAGTGCAACTTTACGGAGTAGATCCAGCCACCGTTATCGACGCGGTGCGCCTTTTGGTGGAGGAAGATCGCACCGACCACATCGACCTGAATTTCGGGTGCCCGGTGCCGAAGGTCACCCGGAAGGGCGGGGGAGCGGCCCTTCCTTGGAAACTCGACCTCTTCGAAGCCATTGTGCGCGGCGCCGTCCAAGCGGCAGCGCCGGCCAACATCCCGGTGACGATCAAAATGCGCATGGGCATTGACGAGCATCACCTGACGTATTTGGAAGCGGCGCGAATTGCGCAGGGCAGTGGAGTGGCCGCAATCGCTTTGCACGCGCGCACGGCAAGCCAGCACTATTCCGGCCAGGCACAGTGGGATGCGATTTCGCGGCTGCGGGAAGTGGTCACCGATGTGCCGCTTTTAGGCAATGGCGATATTTGGACCGCAGATGACGCGCTGCGCATGGTTCACCAAACTGGCTGCGACGGCGTCGTGGTGGGGCGGGGCTGCCAGGGCCGGCCGTGGCTGTTCTTTGATTTGGCCGCGGCTTTTGCCGGATCAAGCGTTCGGGTGCGCCCCGGGCTAAACGGGGTGGCCGCAGTTATCCGCCGCCATGCGGAACTATTAATCGACCATTTTGGTGCCGAAAGCCGCGCCCTGCGCGAGCTGCGCAAACACATGGCTTGGTATCTAAAGGGCTATCCGGTTGGCTCTGAACTTCGCCGCAAATTCGCCATGGTGGAGTCGCTGGAAAACCTCTCCGAACTTACGGCGCAACTGGATTTGGATGCGCCCTATCCCGGCGCCGCCGTGGAGGGTAAGCGGGGCCGGGCGGGCACACCAAAGAAGCCCGCCCTGCCCGAGGGCT
>DAHVRJ010000082.1:0-3639 GCA_027322505.1 Demequinaceae bacterium
CCCGAGTTACCTGTCGCGCCGGGCCGATTTTCGCGATAGCAGCGGCAATTTCGGAGTCAGCCGGGGAAACAATTTGCACGCCGGTGGCATCCGCGGCAGTGAGCCGTCCACCCAGATACACCTTGTAGCCATTATCTTGCGGCGGATTATGGCTGGCAGTGACCATGACGCCCGCTTCTGCCGATAAATCACGAATAGCGTACGCCAAGATTGGGGTGGGAACGGGGGAGTCTATGAGAAAAACCTTCTTTCCCTGCGCGGTGAGCACCGCCGCGGTATCTCGGGCAAAGTCATCGCTGCGATGGCGCGCGTCAAAGCCAATAACCACGCGAATATCTTCGGCGCCTCGCAACTGCTCGGACAGATAGTCACCTAGGCCGGCCGCGGCCTTAATAACCACCGCGCGGTTCATGCGGTTTGGTCCCCCGCCCAGAGTTCCCCGCAGCCCGGCGGTTCCAAATTCTAAAAATCCAGCGAAGCGATCATGCAATTCCAACAGTGCTTCGTCCCGGTTTGCCGTCGCCATATCTGGGGCATCGCAGTTCGCGCGGGCGAGCAGGTCGGTTAATTCCGCGGCGGTGTTCGGGTCCGGATCCGCGTTAATCCAGTCAAGGACCCGCGGCTCCAACTCGTTTAAGTCAATATCGTGTGGGTCCATTACAGCCGCTCCACAATTTCGGCTAAAAGTTTCGCAATACGCGGTCCAGCCGCGACTCCGGCCTCCAACACCTCTTCATGGGAAAGCGGGGTGGGGCTCACACCGGCTGCCAAGTTTGTAACGAGTGACAGCCCTAAAACCTCCAAGCCGGCCTCGCGCGCCGCGATCGCCTCCAGGGCGGTGGACATGCCCACTAAATCCCCACCGATGAACCGGGCCATTTGCACCTCGGCCGGGGTCTCATAGTGCGGCCCGCGGAACTGGACATAAACGCCCTCGCCCAGTTCGCCGTCCACAATTTTTGCTATTTCCCGTAGTCGCGGCGAATACAAGTCCGTTAGGTCAACGAACGTGGCGCCCTCCAGCGGGGAGGTTGCGGTGAGGTTGATGTGGTCGGAAATCAGGACCGGGGTGCCCGGGGCAACGTTCGGATCAAGCCCGCCACAACCGTTGGTCAGTACCAGTACTTCGGCACCTAGCGCGGCGGCGGTCCGCACACCGTGCACGACCCGGCGGACGCCCAAGCCCTCATACAGATGCGTGCGCGCGCCAATCACGAGGGCGTGCTTTTCCGAGCCTTTGAGCCGAATGGAGCGCAGCACGCCGCTGTGACCCGCCACGGTTGAAGCTGCAAATCCGGGCACCTGCCCGGCCGGGATTTCAGCGACCACCTCACCAATTAGATCGGCTGCGCCGGACCAGCCCGACCCCAGTACGAGCGCAATCTCGTGGCGCTGAACTCCGGTGCGCTCGCGGATTGCGACGGCAGCTGCGTGCGCTACCTCGCCGGGCGGTGCGGTGGCAAAAGAAACTTGGGATTCCATAGCCCCCACACTAGTAGGACACGCAACGGTTAGCCCCGTGCGCAATTTGCGGGCATGATCGGCACAATGGGGCACGTGACGAATTCCGAAACTCCCCGCCCCAACACGCAAGTAGTGATAATTGGCGGTGGCCCGGGAGGCTATGAAGCCGCCCTGGTGGCCCGCCAGCTTGAGGCGGAGGTGACCGTTGTTGAACGCTCCGGCTTAGGTGGCGCCGCCGTTTTAACCGATGTGGTGCCCTCCAAAACACTCATCGCGACCGCGGAATTGCGCACCACAGCCGATTCGGCTGAGGAACTGGGAATCTTCACCGAGGGCAATGAGGACGCAGTGGCCGAATTGCGCGTGGACCTCGCCCGGGTTAATCGCCGCGTCATGAACTTGGCGGCCGCGCAGTCCAAAGACATTTATGAGCGGCTGGAACGCGAGGGCATCACGGTAATCACCGGCCAGGCCAAACTGCGCAGTGCAGATGAGGTCGAAATTAAAACGACCGACGATGCGGGCAATGAAAAAATCGAGGTCCGCACCGCCGATGTGGTGCTCGTGGCCACCGGTGCCAGTCCCCGAGAACTACCGGCTGCCCAGCCCGATGGCCAGCGCATTTTGAACTGGAAACAGCTCTATACACTTCAAGACCTTCCCGAGCGGCTTATCGTCGTGGGATCAGGCGTAACGGGCGCGGAGTTTGCCGGCGCGTATAACGGCCTGGGCGGCGATGTCGTGCTTGTTTCCTCCCGCGATCAGGTATTGCCCAATGAAGATCCCGATGCGGCCGCGGTAATTGAGGATGTCTTTCGTCGCCGCGGAATGGAAGTCCTCTCCCGCTCGCGTGCCACTTCGGTTACTCGCGAAGGGGACCGGGTCATCGTCGAATTACAAGACGGACGCCGCGTTGAGGGGTCACACTGTCTGATGGCGGTGGGATCGGTGCCCAATACCCAGGATTTAGGCTTGGAAGAACTGGGCATGCGCATGCACGCCTCCGGTCACATCGAGGTCGATCGCGTCTCGCGCACCTCGGTGCGAGGTATCTACGCTGCCGGGGACTGCACCGGAGTCTTGCCGCTGGCCTCCGTTGCCGCCATGCAGGGGCGCATCGCTATGTGGCACGCCCTGGGCGACGCGGTCGCGCCTCTAGAGCGCCGAAATGTCACGGCCAATATCTTTACCGCGCCGGAAATCGCGACCGTTGGGTACACCCAAGCGGATCTGGAACGCGGCGAAATTGCTGGGCGGGTCGTAACCCTGCCCCTGGCAGGCAACGCGCGCGCCAAAATGCTGGGCATTCGCGATGGCTTCGTAAAACTCATCGCCCGCCGGGCGTCGGGCACCGTCCTGGGTGGAGTTATCGTCGCCCCGCGCGCCTCGGAGTTGATCTTTTCCGTCGCCTTGGCCGTCGAGCACGGTTTGAGTGTGGACGACGTCGCTCACGCTTTTAGCATTTATCCATCTTTATCTGGCTCAATTGCCGAAACGGCCCGGCTCCTGCACCCGGTGATGGATAAAACGGACTAAAAACCAGCGAACGCGCAGACCCGCGCGGCGGGGGTCCGGGCGTGAGGGCTCATAATAAGGTGCCCTCCTTAATCCGGGACGCTAGTCGAGCACCGTGAGATCCGCTACGAGCGGCAGATGATCGCTCGCAGTCTTGCCCGGCAGCACTTCGGCGTTTTCTGTTTGCAAACGGGAACCGGTAAAGAGCCAATCAATGCGCACCGCTGGGTCGTGGGACGGGCTGGTGTTTTGCTCAGCGTTACCCGCGGCATCCAATGTGGACAGCCACGTAGCCTCGGTTAGCGTTTCGATTTCAAGGGAGTCCGGCTCGGCGTTGAAGTCCCCGCCCAAAATCGTCGCGCCGTTATTTTCCCCCGAATCCACGTGTTCCAACAACGAATCGACCTGTTCAAGTCGGGTTTCGGCGTTCCCGACGCGATGTTGCAGATGAGTGGAAGTGACCTGCACATCAGCTAGCGGGTGCGCGACGGTGGCCGAAACAAACGAGCGTTTTTGCGGCCCGGCACCATACGGCAAGCGCTGGGCACGGACTTGCGCGAGCGGATACTTCGACAGCACCACATTGCCGAACTGGCCATCGGCTGCCGGGGACCAAGCCGCAGTCATATCTAATCCCGATGCGAGCCAGGTAAGCATGTC
>DAHVRJ010000119.1:0-7110 GCA_027322505.1 Demequinaceae bacterium
GACGACTAGTGCCGGAGCGAAGGCACGGACGAGCCCGAAGCGGTAGGCGCACGCGGACACGTGGCACATCGGGCTTACGTCGCGCGGCCGGCTCACGTGGCAGATCGGGCTTACGTGGCGCGGCGGGCTCACGCGGCAGGAAGCAAGGACGCAGCGCTGGTCGCACTCTTGGCGTAGTAAGTGCTGCAGCGGCTGCAGTAGGCGTTGCCGGCCTGAGCTGGGCGCTTTTTGAGGCGCGTTGGTACACCCTGCGACAAGTGCGCGTGCCAGTTTTAGAACCCGGCGCTGAAGATGTGCGAGTTTTGCACGTATCCGATCTGCATCTCGTTCCGTCCCAGGAGGCCAAGCGCCGCTGGGTACGCCGGCTGGTTTATCACGACCCACATCTAGTGATTAATACCGGCGACAATATGGGGCATCCCGATGCGCTGCCAGCTGTTCTTGACGCTCTAGCCCCATTTTTGGTGCGGCCCGGTGCCTTTGTTATGGGTTCTAATGACTATTTCAGCCCGCAACCAAAGAACCCGGCGCGCTATTTGGCGGGCCACACTGGTTTTGCTGCCGCCAATCGTTCAGTGCGGGATGTTCCTGGGCTCGAACTAGCAGAAGCCTTCCGAGCATCGGGCTGGCACGATCTAAATAACGCTCGTGCGACCATCAACGTTGAGGGCCGGGAGATCTCGCTCGTCGGCACGGGCGACGCCCACATTGAAGAAGATCACTTTCCCGCCCCAGCGGGGACTGGGCTGGCCGGTGGTCAGGAGGCAATTGGCGGTGACTCACGCGCCGATACTCTGCATATCGGTGTTACGCACGCTCCGTACGCCCGGGTTTTACAACAGATGCAGGCAGATGGCACCGACATTGTTTTCGCTGGCCACACCCATGGCGGCCAGTTGTGCGTACCGGGCTATGGCGCCCTGGTTACTAACTGCGACCTGGATCCCGGCCGCGCTAAGGGCTTACATGGCTGGCCAGGGCCGCGCCCCGATGAACCGGGCGGCGAAGAGTCAATGTGGCTGCATGTGTCGGCGGGGCTGGGAACTTCGCCCTACGCGCCCGTGCGCTTCGGGTGCCGCCCGGAAGCCTCGCTCGTAACGTTGACGGCGCGTGAGTGACCAGACGGGGATTGTTTCAGGTGCCAATCACCAGCGGCCAGTTTCCGGCCACGAGCTACTAGGCGCCGACGATCACAATTGCCGGCCTCGGTCGCTGTGGGCTGGGCGCCGATTCGCAAATGGCTGTGTGGTGGGCGCCGCTTCGCAAATGGCTGTGTGCTTGATGCCGTGTCGCAAAAGGCGATGGGCTGGGCGCCGATTCGCAGCGGTAGATGCACCCCGTTTGGTCTTTTGGCATCACTAAGCGATATTCTAAATCGGCGCCCAGAAGAGGGATGCAAAATCGGGGTGTGGCGCAGCTTGGTAGCGCGCTTCGTTCGGGACGAAGAGGTCGCAGGTTCAAATCCTGTCACCCCGACCATGTGATGTGGCGAGACATAATTCTTTTTATGTCTCGCCATTTTCTTTGGCACGGCTCTTCTTTGGCGCGGCTCTTCTTTGGCACGGCTCGAATCTAGAGTCGTGGATCGGATCCATCCTGGTTTTCACTCGTGTTGCGGGTTTTTGGGGTTTTTGGCCGTTGGTTCCGCCCTGTTTGGCGGGGTTCTGACGGAACCCCCTAGATTTTCCGTTGATAATCGCGGTTTTAAGTCACTTCAGCCACATGAGTATCGTTGCGTCACATTTTCGGCAGGGGTTCCGTCAGAACCCCGCCAAATAGTTGCGCCGCAAGAAAATCCAAGTCGCCAAGTGAGCCGCCCGCCAAATAGCTGCGCCGCAAGAGAGTCCAAGTCGCCAAGAGAGCGGCCCGCCAGCGCTCTGCAAACGATCACGCCCGTCAGCGCAACAAACTTCCAGCATGAAAAAGCCCCGCGATGAAATTCATCGCGGGGCTCATTCAGCAATTCAGCAGTGATCCGCTGTCATGCGTTGAAACGGCATTAGCCCGTGAAGCTGGGCTCCTTCACAACCGGAGTCGCTGCATCATCATCGTCATCATCACCGTCATCAGCGGGCGGTTCCGGGGTGGGCGTTTCATCGTCTACATCGCAGACACCCGGGTAGACCAGGTTCACGTTGTCGTAGAACTGGGTGTCATGCAGAACAATGGGGCCACCCACGTTGTAGATGGAGAACCCATCAACCCAGATGCTCAGGTCAGCGTTGTCTACCAACGACTGCAACAGTTCACCCAAGACAACCTCGTCACCGTCTTCAAACTCGGTGTTGTCCAGCTCGCCTTCCACGATGACGCTGCCTTCGGCGGCATCATCTGAGGGACGAAGGGTAATGGAGTTTGCATCATCCGCTGTTGGTCCGTAGAGCAAGTTGATGGTTACGCCGCCTTCGCCACCGCCATCGGAGTCGGTTGTGTACTCGCCGTCCAGCGAGCCGAGGATTGCATAAAGATCAGCCCAGCGTTCTTCGTTTGTTTCGCCCTGAACTTCAATGGGATCAACTTCGAAGAGAAGTTCGCCCTGGCCATCGTCACCAAGCTGGATGCCTTCACAAACTTCTTCAACCTGCGAGTCATCGGCAGCGGTTAAATCAGCAAGGCGCACCTCTTCGGGATCTCCAGAAACGGAGTATGGAGCCTTGGCATCAAATCCGAACTCAGCCGTATCCCCATCAAAAGTGATTCCAGAAACGAAGCTCGCGGTCTGGGCGAAAACCCCGTAAGCGGCAACCATAAACTCAGCGTCGTCACCAAGGTCTCCCAGAAGTTCAGCCAGCGGGGCGCTTTCACCTTGGAGAGCAGAGGTGCCCGTCCAGTCGGCGGTCACATCGAGCCCGACCTCACCTGCACCTTCCGGAGCCGCATCTACCGGACGCAACGTGGTCCAGTTGGGGGCGTCGGCATCCCCGCCTTCGGGAACATAGTGCAGGCCGACCTGGAAGAAGACATCGCCGTGCGCGTCGATTAAGCCGCTGTTATCAAGCTTGTCTACAAGTTCATCAGCCGTCAGCACCTCATCAGAGACTTCGCCTTCTTCGACGAGGCCATTAATGATCTGGGCATTATTGGGGCTGCCGAAGTAAAGGCCATCCCAGCGAACTTCAAATGAGGTTGAGCCATCAGGATCGCCCTGGTGCCAACCCAAATAGTTGTCCGTATCTGGCCGCACCTCGTCCGGACCAAGGGCTGCCTGGGCGGCAGTACCTCCCACGACGAGCAACGCGCTGGCGCCTATCGCGCCAACGGCCCGCTTCACCGTTCTTGAAAACATATATTCACCATTTCGAGTTTTTTGGAGCGCAACGCATCCGAAATGAGTTTCGGAATTTACACAAACGTCCGACTTTCCAAAAACACCCTAGCGGTTCGTCCAGACATTTTCTAAGAAAAAAGCAAACCTATTTCCAATCCTTCACCCAAATGGGCTAAGGCATCGCACAAGATTGTCTACGCCACAGACTCCACGAACGGCAAATGAAGCCGGCCCGCGCAATTTACTTTTCGCTTAGCTCTTTCGCTAGCAGCTCCGCAATTTGCGCGGTGTTCAAAGCCGCGCCCTTGCGCAGGTTGTCACCGCAAATGAACAGTTCCAAGGTGTTGGGGAAATCCAATGCCTGGCGAATCCGGCCAATAAATGTCGGGTCAGAACCCACCACGTCGGCCGGGGTGGGAAATTCGCCGTTGGCCGGATCGTCTAGAACCACCACGCTGGGCGCCTTCATCAAGGCAGATCGCGCATCAGCAACTGAAACATCATCTGCAAAAGTCGCGTGCACCGCCAAGGAGTGCGTGGTCACAACTGGAACCCGCACACACGTGGCCGAGACCTTCAAATCCGGAATACCCAAAATCTTGCGCGATTCATTCCGCACCTTCATCTCTTCACTGGACCACCCGCCGTCCTGAAGCGACCCGGCCCACGGCACCACGTTCAAAGCCAGCGGAGCCGGGAAAGGCGAGGGACCGGTTCCGAGCTTTTCTTCGATCAACCGGCGCACGTCACCCGCGCGCTGGCCGACCTCTCGCGTGGAACCAACTACCTCGGTCTCATCCAACAGGCGTTCAATTCCAGCTTCACCGGCGCCCGATGCCGCCTGGTAGGAGGCCACCACGAGTTCCGTCAACTGCCACTGGCTGTGCAGCGCGCCCAGGGCGTCCATCATGGTCAAAGTCGTGCAGTTGGGGTTGGCAATGATGCCCTTGGGGCGGTCCTGCGCCGCTTCCGGGTTTACCTCAGGAACGATCAGCGGCACATCCGGATCGAGCCGGTAGGTAGAAGAGTTGTCGACGACCACCGCGCCATGTTCCACCGCGATGGGCGCCCACTGCTGCGATACCTCATCGGGGGCGACAAACATGGCCACGTCCACGCCATCAAAAACTTCGGGCGCGATTTCACGAACTACCACGTCTTCGCCCCGCACCTGCAATACTTTTCCGGCCGAGCGGGCTGATGCGACTAAGCGAATTTCACCCCACACATCAGCGCGGGTGGACAACAACTCCAACATGACTGTTCCCACCGCACCCGTGGTGCCCACGAGGGCAAGGGTTGGCTTTTGGGCGTTTGTAGCCATGTATTTACCTTCCTGTTCCGCCGTAAACCACGGCTTGACCGTCTGAGGTGTCCAAACCGAATGCGCGGTGGACTACTCGCACGGCGTTATCTAACTGATCAGCTCGTGTCACCACTGAAATACGAATTTCAGAGGTGGAAATCATTTCAATGTTGATACCCGCACTAGAAAGAGCGCCAAATAGGTCAGCAGAAATTCCCGGGTGGCTGCGCATCCCCGCGCCGACTAGTGAGAGTTTGCCAATTTGGTCGTCATAAATGAGTTTTTCGAAACCAATATCGGCCGTGGCTTCCTTCAAGCGCTGCATTGTGTGCGCGCCGTCATCCATGGGCAGGGTGAAAGAAATATCGGTTAGTCCCGTTGCCGCTTCGGACACGTTTTGGACGATCATGTCGATATTGGCGCCCGCTTCGGCTACGACTTGGAAAATTTGGGCGGCTTTACCTGGGACATCGGGGACGCCCGCAACCGTGATTTTCGCTTCCCCGCGTTCGTGGGTGATGCCGGAAATGATTGGCTGTTCCATCGATTCCTCTTCGGGTATGTCGTCAGTGGGGATGATGCCCGGTTTCTTTGTCAGATCAATGTCTTGGTCGGCAACCCAGGTCCCTTCTCGGCCGGAGAAGGATGAGCGCACGTGGATCGGCAGCTTTTGGCGCCGGGCATATTCCACACAGCGCAGGTGCAAAATTTTGGCGCCGTGGGCGGCCATTTCGAGCATTTCTTCACTTGAAATCCGCGGGATGCGCCGCGCGCCGGGGGCGATGCGCGGGTCGGCGGTGAAGATACCGTCCACATCGGAGTAGATTTCGCACACCTCGGCGCCCAAACTCGCGGCAAGGGCAACCGCCGTTAAGTCGGACCCGCCCCGCCCCAGCGTGGTGATATCTAAAGTCTGTTTGGAAACCCCTTGAAATCCAGCGACGATCGCAATCGCATCATCATCGAGTGCTTCTTTGATGCGCCGCGGGGTAACCGCAACAATCTTGGCGTGCCCGTGCTTGGAGTCGGTTACTAGTCCGGCCTGGCTCCCGGTGAAGGAGCGGGCCTCCAAGCCCAGGTTGGTAATGGCCATGGCTAAAAGTGCCATGGAGATCCGCTCACCCGCAGTGAGCAGCATGTCCAGTTCGCGCACGGGCGGGGTGGGTGCGACCTGGCCGGCGAGATCGAGTAGTTCATCGGTGGAGTCGCCCATGGCAGATACCACAACGCACACGTCGTATCCGGCTCGTTTGGTTTCAACGATGCGCTGGGCGACGCGTTTGATCGAGGCGGCATCTGCAACGGATGAACCACCGTACTTTTGGACGATCAAACCCACGAGAAACTCCTCGCACTCGGGCGCCGAAAATTCTTTTACTCAGGTCACTTTCTGGCGCAGTTGCACCAAGGACTAAGTCTAGTGCGCAAGGCGCGCAATATTGCAGCCGGTCTAAATAGCTACGCAGCCGAAACCCACCGGTCTAAATATCGAGTTGGCGCCGGCCGGCAAAAGCGCGCCCTAGGGTGACTTCATCGGCGTATTCCAGATCGCCGCCCACCGGCAGGCCCGAAGCCAGGCGCGTCACCGTCAGCCCCATCGGTTTCAGCATGCGCGCCAGGTACGTAGCGGTAGCTTCACCTTCCAGGTTTGGGTCGGTGGCGATAATTATTTCGTTTACTTCGCCGCTGGCCAAGCGGGTGAGCAGCTCCCGCACCCGCAGGTCATCTGGCCCCACGCCCTCGATCGGGCTGATTGCGCCACCCAGCACGTGATAGCGGCCGCGGAATTCACGTGTGCGCTCGATTGCGACCACGTCTTTGGACTCCTCGACCACGCAAATTACTTCTTCAGTGCGTTTGGGATCGGTGCAGATCCGGCACTTTTCACTTTCGGAAACGTTGCCGCAAATTTCACAAAACCGCACCCGCCGCTTGACCTCGTTGAGCGCTTCCGCCAGCCGCGATACGTCTTCCGGTTCGGCCTGCAAAATGAAAAAAGCGATGCGCTGAGCGCTTTTGGGCCCGATTCCCGGCAACCGGCCGAGCTCGTCAATTAGGTCTTGAACTGCGCCTTCGTACACTTAGCGTCTCTTTACTCTTCGATTTCTTCAATAATTTCCCCGCCCATTTCACGCTGCACTAGCGGCACGCCGACGCTGTCGGAATCCTCCAAAATCTCATCGTCCTCACTCGGCTCAAAATCCTCCGCCAGAGCGTTGACGCCGGCGGTTGGCAGGGTCCGGACGTTATCGGGAACGTCTTCGCCATTGCTATTAATTTTGGACGGCGTCCCTGCGGTTTCCCACCCTCGTTGCGCCTGGGTGGAACTCGGCTGGGCCGAGCTGGATTGGGCATGACTGGGCGGTGATTGGCTCGATGATTCGCGACCCGGCTGGGTTGAGCTCGACGGGGTGGGGCCGGACTGAGGGCTCCCGGATTGGGCAGCGGACCCAAGACTTCTGGCTTTATCGCCCGTGGAATGGTCCGCGCCCGATTGCGGGCTCGACGCCGGTGCCGGATCGTTACCGGTTGAGGG
>DAHVRJ010000120.1:0-9049 GCA_027322505.1 Demequinaceae bacterium
TTCACCAGCTGGCGCAGCGTGTGGTCGATCGAGACCAACTCTTCGGAGTCGCTCATCACAACGTCAATATCCTTATAGGCCGAGGGGATCTCATCAATAAACGCTGGCAGATCACGGTATTCAATATCGCCCATCTGCCCGCGCAGGTCGTCATGGCTGAATTTTCGGCGCGCTTCGGTGCGTGAATACTGGCGGCCGGCGCCGTGTGGGGCTGAGCACAGCGACATCTCGTTCCCCTTGCCGGTAACCACATAGGAGGCGGTGCCCATTGAGCCCGGAATTAAACCGCGCACGCCCGTATGGGCGGCAATTGCACCCTTGCGGGAGACCCATAATTTTTCACCGAAGTGCTTTTCCTGCGCGGTGTAATTGTGGTGGCAGTTCACAGCCTCGCGCCTTTGGATGTCTTCATCCATGTAGCGGCCCGTTTGATCAAGGACGCGATCCATCATCACTTCGCGATTCAGCCGGGCAAATTCTTGGGCCCAGTGCAAGTGGTTTAAGTATTCCTCATAACCGGGATCACCCTCGGCCAGATAGGAAAGGTCAAAATCGGATAGTTCACGCGATTTTTGGTGAGCGAGATCTTTCGCCTGCCGGATGAAACGGCGGGCGATCTGGTTCCCGACACCGCGACTTCCGGAGTGCAGGAATGCCCAAATATTGTCTTCTTCATCAGCTGTGACCTCGATGAAGTGGTTACCCCCGCCCAGCGATCCCAGTTGTACCCGCCAATTTTTGCCGAAATCTTCGGGCTTGACGTCATATTCGCGCGCCAGCTTTTCTAGCGTGGCGATCGCCTCGGGCGCCGTCCCCCACTCCTTGCGGTTATACCGGCCCGGAGAAAGCGGAATCGCCCGCTCAATCTGTTCGCGCAAGTAACTTAGGCCTCGGGGCTGTTGGCGCAGCTGGTCGGCGGTGAACTGGGTGCGCACTGCCACCATGCCGCAGCCAATGTCTACACCCACCGCGGCCGGGATGATCGCATCAACAGTGGGTATCACCGAACCAACGGTCGAGCCCATGCCCGGGTGCGCATCTGGCATCAGCGCCACATGCGGCTGCACGAACGACAAACCGGCTGTCAGTTCGGCCTGGGCGCGGGCTTGATCGTCCAAAATCGAAGCCCAAGAATAAAGCTTTTCATTCAGTTTCCACATACTCGGATCATCACAAATCTTCATGCGAGATTCACCTTGGCGGCGAGCCGGTGCCCTCGTCAGCGGTGAGCCGATGTGCCGTCCAACGTTTTGTCTTACAATATGAAGTATGAGATCACTTACAATTCGCACCGACTCCGAGGTGGAACGAGCCCTGGAATTCTTGATCCGGAACGGCCTAACCCGGTCGGAAGCCGCACGGCGCGCAATCTTAGAAGCGGAACGCGCACAGCGTCGAGCGATCATGCGCGCTGAAGCGGAGGAACTCCGTAATGATCCAGCCGAACAAGCTGCCGCGAAAGAATTAGCCACCGAAATGGATGCAATTCGTGCGTGGTGATATCTACGCCCTCAAGGCTCCCCGAAACGCGCGTGGGAACGAACAAGGAGGGCACCGCTACGCCGTTGTCGTGCAATCCGATGACCTGCCGCTATCTACGTGGATAGTGGCCCCTACATCAACTGGGCGTCGCGCGACTTCCTTTCGACCGGAAATCACAATCGACGGGTCAAGGACCCGCATCCTTGTTGAGCAGTTAAGCGCTATCGATCCTGAAGTGCGGCTGGGACAATTTGCTGGGCGTCTTACTCAAGATGAAACGCGCGCGTTAGATAAAGCCATCCTGGCCGTATTAGCACTCGATTGATTCGGATCAGTAAAGATCAGCCGGCAGATTCCAGCCCTTCGACCGAAAGATTCAACGCCGTAGCGAAAGCCACCCACGCGGAATACGGCATGAGCGCGAGCGCGGCCTTGCGATCTCGGCGCCACAGCGCAATTAGTTCGGTGGTCAAGACCACGTTCAAAGCGCCAATAACCGCCAGGGAAGCGGGCTTGGAGCGGTATTGAAAGAACGCCCACGACCAACTGGCGTTCAGCCCCAACTGTAGCCAGTGCAAAACCCAAACGCGCTTGGGTAACTTGCGAGACGCCATCCTAAATCCGGAGTACCCAATCAGGGCGTATAAACCCGACCAGACGGGCCCGAAAACTTCGGCCGGGGGCGCCCAATCGGGCTTGTCGATGTCGTCGTAGACGTCTTGGGCGTTGGCGCTGGCTGCCGCTCCGATTGCGCCGGCCGCTATCGCGGGCGTGAACCCGGTGAGTAAGCGTCGAAAGGTTTTCTTTTTTGCCATCGTTGCCTCCTTGCCTCGGGCGCGCCGAGGTCACATGGTGTTGATGATGAGTCCGATATGGGTGAAGAAGTTCAGGGCTCCGAACAGTGCAAAAATGACGCCCGCAATGCCCCACAGCCAGCCGATAAGCGGGACAACGGCGGTTTGTTGCCGGTCGGGCGCGGAGAGTTTAAATGCGGCGAAGGGGAATAACAGCGCGCCGATTCCGATCATTGCCAGCAGGCCGGAAATGAAGATGGCTTCCACCAGGGGGTAGTCGGCAAATGCGCCCGATATTGGCTCTTCGGGCGGGGCGGCGAAGAGTTGATAGCGAACGCCGGCGATCGCGATTGCGAGCAAGGACAGTCCGAGAAAGGCGATAAAGATGCTAATTGGGCGGGCGATTCGGCCAGGCGGGGCACGATATCGACCGCGATCAGGGATGCGCCGCGGCGCCACAGGTAGAAGGCCACCGCGAGGAGGAGGACGCCGAATGCGAGGGAGGTTTCACCAAAAATGATGTTGTCGAAGGCGAACCCGCCCGAGGCCAGCGGCCACGTCAGGGTCATGTGCAAACCGGTGGGCGTGAGGATGAGGCCAAGGACTCCGAAGTTCAGTGCCCATCCGTCGGTGTTGGCTCCGGCTGGGTCCTTCAGGAGTTCGCGCGCGAAGAGCACGAGCCCGATAAGCGCGACGCCGGCGGCCACCGCCATGATCGTGTTGTACGTGGGCATTTCTGCCCAGTCGATCTTCAGTCCGTTGTCGGATTGCGCCAAAGTGAGCATGCCGTCACTTTAGGGGCAGTTGGCGGCGGGCGCAGGACATGTGAATTTGTTAGGCGAGCGGCGTGATTTAGGACGGCGTCAGGTTGGGGCGCTTTTGTGTGCGGCTGCCGTTGCCCTACTCGTCATAACTCCTAATAGCGGAATATTGCGGCTACTTCGCTGTCGGGGACAGTCGTTTGTGAGCTCGCGTAGATTTCGCCTCGCTTGGTTAGGGTCGCTATCGCCGCGGCGTCAATTTTCTCGCACATTTCGTACTGGCTGGCTTCGCCCAGTTCGACGACGGGAATTGTGTTGCTGCTGGCACGCTCCCAGCACCACGGATCGGCTTTGATGAATAGCGTTTCGACGCGTCCGTCGGTAGCGGCCGTAATTACCGTTTCCAGGTCGCTGGAGACTCGTCCGGTTCCGCGCAGTTCTTGAAAGCGGGCGAAGACCGCTGCGCGTTCGGCTTGCAGTTTGCGCTCGACCAGAGGCCACGCGAGTTCGTGGAGTTCCGCTGGTGTTGCCGCAGCAGAACCGTGGAAGACTGCGTCATCGAGAACATTGGCGTAGGAATTAACGGTGCGATAGCTGGCGACGAGTTCTTCGACACCAACGAGTATGAGCGGCGCGGTCTGGTTCGACAGTAGATCTTGGAGACCGGCAGCTACGGCACGCAGAAACTTGGTGACTTCACGGCTTTTGATGTGTTGGTCTCCAGCGCCGTGACCGTAGAAAACGGCGGGTCCGCCGCGGCCGGCGACGCCCACGGGGCGAGCCATGGTGTCGGAGCGGGGATCAAGCGGATCAACAACTTCAGAAAGGCTCGTGGGCACATCCGCGAGTTGGACTTTTTCAATGCTGTTTCTACTGCCTTCAAAGAGCCGGACCCTGCCTTGGCTTAGAGCGAGCAAGAAAAAGTGCTCATCGCCGGAAAGCAGCCGCAGCAGCGGACCCAAAACGGGTCGTTCGCCCACGGTGGCGAGCGTGGAGAAAGGCGCCGGGACGCGGAATGTGCGGTGGTGATTCGGATGGAGGAACATGGCGAGCCCGTCACTCATGTACTGCCAATCCATTGTGTCTTGCTGCAGCTCGCGGGCCGGGGTAAGAAGTTTTTCGGCCTCGGAGCGGCGCACTTGTTTTAACAGTGTGGCCTCGGCCGCATCGACGAGGTTCTTCCAGGCCAGTTGATCTGCTTCTACCGCGCCGCCGTAGCGGTGCGTGGGCATAAAAAGTGAGACGTGGAGTCCCGCGGATTCCGGGGTGGCGAGTTCTTCCAGGTCGGAACGAGTCAAAAGATCCATAAACATCTCCTTTGAGGTCCTAACTCCATCCTATGTCGTGATACCGGGAGAAAACCGGATAAAAGTCTCAGGCTTAGGGCCCGGCCCCTGCACGCGCGGCAATGCCTGGGATCGCAACTCGCCCCGCGCAGTTCGCCACCGGCCCCCCGTGCGGCCCCGGGATATTGGGTGCGTGCATTAATACTGACAAATAGAAAAACAGACTTTTCAAACATGCGGAACTGGCCCATCAAAGGTTAGTTTTGGCTGAAAATATGGCGATCAAGCGGCGCTTTGCATGTAAGGACATTTGCTTGACAATGGGTTTGGCGTGCGGTTGACTTATGGGTGGAATCAGGTTGACAACCCGTACGTCCCAGGAGGAAAAGTGTCTGAAAACGGATTCACCGAAGGCCCCCTATTAACAGCGGCTCGCAATACCAGTACCTCTCTATGGAACGACTCGTCTGACCTCGACGAACTCACACAATCCATCTCTTTTGGCGGTGTCGGCGCCACCTGTAATCCGGTTATTGCGCACACAACAATTGTTCGCCACATCGACACCTGGGGCCCGCGCATCAAAAAAATCGCATCAGACAACCCCACCTGGACGGACTCAGAAATTGGTTGGCAGGCGGTCAAAGATCTTTCCGTCGAAGCCGCGAAGCTCCTGGAACCGGCATTCCGGGAACACAACGGCCGCAACGGCCGCCTGTCAGTTCAAACCGATCCTGCGCTGCATCGCAATAAGGACGCGCTAGTCGAACAAGCAGTTGAATTCCACAACCTGGCCGAAAACATCGTCGTAAAAATTCCCGCCACCAGCGTCGGTCTAGAAGCCATCGAAGAAGCAACCGCACGCGGAGTAAGCATCAACGTCACGGTTTCATTCTCGGTGCCGCAGGCCGTGCGCTCCGCCGAAGCGATTGAGCGCGGACTGGATCGCCGAGTAGCGGCTGGCGAAGACATTTCACAGATGGGCCCAGTTGTCACCATCATGGGTGGCCGGCTCGATGATTGGCTCAAAATTGTCGTGAAAAACGAGAAGGTGTTCATTGACGCCTCCGCTCTTGAATGGGCTGGAATTGCGGCGCTGAAGAAGGCGTACTCCATTTTCCAAGAGCGCCGCTTCCGCTCGCGTGTCCTATCGGCAGCTTTCCGAAACGTAAATCAGTGGGCAGAGCTCGTTGGTGGGGATTTAGTGATCTCACCCCCGTTCGCGTGGCAGCAAATCATTCAAAATTCTGACTATGAAGTCGTGGAAAAAATCAACTCCCCGGTTCCAGCTGAGTACATAAAGGAATTGGAGCGACTGGATGATTTCCGCCGTGCCTACGACGAAGACGGAATGAGTGTGGAGGAGTTCGATAACTTCGGCCCAACGCTTCGCACGCTGCGTCAGTTCCTGGCAGCAAACAACGACCTCGAAAGCCTGGTACGCGACATTTTGCTACCTGCTCCGTAAATCAGTCTCAGTAAAACCAACATCTGACCCGCCAGATCCCAAAAAGAGCAATGAAGCTCCCACGCGCCAATCCTCCTTGTGGGAAGCAGTTACGGTTTGCTTCCCACAATGGGGATGTCGTATGTCCGCCAAGTCTCTTACTTAGCGCGATAGAGCCAAAACGGTGGTCAAAAACATTCATAACTAAATAAGAGTGCAGATACAAACATCCCTGCCAGGTGCGAAAGGACCCACTATGGCCGAGAAAGTCGACAAATCCCGCAACCCCGATCCCCGCTACTCGAAACTAAGCATTGGGGTGTGCCCGGACCAATGGGGAGTGTGGTTCCCGGAAGACGAACTGCAAATTCCGTGGCAAAAGGCACTCGATGAAATGGCCGAAGCAGGATTTTCCATTATGGAGACGGGCCCGTTTGGGTATTTCCCCACCGACCCGAAACGACTGGGGGAAGAGATGCCGGCTCGCGGCTTCCAAGTCGTAGCCGGCACTGGTTGGGGCGTGCTACACAAAGAAGAGGCCTGGGCCGATACGGAAAAAACGTTCCGTGCCATCGGTGAAACACACGCCGCTGTCGGCGCCGAATACGTGGTGCACTTACCTCCCATGTTTCGTGATGAAAAAACCGGGGTATACACCGATGACCGCAAATTAACCGGTGCGGCTTGGGACCTTTACATCAATAACGCCAACCGGCTGGGCCGCATCATGAAGGAAGACTATGGGCTGCAGATGGTGCTCCATCCACACGGAGATTCGCACATCGAAACGCGCGAAGACATCGACCGAATCTTTCAGGCCACCGATCCTGACTACGTCGGTTTTTGTCTCGACACTGGGCACATTGTGTACGGCGGGGCCGACAATCTAGAACTAATAAAAACTTATCCTGAACGCATCAGCTACATCCACATCAAGGCAATGGACCCCGAAATTGTGGCCCAAGCCCACGATGAAGACTGGCCATTTGTTAAAGCGGTCATGTCGGGCTGTTCCGTGGCACCCCCGCAGGGAGAACCAGATATGCCTTCTTTGATCGAGGCACTAGCCGACCTCGACAAAGAGCTGTATGTGATTTGCGAACAGGACATGTACGGATGTGACCCGTCCTACCCTCTTCCGAACGCCATCAAGGTGCGCGAATACCTTGCGTCAATCGGATTGGGGCGGCTGTAACCGCACTGTGAATACGCAGTGCAAGTTCTCAGCGTTGAGATAAATGATTCACCACTAAATTCGCATCATTAGGAGTTTAAAATGGTCAAAATTCTTTTAGATCCTGCGATGTATCACGCACAGCTCACTGTGGAGGAAGAACTGCAGAAAGCAGCAGATTTAGGGTATGAGTATTTAGAGCTCTCGCCCCGGCCGGACTTCCACGAGTGGCACCACCACCCCAAAGTGGATAACGCGATGATCGCGCGGGTTAAAAAAGCCATGGCCGCAACCGGCGTGAAGATTTGGAGCCTCAACCCCGTCTACAACTGGGCGCATCCAGACGAGTTAGAACGCCAGCATCATGTCAAGAACTTTCGCCGGACCCTAGAAATTGCGGAAGAGCTAGAAATTCCCTTAATCGCCACAGAGTTTTCTGGCGATCCAAATCAGCCAGTCCGCTCCGAAAACCAGTTCTACCGCTCGATCGAGGAACTAACACCCGATTTTGAAAAACGCGGACTGGAATGCACGGTCGAAGCTCACCCGTATGACTTTGTGGAGGTAAACGACCGGGCAGTGCAGATTGTGCGCGGCGTCAACAAGGACTGGTTCAACTATCAGTTCTGCCTGCCCCATCTCTTCCACCTGAGTTCGGGTGCTTACAATCCCCGCGAACTGATGGAATACGCGGGAGATCGGATGGAACACATCCACGTCGCTGACGTGTTCAACCACCTGGCAAATGCGGGAATTCGCTACATCATGAATCCGCCGGGCGTTGATGCCCGCATTCACCAACACAACGAAATCGGTGATGGTGAAGTACCGTGGGAGGAGACCTTTAACTACCTGCGTGAAATCAAATACGACGGTCCGCTATCTGTTTGCGTATTTGGCTGGGAAAAAGACGCTGATGCCATCAATGTGCGGATGCGCGAGCGTCTCGAGAAAGAACTCGGATAGTTCTAATACCCTGGACATTTACCCACCGGGCCGGCAAGAATCGGCCCGGTGGCTTTATTATAAGTAAGGACAAATCAGCCCCCCTGCTCTGACAATCCCCAAGGAGCGTGTCTAGATGAACGAGATCTATTCGCCGAACATCACCATTAATCGCTCATCAGGCGCGCCGCTGTATGTGCAAATTGCTGATCCGATTGAAAAAGCAATACTCTCAGGGGAACTGGCAGCCGGTACGCTGATAGAAGATGAAATCTCCATGGCCCAGCGCCTGAAAGTCGCGCGACCAACGGCGCGCCGCGCTTTGCAAGAGCTAACAACAAAGGGGCTCATTACGAGGCGCCGCGGAGTAGGTACCCGGGTCACGCCGCCGCACGTCCATCGACCGATGAAACTCTCATCGCTTAACGAGGACTTGATCAGAGCCGGGTTAAACCCCACGACCAAAACTCTTTCTTATGAGATTCGAGAATCCACCGCCGACGAAGCCGAAGAGCTTCAAATAAAAACGGGCGACAGCTTGGTATCGATAACGCGGCTGCGCTACGCAGACAAACACCCGCTGGCCCTTATGGCAAACCTCATCCCGTTTGACATCGCACCATCCTGGCACGACCTGAACGAAAAAGGTCTCTACGAGTGCCTGCGCGAGAAAGATATTGAAATAGCTACCGCCATGCAGGAGATTGGCGCACGCGAAGCCAGCGAGTCCGAAGCCGAAACCCTGGAGGAAGAACCAGGAGCGCCCCTGCTGGTCATGCGCCGCATTGCGCGCACTGATGATGGGCGAGTAGTCGAAGTTGGCGACCACCTATACCGCGCCAGCCTGTACTCATTCCGCTTTTCGTTATTTAGTCAATAGGCTGCGGCACTACATCGGTACACGCCAGCACCCCTTGGTGGCCGAAGTGACAGGCAGCAGTAGCAGGCAAATACTGCAATGGATTCGTGATTTTGTTTACCGTGCCGGTAGTCAATCGAGTCTGGGGCGAGGAATGAAGACCCGGCCCCAGACTCGATTTATTTCCTGTTTTCAAACACGGGCTCTTAGCGCTTTAACTCGTGTGCCAACTGTTCGAGTTCTTCGCCGCCTGCCATTTCGCCAGTGAGCGTTTCTAAGGAGATCTCGTCGCGTTTAGCGT
>DAHVRJ010000125.1:0-12981 GCA_027322505.1 Demequinaceae bacterium
CCCGGCAGGCCAATTCCCGCGGCAGCCAGGTCTTTAAGGGGACGCCCGGTTTTTTGAATGAGGTTTTTGCCGATTTCGGCGATGCGCGGCAAGATTTTTTCGGGCCCATCGGCAATATCGCAGTCTTCATACTGCTCTTCCAGCACATTGGCTGCCAGGTCGGTTACCGCAATTCCCATGTGGGTGGCGCCCAAATCCACGGCCAGAATGAGTTTGACGTCCGGAGTGAAAGCAAAAACCGCTGGGGGGCGCCCGCCCGTGGAATTCGCCTCCCCGGCGGGCCCGATTAGCCCCAATTTGCTGAGCATCTCCAGGCGCGCGGCAATGGTGGACCGTGACTGTCCGGTGAGCGAGGTCAATTCAGCGCGGGTGCGGGAATTTCCATCACGAAACAGTTGAAACATCTCACCCGCGCCGCTGGGTTTGGGTGCAAATTTTTCGGCTAAGGCCATGTTCTTAGTCAAGCACGCGCCTCACTCTTCTTCTCGAATTCCCACGCATAATCCGCATTCTTCTGGACAAAACGTACCAGCCTTTCGTCGCTGATGTGCGCAGTATTGGTTACAAGATTGTTACTTTTGGGGTTTATTTGCAACTTATGCTTGACGATAAGCAGAAGTCGCTCTAGCGTGCAGGGTATGCAGATCGAAGATGATCAAAATGTTCCGCTGTTGCACATGCGCGACATTGAGAAGGTCTTTCCGGGAGTTAAGGCGCTCGACGGGGTCGACCTTGATGTGCGCGCCGGAGAAGTCCACTGCCTACTGGGGCAAAACGGAGCCGGCAAGTCAACCATGATCAAGGTCTTGGCCGGTGCCCATCATCACGATGCGGGAACCATCGAGTGGATGGGCGAGCAGGTAGAACTTGATTCACCCATCCAGGCGCTCGAACTGGGCATCGCGACGATGTACCAGGAACTAGACGTCGTTGATGGCCTGACAGTGGCCGAAAACATTTACCTCGGGCACGAACTGGCGCGGGGTGGATTTTCGCGCCGCTCGGAAGCCGCCCAGCGCACGCGCGAAATTCTGCATCGCCTTGGCCATGATGAGATCTCTCCGCATCAGGAAGTTGGCCACCTCTCAGCGGCGGGTAAGCAGATCGTCTCCATGGCCCGTGCCCTGTCCCGCGACACCAAGCTCATCGTGATGGACGAACCCTCGGCTGTTCTCGACTCGGAAGAAGTGGAGAACCTGTTTCGGGTCACCCGGGAGCTAGTGAGCCAGGGTGTGGCCGTGATTTATATCTCGCACCGCCTGGAAGAAATCCGGGAGGTAGGTGACCGCATCACAGTTTTGAAGGACGGCCAAACCGTCGCCACCAATCTGGATGCCAAAACGACCACGACAAATGAGCTCATCAACTACATGACGGGCCGGGCAATTGAATACGTCTTTCCCGAACGCCGGGCAGATAACCACTTCGAAGAAGCCCCCGTGGTGCTCGACGTCGACAACATTAGCGATGGAGAGCGGTTTAAGGACGTTTCTTTTTCCGTCCGGGCCGGCGAGGTAGTGGGCCTGACGGGCCTAATTGGCGCGGGGCGGTCGGAGATTTTGGAATCAATTTACGGGGCGCGCCCGCGCGTCAGCGGGGAAGTGCGCATTAATGATCAAAAAATTTCGCCCGGTTCCGTTACTGCCGCGGTGCGCCACGGCATGGGGCTGTGCCCGGAAGAGCGTAAGAGTCAGGGCCTGATTCTCGAAGATGCGGTCTACCGCAACATCACACTTTCAACATTCCAGCGCACAGCGAAGCTGGGCTGGCTCCAAGAAGGACAGGAGCGGGAACAGGCACGCAAGCAGGTTACCGATTTGGACGTGCGCCCCACAGATATTCACCGCACCGTGCGCACCCTGTCCGGCGGCAACCAGCAAAAAGTGGTTTTAGCGCGCTGGCTCTTACACAACTGCAAGGTATTGCTTCTCGACGAGCCCAGCCGGGGAGTGGACGTGGGGGCGCGCACTGAGGTGTACCGCCTCATTCGTGACCTGGCTGATTCCGGCGTCGCGGTGGTGATCGTGTCATCTGAGGTGGAAGAAGTACTTGGACTATCAGACAACGTGCTGGTCATTTCTGAGGGGAAGGTCGTACACACCGGACCGGCCAACCAAATTAACGAGCATCAGGTTCTCGACCTGGTCATGGAAGGAAGTGTGGCGTGAGCTCTGAGCACCCAAACAGACGCGATGCAGCTCGCGATGATGCGGCCAGCGGCAGTGACGTGCCGCAAAACGTCGATTCGCAAACCGGCGCGGGAACGATGACCGAACAGGAGGCTGCCAAGGTCGCATCCCGGCCCTTTGGCACCTCGGCAGTAGCCCGAAATTCCGGGCTCGTAGTCGCGCTGGCCCTGCTGTGCGTAGTTGGTTTCATCACCGGTGGCGAGCGCTTTGCCGACATGGACAACGTCATGACGATTTTGCGACTGGCTGCCACTATCGGCGTCGTTTCCATCGGAATGACCTTTGTCATTACTGGCGGGGGAATTGACTTATCCGTCGGTGCGGTGGTCGCGCTATCGAGCGTATGGGCCACAACCGTATCGACGCAGGTTATGGCCTCCGATACCCACTGGACACTGCTTGTCTTAGTCGCGATTTTGGTCGGAGCCGGCGCTGGATTAATTAACGGGCTACTAGTCTCATTTGGAAGAATTGTTCCTTTCATTGCCACCTTGGCGATGATGGCTTCCGCGCGCGGACTGGCGGAAATTATTGCCAATCGGCAAACCCAGCGCATTAAATATGTCCCAGAATTTCTCGATAACGTGCGCGGAAATTTTCTGGGGATTCCCCGGCTGGTCTGGATTTTCATATTCGTTGCGGCGGTTGGTTGGATTCTTTTAAACCGCACTACTTTTGGACGGCGAACGGTTGCGGTGGGCGGTAACCCGGAAGCCGCGCGGCTGGCCGGCATCAACGTAAAGCGCCACACCGTTTGGCTCTACACGCTGGCCGGGTCATCGGCTGGTATTGGCGCCGTGATGCTGATGTCGCGCACTACAACAGGTTCTTCAACGCACGGAATGATGTACGAACTCGACGCGATCGCCGCCGTCGTTATTGGTGGAACGCTCCTCTCCGGAGGCCGCGGAACCATCGTCGGAACCGTGTTTGGAGTCGTGATTTTCTCGACTTTGAGCAACGTGTTCACGCTTAACAATCTCTCCAGTTCAGCGCAGGCCGTCACCAAGGGTCTGATCATTGTGATCGCGGTCCTGTTACAACAGCGCATCGCTGAGCGCGGAGCACGACGACAAGTGAGTACTTGACGGTCATGGAAGATCAAAACTCGTTGTCGGAATCGATCGTCCCTTCTCGGGCACAACCACAAATCCTCCAGGAGGAAAGCATGTCTAAATCACCTCGTCGCCGGGTACTTATGCAGCTCGGCGCTCTAACCGCTGCGGCGACCCTGTTTGCTGCGTGCACCTCGAATGAGCCGCCCCCGGAGAGTGACGGCGGTGGAAACGATGCCCCCGCACCTGTTGCGGCTTCAGATAATGACGAAACTGGCGACACTGTCACGATCGGTTTTTCGGCACCTGCGGCCGACCACGGCTGGATGGGTGCCATTAGTAAGGCCGCCATTGCGGTAGCCGAGGAATATGACGATATTGATCTGAAGGTGGCGGAAGGAACCAACGACACCAATGCTCAGATCAGCCACATCGAAACCTTCATTAACGAGGGCGTGGACGCCATCGTAATTTTGCCCTTCGATGGGGCCGAATTAACTGAGGTTGCCATCGATGCCATGCAAGCGGGTATCACGGTAGTCAACGTCGACCGTGAATTCTCCGACCTCAATGCTGCGCGCACTACCTTGCTGGGAGACAACTACGGTATGGGCGTTAGCGCCGGCGAATATATTTGCGAGGAACTGGAAGGCAACTCCGATGCCGTAGTGGCAGAAATTGCCGGAATTGACTCCCTGCCGCTGACGCAGGACCGGTCGCAAGGGTTTGCTGACGCACTTGAGACTTGCGGCCTGTCTGTCGACCACCGCGTATCGGCCGAATTCACTGTAGAAAGCGGTGAAGAGGTCACTTCGAACCTGCTGCAAGCGGCACCTGAGATCGATGCGATCTGGAATCACGATGATGACCAGGGCATCGGAGTATTGGCCGCTATCGACGCAGCGGACCGCGATGAGTTCTTCCTCGTCGGTGGCGCCGGCTCCAAGGACATGATGGAGCTCATCCAAGATGAAGACTCCTTTGTACAGGCCACTGTTGTGTATCCCTCCACGCAGGCCGCTGACGGCATCAAACTGGCACGCTTGCTTGTGCAGCAAAAAGCCATGAGCGATCTGGTTGAGGTTGAGGTACCGCGCTTGATTAACCTCTACGCACCGGTAGTCACTAAGGACAACGTCGACGAGTACCTGCCGATGTCCTTCGAGTCCTAGGTCGAACGCAAAATCTGCCCCCGGTTGTGGTGGCCGCGCAAAACCGCGGCCACCACACCACAAATCACAATCCAAGATTGGTGACATTCATGAGTCTTCCGCAAGCTCCCGCAGATGAGCGCCCGCAACTACGCATCGGCATGATCGGGTACTCATTTATGGGCGAGGCGCACTCGCAAGGCTGGCGAGTCGCCCCGAAATTTTTTGATCTGCCACTCAATCCGGTGATGCAGACCATCGTTGGCCGCAATGAAGAGGCTGTGGCCCAGGCCGCCACGCGCCTTGGTTGGAAAACCTACGCCACGGACTGGCGCGCCGTCGTTGAAAGCGATGAGGTCGATTTAATCGATGTGTGCACGCCTGGCGACACGCACGCTGAAATTGCTATTGCAGCGTTAAAAGCTGGCAAGCACGTGCTGTGCGAAAAGCCACTAGCTAATTCCGTCGCCGAGGCCGAAGCAATGGCCGCTGCGGCGGAAGTGGCCGCGAAAACCGGCGCCAAGGCGATGGTTGGATTTACCTACCGCCGGGTGCCGGCGGTGGCGTTGGCGCGCGAAATGATCGCGGCGGGAAAGATCGGGCCAATTCGTCAGGTTCGAGCTCAGTACTTACAAGACTGGCTCGCCGATGAGAACGCTCCACTTGCTTGGCGATTGGATAAGGAAAAGGCCGGCTCCGGTGCGCTAGGCGATATTGGCGCTCACATTATTGATCTGACTCAGTACATGACCGGCGAATCCATCACCGGGGTAACCGGCATGCTGGAAACTTTTGTGAAGGAGCGGCCCGTTGCGGTTGCCTCCAGCGGGCTATCAGGCGAAGCGGGCACTGAGCGAGGCCCGGTTACCGTTGATGACGCGGCGCTGTTCTTGGCCCGTTTTTCGGGCGGGGCTATTGCCACGTTCGAAGCCACGCGCTTTGCCTGGGGCCGCAAGAACGCCATTCGCATCGAAATCAACGGGACAAAGGGTTCAATAGCCTTCGACTTCGAAGACATGAACGTTTTGGAGTATTACGACGCGGGCGATGACCAGCAAACGGCCGGCTATCGCCGCATCATCGCCACCGAAGACGTCCACCCATATATTGCGGCCTGGTGGCCCGCGGGGCACGGTTTGGGCTATGAGCACGGCTTTGTGCACCAGGCTGCTGACCTGGTGCGCGATATTGCCGAGAAGAAGCAACCATTGCCCTCATTTGCCGACGGTTTGGTCGTGCAACGCGTTTTGGCCGCCGTGGAGGAATCCAGCGATGCCGGCACCGTTTGGACTGACGTTTCCTAAGCACAAAGGAGTGAAGTTTCATGGCACGACCCATCACACTATTTACCGGCCAATGGGCAGATTTGCCCTTTGAAGAAGTCGCGCGACTGGCATCATCGTGGGGTTATGACGGCCTCGAAATTGCCTGCTGGGGCGACCACTTCGACCCGTGGGCAGCGGTAGAAGATGACAGCTACATCCCCGCAAAGCGGGAGGTCCTTGAACGCCATGGCCTCAACGTTTACGCAATTTCGAATCACCTCAAGGGCCAAGCCGTCTGCGATGATCCGATCGATCAGCGCCATCGCGATATGCTGCCTGATCGTATTTGGGGCGATGGTGACCCCGAGGGCGTGCGCCAGCGCGCGGCCGAAGAAATGAAGATGACCGCCCGCGCAGCAGCGAAGCTGGGCGTAAAGACGGTAAATGGGTTTACCGGTTCATCGATTTGGAAGTACGTGGCAATGTTCCCGCCCGTGGCGGATGAACTCATTGACGCGGGCTATCAAGACTTTGCTGACCGGTGGAATCCCATTCTTGATGTATTTGAAGAAGAGGGCGTTCGCTTCGCTTTAGAAGTACACCCCTCCGAGATCGCCTATGACTATTGGACAGCCGAGCGCACCTTGGAGACGATAAATCGGCCCGAGGTCTTTGGTATTAACTGGGATCCAAGCCACTTTATGTGGCAAGACCTCGACCCGGTGGGTTTCTTGTGGGACTTCAAAGATCACATCTTCCACGTTCACTGCAAGGACTCCAAGCGCCGGGTAAACAACGGCCGCAACGGGCGCTTGGGCTCGCACTTGCCCTGGGCTGACCCGCGCCGCGGCTGGGACTTCATCTCTACCGGTCACGGTGACGTTCCCTGGGAAGACTGCTTCCGAATGCTCAACACCATCGGATATGACGGCCCCCTCTCCGTGGAGTGGGAAGACGCCGGCATGGACCGCATGATCGGTGCACCTGAGGCGATCAAATTTGTGAAGACTTTCGCCTTTGACCCGCCCGCGGCGGCATTTGACGCAGCTTTCAGCACCCGCTGATAGCTCCAAAAGCGCGGCCCGCTGTTCCTGTCGGGGAGCAGCGGGCCACTTTCGAAACTGACTCGCCGGTCAGTTTCTGAACGATCGTTCCTTGAACGATCTGAAGGGAGGTTCTCTTCTAAAGACATCCCCACACGTATTTCAATCTCTCAATGACGAGGAGTTAACGTGTCAATCGTTAAGAAACGATCGGCTGTTGCCAGAATACGCGCAGCAGTTGCGCTCGGCACAGGGACGGCCCTGTTATTACCTGCGGGAATAGCAATGGCTGATGAGCCTGAAGCCGAGTACTCAGTTTTAGTATTTTCGAAAACGGCCGGATTTCGACATGGATCGATAGGGGCCGGAAAAGACATGATCACCCAATTGGGTGAAGAGCATAATTTTCATGTTGATCTCACGGAAGATTCCAGCGACTTCACGGACGAAAACCTAGCCGACTACGACGCTGTGGTCTGGCTCTCGACAACAGGAACGGTCCTGAACGCGGAACAAAAACTGGCCTTCGAAAATTACATTCAGGCAGGTGGAGGTTATGCGGGAATTCACGCGGCATCGGATACTGAATATGAATGGGACTGGTATGGCGGCCTGGTAGGCGCCTGGTTCGACAGTCACCCCGAAAACCAGGAAGTTAATCTCAAGACGACAGATCATGTTCACCCGTCGACGGCGCATTTCCCGCCGGCGATGGACTGGTTCGACGAGTTATATAACTATCGAACCAACCCCAGAGGCCAAGTCCATGTGCTGCAGGAATTAGACGAGAAGAGTTATTCCGGTGGCAATATGGGAACAGATGACCACCCGATCACGTGGTGCCAAGATTACGATGGTGGTCGTGCTTGGTATACCGGACTCGGCCACACGGACGAGGCCTACGAGGATCCGGTTTTTCAGCAGTTGATCCTCGGCGGAATTGAAACCGCTGCGGGAGTTGTTCCCGCGAATTGTTCGGCCACGCAAAGCGATAACTTCGAAAAAGTTTCGTTATCTGAGAACACTTCTAATCCCATGGATATGGCTCCGTCGCCCGATGGTCGGACGTTTTACATCGAGCGCGATGGACGCGTCATGGTGGTCGGTGAAAACGGTGGTGTGAAGACGGCGGGCCGGTTGGACGTCACCCTCGTCCAAGAATTCGGACTCGTAGGCATCGAGCTGGATCCGAACTTTATTGTGAATAATTGGATATATCTGTACTACTCACCTGACGGTAGTGACAGTGACCGTGTATCCCGTTTCACCCTTGAGGGTGATGTGCTTGATATTGACACCGAA
Source organism: Demequinaceae bacterium (assembly GCA_027322505.1). Taxonomy (GTDB): domain Bacteria; phylum Actinomycetota; class Actinomycetes; order Actinomycetales; family JAJYRW01; genus JAJYRW01. The sequence goes on from DAHVRJ010000125.1 coordinate 8,006, forward strand.
GAGGTTCTGCTAGAGGTTCCGGTTCAGCGCGATGAGTGCTGCCACGCCGGCGGTGCCCTGCAATTTGACTCGCAAGGGAACCTATACATTGCCACTGGGGATAATACAAACCCCTTCGCCTCTGATGCATATTCTCCTCACGATGAGCGCCCAGGGCGTGAAGCATGGGATGCTCAGCGCACGTCAGGTAATACCAACAGCCTTTCCGGAAAAGTTTTGCGCATCACGCCACAGGATGACGGGAGCTACACCGTTCCTTCTGGGAACCTTTTCGAGAATGCGGACCCAGATCTGACGAAGCCGGAGATTTTCGCAATGGGCTTCCGCAATCCGTTTAAGGTGGGTATTGATAAGCGAACTGATGCACTCCTTGTAGCTGACTACGGCCCTGATGCCAGCACAGCTGATCCCGACCGCGGTCCGGACGGGCGCGTGGAATGGAACATCGTTGACGAGCCCGGTAACTATGGTTGGCCCTTCTGTCATGGCGGCGAGTCATACAATTACTACGACTTTGATACGGGCCAATCCGGACCAAAGTGGGATTGTGACAATCTGGTTAACGTTTCTCCTAACAACACGGGACTAACTGAATTACCACCGAATGTCGAACCCGATATCTGGTATGGGTACGGGACAAATCCGGACTTCCCAGAAATTGGAGGCGGCGGAGCCCCCATGGCGGGCGGCGTGTACCACTATGACGATGGCCTCGATTCGGAACGAAAATGGCCCGAATACTGGGATAACAAGGCCATCTTCGGCGAATGGAACACCAACAAAATGTTCTCATTCGACATGACCGACCCGCTCCACGTCACTGATATCGATGAGATCTTTTCTGAGTGGACGTTCAAGCGTCCACACGCTATGCGCTGGGGTTATGACGGAGCACTATATGTAATTGAATGGGGAAGCGGTTTCGGCGGGGACAACGCTGATTCAGGGCTTTACCGCATTGATTATGTTTCCGGCGACCGCTCTCCCATCGCACGGCTAAGCGCTGATAAAACGAATGGCTCGCTCCCGCTAGAAGTCACATTCGATGGTTCAAATTCGCGGCATCCAGATGGTTCGGATTTCACCATGGCGTGGGATTTCGGTGACGGCAGCCCAGTAGTGAGTGGCGAAGAGATCGTCCAGCACACATATGTTGATGCTGGCACATATACGGCAATGCTCACTGTGACTGATGAGTTTGGCAAAGAGGCGATTTCGTCAATCGAAATTACGGCGGGAAATACCGCTCCAACCGTAGATGTGCAATGGCCACCGCAAGGCGGTTTCTTCGAGTGGGGTGATCAAATTGACTACGAAATTGACGTTACAGATCCCGAGGACGGCGATATTGACTGCCAAGAAGTTGTCACCCAGCCTGCGTTGGGCCATGACGAGCACGCGCACCCGTACGATTTTTATTACGGATGTGAAGGACGCCTTGTAATTCCGGGCGATGAGGGCCATGCTGGCGCCAATATTTTTGGCGTGATCACAATGACGTACACCGATAAAGGTTACGGGGATGCTCAGCCACTGCGCACGCAAGAAGTAGTTGTTCTGCAAACGAAGCGCAAAGAAGCTGAATATTATTCGGATACTGGACGCGTGGGAGACCATCCTGAAGGTGATCCCGGCGTGCAGGCTGAAAAAACATCTGATCCGCTCGGTGGTTACTCGAACGTCGGTCATATCGAACTAGGTGACTGGTTCTCATTCGACCCGGTTTCCCTGGTTGGCATTGATTCGATGTCGATTAGGGGTGCCTCCGAAACAGGCGGTTCCCTTGAAGTGCGTTTGGGAGACCCCGAAAACGGTGAACTCGTTGGTTCGGTTGACATTCCGGCAACTGGCGGATGGCAAGAATGGGATTTCTTTGACATAGAAATTCCCGATGACGTGTCGACTGATTCTCAGTCGTTATACATCATAAATACCGGCGGCCAGTACAACGTGAATTTCGTTGATTTCGACGGCAAAGGTGTAACTGCAAACATGCGCCCGGAGGTAGACGTCTCGGCCGATCCTGAGTCTGGTCCCGCGCCACTGCCGGTCAACTTTACGGCTGACGCAACTGATCCAGAAGGTGATGAAGTCACTTTCGAATGGAACTTTGGCGACGGGAATCACTCCACTGAACAGAATCCCACCCATGTTTATACTGCGCCGGGAACCTACCGGTCTCGCGTCACAGTGACTGACCAGGGTGGTGCTGTTAATGAAGAATCCGTGGAAATTCGGGTTTCCCAGCAAGGCATGATGTGCCTGGATGGAAGATCCGATGGATTTGATGGTGATGAACTCGATCACAACCGGTGGGACACCATCATTCGCGAGAGCCAAGACCTGCGTGTCGAAGACGGTCACCTGGTAATTCCAACAAGTCTCACGGACATCTACGGCGCAGGTGGTGACACTCCGAATATCGTTCTGCAAGATCTGCCGGACGGCAACTTCACAGCCACAACGAAACTCACCTTGGACGCGGATCGTGCTTATCAGCAAGCCGGTCTGATCATCTACGGCGATGATGACAATTACGCCAAGATGGTATTCCAGGCCCGTGATTCAAATGGCGACAAGGGCGAAAGAATCTTCCAATTCATTCGGGAGGAAGACGCGGAACCCAATGAAGTGGCAGATTCCAATACAGAGTCTTTGGGTGAAGACTATCCAGATACCGTTTGGGTGCAATTCACGTCAGATGGAGAGAACCTAAACGCTAGTTACAGCGCTAACGGCGTCGACTTCGTGGAAATGCCAGAAACTAAAACTCTGGATGGTATTGAAGACCCGAAGATCGGTATCCTGGCGCTCGCCTCTGAAGATTCAGAGGTTGTGGACGCCGAGTTTGACTGGTTCCACATCACCCCTGATGACTCACTGTCATGGAGTGGCGACGTCAGTGATGAATTCGATGGTGACAGCCTCGAAACGTGTCGCTGGGATGTCGTTCGTCCCGACCCGTCCGCGCTGCGAGTAAATGATGGGTTCTTGGAGATCGATACATCTTCGGGAGACATTTACGGGGAAGACAACTCGGATCCGAAAAACTTCGTGCTTCAGGATCAACCCGAAGGCGATTGGATTATCGAAACTCTAGTTGACGCTGCAGGATTCTCCGAGCGGTATCAACAGGGTGGTCTCATTGTCTATGCCGATGATGACAACTACGTGAAGTTGGACTATCTAGCAGACAACCAGGCGGGCGATCCGCTTGCAGCGCGCCTGGAATTCCGTTCTGAGATCGATGGGGTCGTGCAAGATCCCCAGCCGGATCTTAAGGACATCACCGACACCACGTGGTATCTGCGCTTGGAGAAATCTGGTTCGACTTTCACCGCCTATTACTCGCTTGACGGTGAAGAATGGACGGCTCTGGGAGAACCTCTGCAAAACGCTGATGCGGCTGTAAATGGCCGAATTGGTCTATTTGCATTTGGTGCGCAGCAGAACGAGTCTGCGACAGCTCGCTTCGACTACTTCCGCTTGGTTGGAGAAGAAGAAGCCCCGGTGCCAAGCGTCGCTATTTCCACTGATCCGGAAACAGCGGACGGTACTAACGGTTGGTTTACGGGGCCGGTAGCTGTTTCGGTGGAAATCGAAAACAGGGATGATTTTGGTGAGGACGTCACGGTTTACCGCGAAGTTCGCATCAATGGAGGCGACTGGCGGGAATACTCCGCCCCGGTGGAAATCACGGACGATGGCGAACACGTTGTAGAGGCGAGAGCATCTACCTTGACGCGTGCAGCCTCTGACGTGATGGAACTCGCAGTCAACATTGACTCAACGCCTCCGACCGTCATTGCTGAAGTTGACGAGGCCGAGCGCACCATCACGCTTGCGGCTGAAGATCCGGTTTCAGGTGTCGCCACGGTGGAATACCAAATTATGGACGGCGACTGGCTCGCATATGAGGAGCCCGTTGCCGTTGGTGATGAGGAAACTACTGTTGCGTTCCGGGCTATAGATAATGCCGGAAATGTGAGTGATGAAGAGTCAGTTACGCTCACGGCTGCAGACGGCGAGGACGATCCGGAAGATCCAACCGATCCAGAGGAGCCGACCGATCCGGAAGATCCGGATGGGGCTGGCGAGAGTGGCGGTGAAGACGGCCAGGATGGCCGTAGGCCGCCAAACGATTCAGGTGCCCTTCCCCGTACCGGCGCTACGATCGCGCTTTACGTCGGAGTGGCTCTTGCATTCATCGCTTTGGGTGCATACCTGATAAACCGGCGTATGACTGCACGGAGGTAAATAAGAGCGCAAGTGGGGCGTTAGTTTAGAACTAACGCTCCACTTGCTTGTAGTTCTCGAAACCTGGAAATTTGCTAAATATAGAAACGACGCGTTGACGTCCGCGCTATTCAACGAGGTCGGCAACCACCGCGTCAACGCTGGCCGGGGACAGCACGTGCTCGATGATCATGGCGGAAGCTCCCAGCACCCCAGCGCGCTGTTCGGCCTGCGCGGTGATGATTTCGAGTTCGGCCGTGGCCGAGTAATGCGCCCGATCCTCTACCTGCTGTCGAATCTCAGACAGCAGCGGTTCACCGGCTAGCGCCAACACGCCCCCAACGACCACTACTGCCGGGTTGAGTAAGTCCACAAACGTGGCCAGCGCTTCGCCGAGCCGTGCGCCGGCCTGTTGCACGAGCGGGATTGCGTGTTTGCTGCCCTGGCGCACCAGCGTTACCAGGTCAATCTCGGTGGTAATACCCGGGTCAACTTTCTGCATTTGCGCCACGAGCGCCGCGCCTGAGGCAACCGCCTCCAGGCAACCCGTCTTGCCGCATGAGCATGCAACATCAGAATCCGCTACTCGCACATGAGCGATGTTTCCGGCCATGCCCCGTACGCCGTGGACCACGCACCGGCCCACGATAATTCCCGACGACAGGGAAGAGGCGAGCTTCAAAAAGATGAGGTGCTCGACATCATCGGGCAGTGTAGAAATCTCGCCGCGGGCCATGAGG
>DAHVRJ010000128.1:0-19230 GCA_027322505.1 Demequinaceae bacterium
GCGCGTGCTGCGCACCTCCATGGAACTGGGCGGGAATGCGCCCTTCCTCGTTTTCTCCGATGCCGACATCGACGCCGCTATCGAGGGTGCCTTGACAGCGAAACTGCGCAATATTGGCGAGGCGTGCACGGCGGCCAACCGCTTTCTCGTCCACAAGTCCGTCCACGCCGAATTCTCCCGCAAACTCACCGACCGCATGGCCGAAAAGGTGCTGGGACCGGGCACAGACGAAGAATCCGATTTAGGCCCGTTAATTAGTGAAAAAGAACGCGATAAGGTCCACGCCCTGGTTACCGAAGCGCAAGCGGCTGGGGCACAGATCAAGACGGGAGGCGCCGTCCCTAATCGCGAGGGTTGGTATTACCAGCCCACCGTATTGGATGGACTATCTGAAGATTCACCGATTTTGCACCAGGAAATCTTCGGCCCCGTCGCGCCGATCATCACCTTCACAGACGACGCCGAGGCCATCCGCCTAGCTAACAACACCGAAATGGGTCTCGTCGCCTACGCCTACACGCGCGATACGGCCCGCACACTGTTCCTGGCGGAAAAGTTAGACGTTGGCATGGTCGGGATCAACACCGGGATTGTTTCGAATCCGGCAGCACCCTTTGGCGGGGTGAAGCAGTCTGGAATCGGTCGCGAGGGCGGTTTTGAAGGCATCGGCGAGTACCTGGAAACGAAATACGTGGGCTTGCCGGTCGCCCAGACCGGCGCCTAGCCAGGAAGGCCGAGGTATAAAGGCCGGCGTTGGCTAGGTGAGTGCGCGCGTCATTTAAAGTACGTAGCGGAAGTTGCAAAACGCAACGCTTACTTTCTGGAGATTTTTGTGCGCCGATCCGCCCTGCCCGCCCTAGTTGCTTCCGCCCTGTTGTTAAGCGCCTGTGGCGGCTCGAGTGAAGAATCAAATACCGACGCTAATGCCGCAACTGCCCCAGGTGACCTGCCAGTCGTTGCCGGCGAATTCGGTGAGGAACCGGAAATTACCTACCCCGAAAGCGGTCCGCCTGAAGGCCTTGAGGTCGAGGTGCTCAGCGAGGGTGATGGCGCAGAAGTAGCAGCCGGAGATGACCTGGTCGCCGACTACATCGGCCAGATATGGGATGGCGAAGCGTTCGATAATTCCTTCACCCGCAGCGAGCCCGCGGTGTTCCCGATCGGCGTCTCCGCAGTCATCAAGGGCTGGGATGAGGGCCTCGTGGGCCAAAAAGTGGGCAGCCGGGTGCTGCTTTCGATCCCCTCCGAATTGGGTTACCCGGAAGGGCAACCGAGCGCCGGAATTGAAAAGGGCGACACCATTGTGTTCGTCGTCGACATCATCGATACCTACGGCGGTACTTCCGCTGGCGACGCGGACGCCGAAATCGTAGACGGCGCACTAGATGACCTCCCGGTCGACATTACCGGTGACCTGGGGGAACCGGCCGAAATCACAATTAAGGACGGCGCCTCCGCTCCGGAAGAGGCCACCGTTTCCGTTTTGGCCCGCGGTAAAGGAGAAGAGACGCGCGAGGGCTCAACTGCGCTGCACTACGTAATTGATGTGTGGGACAGCGATGAGAGTGCGTCAACGTGGGAGGACGAAAAAGTCGCCGTTACGACGCTGGGCGATGGCACCACGCCGTTTGATGTTCTGATTGGTGAACCCGTCGGATCGCGCGCACTGATTCAGGTTCCGGCCGTTCCCGGCGGCGATGCCATGGCGATTCTGGTCGACATCGTGGGTCAGCCGACGCGGTAATGTCGCACGCGCCCAACGCTTTGCCGCTCCCCCGCACCGGGGAGGGCGCGGTGGTGCGGACTCTCCTGCTGGCGCAGCACGCACTGTTTGTGGTGTTGGTGGTTGCGGGAATTATTCGCAGCTGGCAACAAGACCACAATCACGCAGTTTTATGGGGCGCGATCGCGTTGGCGGTGTGGTACATCGTCGGCGTCTGGCTCGGCCTGCGCAGCACATCCCGAACAGCGGCGCTGTGGTGGCTATTTGCGCTAAGCGCCGGCTGGGTCGCGCTTGTGCTTGTTTCCCCAGAGTTCATCTGGGTTGCTTTCGCGCTGTTCTTTCTTTACCTGCACCTGCTGCCAACCTGGTGGGGGTACGCCGCAGTCCTGGCGGTGTTGGCTGTTTCGATTGGTGCGCAACTGCCCACCGCCCCGGGCGGCATCCTGCCCCAAATTGTGGGCCCAGTTTTTGGTGCCGCGGTGGCCGTGGGAATGTCGCAGGCCTATCAGCGCTTGGTTGCCGAAAATAACCACCGACTGGCTCTGGTGCGCGAACTTGAAACCGCCAACGCGAACCTGCTGGCGCTGCAAGATGAACTGGCCCGCATGCAGCGCGAGGCCGGGGTGTGGGTTGAACGCACCCGGCTCGCCCGCGATATTCATGACACCCTCGCGCAGGGGTTTTCATCGATTCTGCTTTTGGCGCGGGCCAGCAATGAGCCCGAAAATGTTGCGCACATCGCCGAAGTGGCACAAGAAAATCTAGATGCGGCGCGGCGCGTAGTCCACGAACTCCAGCCCCGCGAACTACAAGAAGCGCCCCTACCCGCCGCCCTGGAACGCCTAGTCACCCAGTTGCGCCAGCAGACAAAAATCGACGCCGACTGCACCATCAGCGGCTCGCCGATTACGCTCCCCACAATCTATGAAGTGACCCTGTTGCGGGTGGCCCAAAGCGCGCTCGCCAATGTGCGCCAACACGCCGGTGCCACCACGGCTCATCTCGGGCTCGTTTTTGCGCCCAGCCAGGTGCACCTTTCAATAATGGACGACGGCCGCGGCTTTGATCCCGCCTCGTTGCAGCGGGCCGGTAGCTACGGATTGCAAGCGATGGAACAGCGGGTAGTGGAACTGGGTGGAGACTTTTCCATCACCAGTGAACCGGGTGCGGGCGTGGAGGTTCACGTCACGTTGCCGGTGCGGGGTGAGCAATGAGCAAGATCGGAGTTTTAGTAGTTGACGATCATCCGGTGGTGCGTGCCGGATTGCGGATGCTCTTAGAGAAATCCGATGGGATTGACGTGGTCGCCGAAGCCGGTGATGCGGCCCAAGCCCTGGCCGCGGTGGCGGCCGGCGGTATCGACGTGGTCTTGATGGATCTGCAACTGGGTGATGGGGTCGACGGTGTGGGGGCGACCCAGCAGATTCGCGCACAGGGCCCGGGCGCGCCCCGCGTACTGATTTTGACGACGTTTGAAACTGACGCCGATATTTTGCGGGCCGTGGAGGCCGGCGCCGCCGGTTACCTACTCAAAGACACCGAACCGCGGGCGCTGCAAGACGCGGTAGCGGCGGCCCACCGCGGAGAAATCGTGTTCGCACCGCAGGTGGCGCAGCGCCTTTCCCAGCAGCAGGCTCTGCCCCAACTCACCGCCCGGGAACTAGAAATTTTGCGACTGGTCGCCGCTGGCGCCTCCAACCGGAGGATTGGCGCAGAACTCTTCATCTCCGAGGCCACCGTAAAGACCCACCTGGCCCGCGCTTTTACCAAACTGGGCGTGACATCTCGCACTGAAGCCGTCTCGCTGGCCCGAGGCCGCGGATTATTGCGCAGTTAACGCCCCGCCCTGTTACAGGTCACCGCGGCGCTGCAGGAAGTTCATTGCCAACCAGCCCAGCGGCGCACGCGCCCAGTAAGTAAGTACGCGGAAGAGCACCGCGGCGCTTAGCGCCACGGCGGAATCGATGCCCACCAAAGTCAGGCCCAGGGCGATCGAGCCCTCAACCGCCCCGATCCCGCCCGGCGTGGGTATGAGTGAGCCGAGCGTATTGGAAACGAGGAACACCAGCGCCAGGTCAAGTACCGGCAAACTCTCACCAAACGCGGCCAGCGTCGCCCCGAAGCAGGCCACGTACCCAATGGTCATAAGCAGGTTTCCGCCGATTCCCAGCGCGAGTTTCTTGGGCCGACCCAAAACGTCCACCAGCCGCGGCCAAGTTTGCTTCAGCGGCGGCGCGGCCTTCTTCCAAATCCACTGGCGCAGCCCCGGAATGGCCATAACGATGGCAACGGCGACCGCAATGATGCCAATCGCCCAGAGGAACGCTCCGTCAGGCAGTTGGCGCAGCACACCGGCGTTGCCGGTGACCACCGAGAAAACAACAAGGAGTAAAACGGTGACCACAAAACCGGCCACCTGAACGAGCGCCACCGTCGCCACTGCGAGCGAAGTGCGTACTCCGCGCCGGTTTAAAAATCGCAAATACAGTGCGGCGGGCCCAATCCCGGCCGGCGCGACAAGTTTCACAAATGAGGCACCCACCTCCACCATGAGCACCCGGCCAAAGGGCAGTTTCATGGGCGCAAAACCAATGAGCGCCAGCGATGCCCCCACGTGTGTGAGCAGCCCTAAAATAAAGGCAACGATGGTCCACCACGGGGAGGCGTTGCGCACCGCAGCAATGATCGATTCCAGGTTCAAGGTCGTGGCAACGACAATCAGCGCGATAACGGTGGCGGTGATCATCAAAACGGTGCGAATGCCAAAACGAACCAGGCGCACCGGCTCCAATTCCGCCGAGGGCACGGCTTCGACAACCGCCTGACGCGTTTGTTGCAACACCTTCTTAGCCGCGCGCGACTCCGACCGGGTCGCCGACGGCAAAGCGACACCCTGAATGAGCGGACCGATTGATTCCAGGTCATTTACCGACAGCACTTTGGCTGCCGAGGCCACCGCGCGCTCGGCCCCCACACGCAACGCCAACATCGTCAGCGCGTGCGATAGATCCATGCGCCGGGCCAGTTCAGATGACGAAATATCGCCCGATTCCCAGGCGGTGATCCACACGTTGTCGTCCTTATCGACCAGGACGGTATCGGCGCTTAATTGCCGGTGTGCCAGCCCACTGCGGTGGGCTAATAGCAGCTGCTCCCATACCTGAGTTAGCACGTCATCGGTGAACTCTTCCGCCGAAAGATCGCGAAAACTACGCGCCGAATCGGGGTGTTCAAACGCCAGCACCATCGAGTCTTCCACTTCGGATAGACCCAAAAACTTTGGCGTGCGCACCCCCGCGGCCCGGGCGGCGTACGCCAACAGCGCGGCCCGCTCACCGGCTTGGCGCAGCGAGACTCCCCCGCGGCGCTCCAGCCCCCGCAAGCGCACCGCACGCCAGGTCCGGGCGAGAAAGCCGAGCACTTGCCGGTCGCCGTCCAAAACCAGTACGTCGCACCGGTTGCCGTCAACATCGGTGACGGCGTAGACCCGCTGGTCTCCGCTGCGGTCGAGCGCTTCGGCTGAGTCGGCATCGGTGGGGCGGGGTAGATTTTCGCGCGCAGTTTTGGACTCTCCCGTTCCGGTGCGGGCGGTGCCGGGCTGGTCCAGCAAGTTGTGCACTCGAATAATTCGACTCGGTTCAATTCCGGCGCTGCGGATCCCGGCAATTAGCTGGTCACCATAGGCCCGCTCCGAGGCCACGCCGACCAGGTAGCGCAGCGCTAAGCCGACTGTGCGCCCCACTAGTACGCTCAACAGTGCGCTTAGGAGCGTGACCTCGTCGGTCAGCGCGGCGATGATCAAGACCACCCACAGGGTGTTCCAAGACCAGGTCACCATGCGCCGGCGCCCGCGCCGGCCGGCCGTGGTCAGGAAGGACGTCAGCCCCATCACGTATGGCGACAGCGCCAATAAGCGGTCGCCCTCGAAGGTCACGGTGAGGCTTTTCACCAGCAGCGGTGAGGCCCAAAGCTCGATCCCTTGGACGAAGAGCCAGCCCACGCCCAAACCAATGAGCCAGGCAACAATCGACTCGACGACCTGCCGCCCGGCGCGGCGAATGGCCAGTTCGGTTACGACCAGCGCGGGTAATAAGAGCGTGGCGATGGCTTCGAGTACCGAAATTGGCAAGCCAAAAACGCGGCGCAGCGCGCTGCCAAATGCCCGCACGTCCTGCGTGACGCCCTCGGTCGTGGAGTTGGCGTAGATCGCCAGCACGATGACGAAAACAATCCCCAAAATTGCCAGCACCAGGCCGATTAAGTCGGCGGGATGCCGCACCCGCTGCAGCGGGGTATCGATCAGCGTGATGTCAGAATTATCGGGTTCCTCGGGTGTGGGAGCCGGGGATTGCTCCTGGCGTGGAAGGCGCACGACTGCCTGAGTTTCAGAGTCGTCAGGAGTAGGGACGGCGCCACTCACCCCGACCGAATCAGACATGGGATTTAGTCTAAGGCTTTCGGGGTAGCAGTGAGCATTGCCGCGGGCGTTGCGTTAAAAATTGAGCCACGCGGTGGGGATGAGGGCGTAGCCAACGAAAGCGACGACGTCCAAAATGGTGTGGGCGGCGATGAGCGGACCAACCCGACGCGTGCGCAAAAACCACAGCGAGAAAACTATGCCCATCACCACGTTTCCCAGCGCCATGGCCGGGCCTTGATACAGGTGGTAGCTGCCGCGGATGAGCGAGCTGGTGGCGATGATCGCGACCGGGCCCCAACGCAATTGCTCCAGGCGCGTTACCAGGTACCCGACGATAATTACTTCTTCGAGGATCGCATTTTTCAACGCCGCGAGAATCAGGATCGGAATCGTCCACCAGTGGGCGCTGAGGGCGGATGCGACCACTTCGGCCGATAGGCCCAGTACGCGTCCGATTGCGTAGAGGGCAAACCCGGGAATGCCGATCAGGGCTGCCAGGCCGGCCCCAAATGCCAGATCACGGCCCGGGCGGGTGCGGTCCAGGCCGAGAACGTTGAATGATTGCCGAAAACGCGGGGTGAGCAAGAAGAGTGCCAGGGCCACGGGCATGAGACCAAACGTGATCCCGAGCAGCTGGTAGATCAGATCTAGTGTCGCGTTTGCGGCCTGTGAGACGTTGAGATCAGCTGTTTGATCGCCCAGTTTCTCGGTGGCCAGCAAGCGCCGAATTAGATTCATCACGGCGTAAACACCCGATTGCCCCAGGGACAGGCCCAGGACGATCAGGACCTCGGCGCCAATGCGGCGGCGCGAGCGTCGTTCGGAATCTAATCCGGCGCTATGTGGCACTTAGGGCAGCACCCAGCGGAGCGTGAGGTCGCCGCTATCCCCGTTGGCTTTACCGGTCAGGCCCATGACTCCAAAGTCTTCGTCGGAGTACTCATCCATGGCACCCGGATCAACGAACAGTCCGAAGTGGGCGGCATCAAGATCATGGAGCGCGTCTTCAAACTCGGCCCGGTCGCTCAGGGGCCCGGAGCCGGGAGTGCCGAATTTCACGGCAACAGTTCCGTCTTCGGAGGATACGGAGATGCTTTCGTCCATACCGACCTCGCTCATGGTGGTCATGATTTGCGAAATCAGAGATTCATCGCCATCGACTGCGAAGAAATTGCCGCCGTCGAAGCTGAATGTGAAGCCGGTGGTCGTTCCCACGAGTCCGGAGATCGTTTCGGGATCCAGGAAGTTTTGCGACAGGCCCAGTTCATTGGACAGGCTGGCCATCATTTCGCGGAATTCGGCAATCTGCTCTTCGGGAACTTCGGCTATCGCGTCATTGATGAGGTCATCGATGCCGCCAACCGCAACGGCGATCCCGGAATCGGCCGGGGCGTTGCGCAGTAGGTCAGCTACGCCGTCACTGTGCAGGTCGAAATCTGCTTCAACCCCGCCCCCGCCAATATCGAGGTACTTCATCTGGGCCTGAACGTAGGAACTGTTCAGGTGCACGCCAGCAACGACGCGACCCGTAACGTTTAATTCGTCAATGGGGCCGATGTCCTGCTGCAGGGTGGGGTCGCTGAGGATTTCATCGGAAAACTCGTTGACGACCGTTAAGTCCACCCAACCGCTGGCGATCGTGTTTCCATCCAGCGAACCCAGATCGGATTTGAAGTTCTCCTTATCGGCTAGCACGTCGGCGAAACCGTCATCGGGCAGGAGATCATCGCGCTCTTCGGAGGCGATGACGAGGTAGTCCTCAAATAAGAGCGTGGTGACGTCAAAATTTTCGCGCACCTGGGCCAAAGCGTCCGCATCGTCTACCTGGTAAGCCAGATATGCGATAAATCCATCGACGCTCTCCTCATCGGTAATGGCCGATAGGCCGATGCGATCGCCGATCCACGGCTCAACGTCAGTGGCGTAATCGAGATCATCGCCGAGTGCTTCGCTCACGGTTTCAAAGAGTTCGAAGTCCTCATCGGCGTCGAAAATGTCAGTGAGTTGATCCTTCAATCCCAGATACGCGGTCTTTTGATCTGACTCCGGGTCGAAGTCGATTTCGGCGTAGGCGAAGGAACTGGCTGGCAGCGCCTCATAGGGGTGAGGGCCGCTGGAGCCCAGGAAGGCGACTGCGGCAAATATCCCGCCGCCAACCAGCAACAGCGAACCGACAATGCCCCCGCCAATGAGGAGACCGCGGCGGCCGGATTTGCCCGAACCGGACTCATAGGGAGCGGGAGCGCCGTACTGGGGTTGGCCATAAGGCGACTGCCCCTGGTCATATGGCGTGGCTTGGCCGTAGGCGGGTTGGCTTTGGGCCGAACCGGGCTGGCTCGAACCATATGGGGGTTGGGGCGGGCCATACCCGGGTGCTTGTCCCCCTGTTGCTTGTCCGTAGCCGGGCTGGGATGGGCCATGAGGCTGGTTGTATCCCGGCTGAGGTTGGCCCTGACCGGGTTGAGGTTGGCCCTGACCCGGCTGAGGCTGGCTGTAGCCAGGTTGACCCGATTCATATCCTGGTTGGCCCGGTGGTTGCGGCGCCTGTGGTGGCTGCTGCGGCTGCCCGTACGGATTTCCCGAGCCGTTAGGCGGCTGGGGCGGATTAGGCGGTGTCGTCATGTTTCTCATACTCTCCAGTAAATAAGCTTGCGGCCCCCAAATTACCCCACTTCGAGGACTTCCAAGCCCGCGCGACCAGTGCTCGCGCCAAATCTGACCATGGTGATGTGTGGAAGTTTACTGTGGCGGCACTCCGAGTCTGATCATGGCGACGGGCGGGCGCTCGCCATTGGGACGGGCGGGTGTCGATCATCGCGACGCGTGGGCGTTGACGACGGTGATGTGTGGGCGTTGACGACCGCGCCGCCCAAATCTGCAGCAAAAATTGGCGAACACCGGTAAGGGCACGGCAGAAAAGTGACAACTTTTGGATGACGCGGTCAATTAAGAAGCGTTCTAGGCTAGTGCCATGCAGAAGCACCGGGATGGATCTCCCGCCCAAAAACCTTCCGTACCTTCCTGGCTCCGCGTCCTCATTCCGCTCGTCTTAGTTGCGGTATGGCTCGGTGTCGGCTCCGCCGGCGGCAAAATGTTTGGCGAAATTAACGATGTCGCCACCAATGACCGGGCTGATCAATTGCCCGAGAGCGCGGAATCAACCAAGGTGGCCGAAATGCAACACGCGTTTCGCGCCAGCGATGCCATCCCCGCGATCATGGTGTTGCAGCGCGATGGCGGCCTAACCGATGCGGACGATGAGCTCGTTGATGATCTTTCGAGCGAAATCAACGCGATGGGCGAGGTGGAGCAAATCTCGCAGCCCATCGTCTCCGAAGATGAGGAAGCAGTTGAGGTAATAGCGCTCATCTCCGCCACGGACGATGTGGGCGACATCGTCCAAGACATGCGGGAAATCGCTTCGGACTATGCCGAAGGCGATGGAGGTCTAGCGATATATGTCGCCGGGCCGGCCGGCTTAACGGCGGACATCCTTGATGCCTTCAGCGGCATCGACGGTCTTCTCCTAGCGGTTGCGCTCATTGCGGTACTCATCATCTTGATAATCGTTTATCGCTCCCCACTCCTGCCGCTGCTCGTATTGGGAACGGCCGTCATGGCCTTAAGCGCGGCGGTGTGGGCGGTCGTGGCGCTGGCCAAGGCCGATATTTTGACGCTCTCAGGTCAAACCCAGGGCATCATGTTCATCCTCGTTATCGGTGCGGCAACGGACTATTCGCTGCTGTATGTTGCCCGCTACCGCGAAGCGCTGCGTGATTACGAGTCCAAATGGCAGGCGACTTTGGCGGCTTGGCGCGGTTCCTTTGGCGCGATTTTAGCCTCGGGCGGCACCGTGATCTCCGCGTTGCTGATCCTGCTGCTCAGCCAGCTGGCCACCAACCGCGGCATGGGTCCGGCTGGTGCCATCGGTATTGCCTTTGCAATCCTTTCGGCCCTCACTCTCTTACCGGCGTTGCTCCTAGGTGCCGGAAGAGCGGCATTTTGGCCTCGCCGTCCAAAATTTGGATCTCCCCACCCGGCCATCCGGGGCGAAAACGCAACCGGACTGTGGCCGCGCGTTGGAAAGCTCATATCCACCCACCCGCGCCGCACCTGGATCGGGGCGACCGCAGTTTTGCTCCTGGGGTGCCTTGGGCTGATCGGCTTGCGCGCGGGCGGAGTGGCGGAGAGCGAATTCGTACTCGGGGAATCTCAGGCCCGGGATGGCCAGCGCGTCATTTCCGAGCACTTCGCCGCCGGCTCCGGTAACCCGACCATTCTTATCGCGCCCGAAGACTCCATTGAAGACGTAGCGCAGGTTGTCCTCAACACCCAGGGTGTTGCCTCCCTGGCGGCCGTATCTGAAGAATCGCCGGCCGGGTTCTTCCCCGTGACGGAAGAGGGCGTCCAACCCCTGGGCGGGCCCGATGGGATGCGCGGCGATCTGACCATCGTCGACGGAAACGTGCTGCTCGAAGCAACGCTGACCGACGCGCCCGACTCGCTGGAAGCGGAAGAGACAATCACGGTCTTGCGCGCCGAACTGCACGATGACGGAATCCTCGTTGGCGGCCCCACCGCCACCGCGCTGGATACCAACACTTCAGCGGCCCACGACCGGAATCTGATTATTCCGCTGGTGTTGATCGCCATCTTGCTGATTTTGATGGTGTTACTGCGGGCGGTATTGGCACCGATATTGCTGGTGGCATCCGTCGTAATTTCATTTGGGACGGCGCTGGGCATCTCCTCGCTGGTGTTCAACCACGTGCTGGACTTCCCGGGCGCGGATCCGTCGGTGCCCATGTTTGGGTTTGTCTTCCTAGTTGCGCTGGGTATCGACTACAACATCTTCCTCATGACCCGCGTGCGCGAAGAGAGCCTGCAACATGGAACACGCGAGGGAGTTGTGCGCGGTCTGGTGCAAACCGGGGGCGTGATTACGTCGGCGGGCCTCGTTTTAGCCGCAACGTTCGCCGCACTGGGCGTGCTGCCGATTCTGTTCCTGGCGCAGATTTCATTCATCGTGGCGTTCGGAGTGCTACTGGACACGTTCTTGGTGCGCTCGCTACTGATTCCAGCGCTCACGCACGACATCGGGCCCAAGATTTGGTGGCCCAGTAAAAAACTGACGCAGTAGGCGGGCCTGAGGGGTCTGAGCGGCCCGTGGGGCGGCGGGCCTGAGGGGTCTGAGCGGCCCCGTGGGGCGGCGGCGAGCCTGGCTGGTCTGAGCTGCCTGTGTGTCTTTTTGCCCGCATGGTGCGACTTAGACCACACGCTGGCTGAAAACCGCCGAGCGGGCGCTCACCGTGTGGTGTGTTGCCCGGATACCGCGACATCTACTACACGGCGAGATTCGCTCCAGTGCATGGCGAGATTCGCCCGGTCACGCGGCTGGGTCTGCTCGACTGCGCGGCTAGATCTGCTCGGCCGCACGGTGCGATTCGCTCGCCGATGGTGATCGCTCAGCAGCGGTACACGCCGCCTGGCGAGAAATGTTTATCGCGGCCATGTAAGCCGCGCATATTTAAGAAGGAGACTAATAAATTGCTTAAGAAACTGTTCTACGCTGCCGGCATCTACGCCGCACTCGGCTTGGCCGGAGGTTTGTATTACCGGACGCTGACGCACGCGCAAGACTTCAGCGGTCCCACGCAGCTGGGTGTCGTGCACACCCACCTGCTGGTCCTGGGAATGATCTTTATGCTGCTACTTCTTGGGCTGGAAAAGATTTTCACCCTAAGTAAGCAGCGCTCATTTAACGTGTTTTTCTGGCTTTACAACATTGGCCTGGTCATCACCGTTGGTATGCAGACCACCTTTGGAACCATGACGGTGCTGGAGGGCGCCAAGCCGGAGAGCCCGATGATGAACGGAATCTCCGGCCTGGGGCACATGTTCCTGACCGCGGCCCTGATCGCACTATTTGTTGCCATCGGCGGCCGCCTGAACTCGGATAAGAACCCGGTTGCAAAGCTGCCCGAAGACGAGCTGGTTGTCTAAGCCTGTTACGGCGCGGTGAGCCCGTTGCAGCGCGGTGAGTCCATTACGGAGCGGTGAGCCCGTTAAGGCGCAGTGATCGCATCCAGGACCGGTAGGCGCATGGCTCGGATGGCCGGCCACAGTGCGGCCGCGAGCCCGCCAACTACGGCAACCACTAGCAACGCGCCCAGCGCCGGCCAGGGGATCACCAGTCGGGAAAAGCCCATATCGGCAAACACTCGTGGCATGCCAGCGGCTAGTCCAACGCCCATGGCAAGGCCCACCAGGGCGCCAAATAGGGCCGTTAGCAGCGATTCAATAGTGACCACCCCCATCAGCTGAGTGCGGCCCATCCCAACTGCTCGTAGCAGACCAACTTCGTTTGTGCGATCAATGAGCGACAGCGCCAGCGTGTTGGCTACCCCGAGGACGGCAATCACGATGGCAAGACCCAGTAAACCGTAAAGGAGTACCAAAACTTGGTTGACCTGATCCGCTAGGTCGGCTGCAAACTCGGCATTATCCAGCACCGATAACACCACAAAGGGTTGGGCAACATCGATGACTTCTTCACGCAACTCATCGACCGTATATTCCGCGCCGGCGCGCAGAAACATCATGTGCGTGGTCTGGGCGGGCTGCGAAATCACCTCGGTGAAAACCGGCGGTGGCACGAAAAGTGCCGGGCCGGACAGACCCTGCGAATCAACAATTGCCCCGATTCGCACGGTCTTCGCTCCGGCCGATCCGCGCATGGCGACCTCGTCGCCAATCGACCAATTGAACTCATCGGCGCTCTCAACATGCGCAGCGACGTCCCCGCTGCTCAGGTCAGCAATCGAGCCTTCGATCTGGTCAAAATTCCAAGTTGGATCGGTGCCCCGCAGTGGGAAGCCGGCGATCGGCACCGAGTCCTCGGCTACCTTCACCGCACCAAGCATGAACGGGTCAGCTTGCCCAACTGCGGGCAGGTGTTGCAGTTCGTTGACGGCTTCACTGGGAATAGGGCCCGCTGTCGATTGAATTATCAGATCGGAGTTCGACTCATCATCAACAATTCCTCCCAGTGACTCTTGGGCCGAGGCAGCAATAACGGTGGCGCCCCCAACTAGCGCCATACCGATCATTAACGCGCTAGCCGTCGTTGCACTGCGGCGGCGGTTGCGCAAGAGATTGCGCGTGGCCAGCTTGCCGCCGGGCCGGATTAACCAGCTGAACGGGCGGGCGACAAATCCCATAATCGGTCGAAGCAAAACCGGAGCTAAAACCAGCATGGCTAAAACGGTGGCGGCAGCGCCAAAGCCGAGGAGCTGCCCGGCTGCAGAACCGCCATCGATGAGCGCAGCAATAATCAAACTTGCGCCGATCGTCAACGCGACACCACCGATGAACCCGCGCACTCGCAGTGGTTTTTCGACCTCGACCTTGCTATCGCGCATGGCCGCTACCGGGGCAGTTAGGGCAGCGCGCCGGGCTGGAAGTAACGCGGCCCCAACGGTGACGACAACGCCGACAATCAAGGAAATGACAACGGTTTGGCCGGTCAGCGGAATAGAACCAGACATTTCCATTCCGAACTGGGCAAACACCAAGCGCAAGAGCGCGACCAGGCCCACACCGGCGCCAACTCCCAGGCTGGCGCCCAACAGGCCGATTGCTATTGCTTGGGCGATAACCGAGGCAAACACCTGGCCGCTGGCGGCGCCCACCGCGCGCAAAAGCGCAAATTCAGCCTGCCGCTGGCGCACCGACATGGCGAAAGTGTTGGCAATGATGAAGGCTCCAACAAACAGCGAAACTGCGGCGAAAACTAATAAGAATATCTCGACGAAACCGAGCATTGCAGTCATTTCGTCAGTTGCCGCAGCCCGGTATTCCTCGCCGGTCACGGCCGTAGCCGGAGCGTTTTGCACTCCGCGTTCTTGTAACAGGTAGTCGTTTAGAGCCAGCGTTACGTCTTCGGAGCTCACACCATCAGACCCCAAGACGGTGATCGATTCCACCATTCCGTCACTGGCATATATCTCGCGCGCCGTATCAGAGTCTAAAAACGCTAAAACCGCACCAGCAGAAGCCGAATCAAAATTAACCTCACCCACGACAGTCACATCGCGCAGCGAACCACCGAGGATTGCCTGAGTCTTATCGCCAATTTCCAGACCCGCAGCCTGCAGTGAATTCGATTCAAGAGCAATTTCTTCCGGGCCCTGCGGCGGACTGCCAGCGGCTATGGAAATTCCCAAATCCGCATCGGATGGGTCCATACCAAAGGCCATGGCGGGAGCTGCTCCTTGCGATACGGCCGTACCGTCAGCGCCAACCAGCACAATGGGGCCCGTCACGTCGGGGATCGCGCGCTCCACCTGCGGCAGGTTTTGAATTTCTTCAGCTAGTTCAAGTGGAATGGTGTTATACGCAACCGATCCGTCAAAGGCCAGTTCATCACCGGGAACCTCAGAGGCGCCCCGCACGTAGGCGTCCCCCACTAGCGACGTGTCGATGATGTCGGTGAACGTGCTCGACAGCATTGTGCGCAATGAAAAAGTGCCGGAAATGAACGCGATACCCAGCACGACCGACAACACCGCGAGGGTGAATTGCAACATATTGGCGCGGATCCCGCGCAAGGCAACTTTAATCATGCCGACGCACCCGCCGCACGTTCGCTAGCGTCGGTTCCTCGGATGTTGCCGGCGCGTTTGCTCTCACCAGTTCCTCGGCTCTCGCCGCTTCCTTCGCTATTGCAGGCGCCTTCACTATCACCAGCGCCTTCGCTAATTTGCACCAGCGTCGCGAGCACCGTTTCAACCGTGGGATACAGCAGCTCGCCGGCGATCTGCCCATCGGCGAGAAAAATCACGCGGTGCGCATAGGAAGCAGCCAGCGGATCGTGTGTCACCATGACGATGCTTTGTGCGAACTCCTCGACGCAATCACGCAAGAATTGGAGCACGTCGGTGGCAGCCTGAGAATCTAAGTTTCCCGTCGGTTCATCGGCGAAAACAACTGCGGGCCGCGCTAAAAGTGCGCGCGCACAGGCCACGCGCTGTTGCTGCCCGCCGGACAGTTCGCCGGGTCGATGCTGCAACCGGTCCTCCAGCCCGACCGCGGCCACGACCGTGTCGAACCATTTGGAATCGATACTTTCCCCGGCCAATTCCAAGGGCAAAGTGATGTTTTCGGCCGCGGTAAGAGTGGGAATTAAATTGAAGGCCTGGAAGACAAACCCAATTTCGGTGCGGCGTAATTTCGTGAGTTGACGCTGGTTTAAACCAGCGATTTCGGTTCCGGCCACCTCCACGCTGCCGGAGGTTGGAGTGTCCAAACCCGCTAGACAGTGCATCAGTGTGGATTTGCCAGAACCCGAGGGTCCCATAATCACGGTTAGTTCGCCCCGGTTAATTTCCACGTCCACGCCCGCTAGGGCGTTAACCGTGGTGGAGCCGGTTCCGTATTGTTTAACGAGATTGTTGGTCGCAGCAATGGGACCATTTGCGCGCTGGGCGGATGCTTGTTGCTGGGAATTTTGCAGTGCAGTCGCAGCTAAAGACACAGTGGTATCCGATCTAAAACAGTGGTTTGCCGGACGGGTTTGCCCGACGCTTTTCAGTCTTGATCGAATCCAGTGGCATAACAATGGGGGACCACCCTGAATCAAGTCAGGATGATCCCCCATTTTCTTCGAGTCACGAGACAGGGTTTAACGTCACGAGACAGGGTCTAGGGGCTTAAGACGCGGTATCTACTTCACGCCCCGCAACCGCAGCGCATTGGCGACAACGATGATGCTTGACAGCGCCATCGCCGCACCGGCAATCATCGGGTTCAACAATCCCAATGCAGCCAGCGGAATCGCCGCGGTGTTGTAGGCAAATGCCCAAAACAGGTTCTGCTTGATAATCCGCAGCGTGGAGCGCGATAAGCGGATTGCAGTCACGGCCGCGCCCAGATCCCCGCGGACCAGGGTGATGTCTGAGGCCTGCATGGCCACATCGGTACCCGTGCCCATAGCGAGCCCCAAATCAGCCTGCGCTAGTGCGGCTGCGTCATTGACGCCGTCCCCAATCATCGCCACATCCGCACCGGTGGATTGCAGTTCCTGTACCGCAGTGACCTTGTCCTGCGGCAGCACTTCGGCGATGACATCCTCGGGTCCGATTCCGACTTGTTCGGCGACGGATAGGGCGGTGGCGCGGTTATCGCCGGTGAGGAGGACGGGCCGCAGACCAAGTTCGCGCAGTTCGGCGATTGCCGAAACGGACGTGGGCTTGATCGGGTCAGTCAGCGTTAATACGCCACGTACCTTGCCTTCCCAACCGATCGCGACGGCGGTTGCCGCCTGCGTTTCCGCATCGTGCAGGGATTGGCGCGTGACGTCGTCCGCAATGAAACCTTCGGATTCGAGCCATGCCAGGCGACCGATCAATACGGGAATGTCAGTGCCGGATTCAGTAACGATGCCGCGCACGCCCCGGCCCGGTTCATTGGCGAAGTCGCGAGCCGGCGCGAGTTCACCAGCTGCCTGGGCGGCGGTGGCGATCGCTTGGGCGATGGGGTGTTCGGAGAGGTTTTCTACCGAACCGGCCCGGTGCAAGACCTGGGATTCATCCTCATTTTCGGCCGGGATCACGGCATCTAGCGTCATGGCGCCGGCAGTGACCGTTCCGGTTTTATCAAGGACGGCGACACTCACCTGCCGGGTGGACTCCAGAATTTCAGGGCCCTTGATGAGCACGCCGAGCTGGGCGCCGCGGCCCGTTCCGACCAGGAGTGCGGTCGGGGTGGCCAGGCCCAGCGCACACGGGCAGGCGATGATCAGGACCGCAACGGCGGCGGTGAAAGCGGCCTGTGGATTCCCCGTGGTGACCAGCCAGGTGATGAGCGTGATGATGGCGATCGCGATCGCAATTGGTACAAATACGGCCGAGGTCCGGTCGGCAAGGCGTTGAATGGGCGCTTTGCCGGTTTGCGCTTCGGTGACCATGCGGCCGATTTGGGCGAGCGTGGTTTCTTCGCCGACGCGGGTGGCCTCTACAACCAGATAACCGGAAGTGTTGATCGTCGCGCCGGTGACGTTATCGCCGGGGGTGACGTCAACCGGGAGGGGTTCACCGGTCAAGAGCGAAGCATCAATCGCGCTGGTGCCTTCAACAATGACACCGTCGGTGGCAACCTTTTCCCCGGGACGGACCGCAAATAGGTCGCCCACCTGGAGGTTTTCCACCGGAATTAATTCTTCGGTGCGGCTGGAACCGTTACCGGTGAGCCGGGTGACTTCTTTTGCGCCCAGGGAAAGCAGGGAGCGCAGCGCATCGCCGGCCGAACGCCGCGAGCGGCTTTCGGCATAGCGTCCAGCCAGCAAGAACGTCGTGACGACCGCGGCGACCTCGAAATAAACCTCGGGGGTGCCCATATCGGCCGAAATGCCCAAACGCGGGAAGAGCGTCATCGACATCTTCATGCCGATCTCGCCGGCCCCGCCCCACAGCAGCGCCCAAACCGACCACAGAGTTGCTGCCGTTACGCCCAGTGATACGAGCGTGTCCATCGTGGAAGATCCGTAGCGGGCAGCGCGGGCGGCGGCGCGGTGGAAGGGCCAAGCCCCCCATGTAACAACTGGAAGAGAAAACGCCGTGATTACCCACTGCCAGCCCGGAAACTGCAGTGGCGGGATCATCGACAAAACCAGCACGGGCGCGGTGAGAATCGCCGAGATGATTAGTCGCTTACGCAACCCGAGCGTCGCATCACCCTCGGGATGCGAGGTGTCGTGCTCAGTGGCGGTGGAATAGCTACCGGACCCCTCCGGGTCGGTTGAATCCTTGCGCCGGGTGATGGTGGCGGTATATCCCGCCTTCGCCACGGCAGCAACGATGTCTTCATCCGTTGCCGCTGTTTGGGCGGATTCACCGGCAGCATCCGTCTCTTCGCCAGTGGGCGCTTGGACGGTGATGTGTGCGCTTTCGGTCGCTAAGTTGACCGAGGCAGTGACTCCGGGCAAGCGCGCGAGGCGCTTTTCAACGCGGGCAACGCAGGAAGAACACGTCATGCCCGAAACTGATAAATCTAGTTCGAGGACTGGGCCGTCGGCGATATTGGTCGCGACGGCTGCCCCAGTCTTCGGTGTTGCGTTTGCTGCCCCCGGTGCGGTGTTTACCTCCCCCGGTGCCGCGCTGGCCCCGTTTTCGACCGGAGTCGAAGCGCCGGAGTCGACTGCCTGTTTGGTCATTAGCTAACTACCTCATAACCTGCTTCGTCTATTGCTGCTTCTAAAACGTCGTCGTCGATGCGATCTTCACTCGTGACGCGAACGACCGAGGGGTTGTCCTCTTCCCCCAGCTCGATATCAATGGCCACGACGCCCGGAATCTCGTTGAGTTCTTCCGTGACGTGGTTAATGCAGTTCTGGCACGTCATTCCGGCGACATTGAGTTTGGTGGTGATCATGATGAACTCCTAATTACTGATGTGGCTCGCACTTGCGAGCAAATTTCATGAGCGAACCAGCCGGGCAATGGCCTCGGTTGCCTCGCGCAATTTCTCATTACCTTCTTCAGTAGAAGACTGGGCTGCGGTTAACACGCAATGCCCCAAGTGCTCTTCTACCAAGCCGATACTTACAGCCTGCAAAGCCTTTGTCACGGCGGCCACCTGGGTAATGACGTCAATGCAATAAACGTCTTCTTCAATCATGCGAGTGATGCCGCGAACCTGGCCCTCAATACGGCGCATTCTGCGCAGAAAAGCGGCCTTTTCGTCGGTGTAGCCCGGGGGCTGGGTTGCGGAGGCGGATTTTGTGTCGCTCGGTGAGGTCGTGGTGCCGCCCGGTGAGGCCGTGGTGTCGCCCGGTGGCGTCGCGGTTACCGTCTGTTCAATGTCGTTGGTCACGCCTATACGGTACCCCCGTAGGGTATATGCGCAAGAGCACGGGTGGGTGACTTCGGTCACTATAAATGTGCTTTAGCCCCGTTCTGCTTGGGGCTTTTATTGCCTGCGATAGGGCTTGCGCCAGGTTTTTGGCGATCCGCTGGATGGTTCGTTGACGGTCCAGCCCTCCCGTCGCAATATGTCAGCCGCTTCTCGGGGTAGTTCCCGCACTGCGGTC
>DAHVRJ010000135.1:0-24132 GCA_027322505.1 Demequinaceae bacterium
GGCGTCGCACTCGGCCGCCTCGCATGAGTCAGTCGATACACAAAGCGCCGCGAACGGGGCAATTAAGAGCGCGCGCCAGGCTAAGAAACAGGATCTGCCCGGGACGGCAACCGCGCGGGTGCGTGTGGAGTTCACCGGAGACGTTCACCATGTGACGAGCGATGATCCGCGGGTGGTGGCGACGAAGGTGGAGGAAGCATGAGCGGCAATGTGGTGAGCCCGAGTGGCCCAGGCGCGACGAAAACCGGTGATGGGGGCGCGATGGTCGCGGGCGAGCCAGCAAGCGTGACGGCGACGAACCCAATTTTGCCCGGGTGCTACCCCGACCCGTCGATTTGCCGGGTGGGTGACGACTACTACTTAATTGCGTCAACGTTCGAGTATTTTCCCGGCTTGCCCATATTCCACAGCACCGACCTGGCGAACTGGCGGCAAATTGGGCACGTCATTACGCGCCAAGACCAACTCGATTACGAGGGGATCCGCTCTTCCGCCGGGCTGTATGCGCCCACCATTCGCCACGATAGGGAAAAGTTTTGGGTCGTGTGCACGCTGGTTTCCCACGAGGGGCGCCACCGGGGCGGGAACTTTCTGGTTACCGCGCCAAGTATTAACGGGCCGTGGTCTGATCCGGTGTGGCTGGAGGTGGACGGTATTGACCCGTCCGTCTTTTTCGATGCGGACGGCAAAGTATGGATGCACGGCACCCGGCTGGTGGCCGAACCGGAATGGCCGCAACAAACGGAAACATGGCTGCGGGAGTATGACCCCGAAGCGGAGGCTTTGGTGGGGCCAGAGCATGTTTTGTGGACTGGAGCGGTGCGCGGGGCAGTGTGGTCAGAGGCGCCGCACATTTACCGTATTGATGGCCAGTACTACTTGCTGACGGCCGAAGGCGGCACGGATTTTAATCACGCGGTGTCGGTAGCGCGGGCCGATAAGGTCACCGGGCCGTATATTGGCGCGCCAATGAACCCGATATTCACACATCGGCACTTGGGGCGGCAGTACCCGATCGTGGGCGCGGGCCATGCTGATTTGGTTCAGGCGCGCGATGGCTCTTGGTGGGCAGTGCTTTTAGCGATGCGCCCGTACGGCGGCTATCACTACAACCTGGGCCGGGAGACGTTCTTGGTGCCGGTGGTGTGGGAGGAAGGCTGGCCGGTATTTGCGCCGGGTGTGGGGCGGATTACGGATGAGGTGCCGGTGCCGTTCGCAGGTGGGGGAGCAGCGGCCGGCGGGGTGGTTGACGGTGATGGCGCGGAAGACGAAGGTGAAGGCGCGGCCGAATTGATTACCGCTAACGACCTACGGTGGACGACCCTGCGCGGCCCGATCGACTTTGCTGAACCCCGAGGCGATGGCTGGCGCATGGCGATGCGCCCGACGACCGTGACGGATCGCAGCCGTCCCTCCCTATTGGCCGTGCGCCAGCAGCATCGCGACGTACGGGTGCGCACTGAGATCGTCGCGGAGCTAGCGCCCGGCGAAGAAGTGGGCGTTGTGGTGCGCCAATCAGAAGAAGACCACGTGCGTTGCTGTGTCGTGCGCGACCCCGAGGGCGGTGATCTGATGTTCTTGGCGGTGCACCGGATCAAGGGGCAAGACCGCGTGCTGGAGCGCGTTTCTGTTCCGGCGGAGCAGGCTGCCGGGGAGCGGGCTGCCACGGCGGAAAGCGGGACATTTCAGTTTGAGATTTCTGCCCACGGCCAGGAATATCGCGTGCAGGCAGGGGCCGGGAAACTCACCGTAACTTTCGATGGCCGCAGCCTTGATTCCATGGCAACGGGCGGCTTTTTGGGCCTGTGGTTTGGCGTTTATACCACCAGTAATGGGCGGGATACGCAGACGCGGGTTGATGTGACACGCTTTGAGTACCACGTGCAGGAATAGCGCTCTTCCTCGGAGGACACATGCTCGGTTGGTAACGGCGAACTAAAGCCCCAGGCAGCAAAAAGCCCCGCCGGGAAACGAATCCGTTCCCAACGGGGCTCTTCGCGTTTTGAAATGAGCGCTACAGCGCTATTTCATGTCGCCGTTAATTGGCGATCAATTCAGCCGAACTTAGCCAAGCATCGAGTCGAAGAATTCCTTGTTTTCTTCTTCTTCGAGCCAGGTCTGAACTGAACCTTCCGGATCTTCACCATCGTCCTGGTTGAACATTACGTTTTCCAGGGAGAAGAGCTGATCGTCAGTCAGTTCGAAGTTTTCGATTGCTTCAGCAACTTCGGGGTGGTCTTCTGTGAAGCCGATACGACCAACGATGTTGATCTCTTCTGCTTCACCCATCGCGCCCTTGGGGTCTTCCAGGTCACGAATCGGGAAGGCGTCGTAGGCCCAGTGGGGGCGCCACAGCGTAACGACGATGTTTTCACCGTTATCGGTAGCACCGGTTAGGGCACCGAGCATGGCTGGAGTGGAGGACTCAACGAACTCCATGTCTTCCAGGCCGTATTCGGGGATCGCGACGTTCTTGGTGATGTCGGTCAGGCCGGCACCGGGCTCAATGCCCTCGATGCGGTTGCCGAATTCATCAGCGTGGTCGGCCAACTCATCTAGCGAGGTGATGGGGGCATCCTCATTCACCGCGATGGTCAGCACGGCATCGTCGTACCAGACGCCGAGCATTTCAAGGTCGTCACCGTACTCTTCGAGGTATGCCTCGTGAGTGATCGGCAGCCACATGTCGAAGTTCAGGTCGTACTCGCCACCGGCAAGTGCGGTGTAGTTGGGGCCGGCTTCAGCCGGGTCGCCCATGGTTACTTCATAGCCGTTCTCTTCGAGAGCAGCCTTCCACAGGTAGGAGACGGCAATGCCTTCATCCCAACCGGAGTGGATGGAAATCGAAATTTCCTTGTTTTCGCCGTTTCCATTGCCGCCTTCGTCGGAGCCACCGTTGGTGGAGCCTCCGTTGTCATCGCTGCCGCAAGCACCCAATACGAGTGCTCCTGCGGCGCCCAGCGCGGCAATAGAGAGAAAACGTGCGTTCTTCCTCATTGTTTCCTTTCGTGCACGGCATGATGCCGTTGCGTTTCTTGTCTTGAGGTTTGTGGTGTGACTCGCAAAAATCCGGCCGAGTTTATTCGGCACGGGCCTTTTGGGCTCGGGCTACTGCCGAGCGGCTGGAGAGGCCAGCTGTGACGCGGTCGAGATAGATCGCAAGGATCACAACTGCGAGTCCGGCTTCGAATCCGAGCGAAACGTTCACGCGGGACAGGGCGCTAACGACGTCCTTACCCAAACCGCCGGCGCCAACCATACCTGCGATAACAACCATCGACAGGCTGAGCATGATGACCTGGTTAATACCGGCCATGATGGTTGGCAACGCCAACGGCAGTTCAATTTGGCGCAAAATCCGCCACGGAGACGAACCGAATGCGTGGCCAGCTTCGACAACTTCACTATCGACCTGGCGAATTCCCAGTTCGGTGAACCGAACACCGGGAGCCATTGCGAAAATAACCGTCGCAATGATACCGACCGTGGGGCCGGTATAGAAGATAACCACTGCGGGGATCAGGTATACGAACGCGGGCATGGTCTGCATAAAGTCCAGCACCGGTCGAATAATTACTGACGCAACACGCGATTTGGCGGCCAGGATTCCCAGCGGAATCGCAAAGATGAGTGCAAAGACGGTCGCCTCAACAACCAGAGCCAGTGTTGCCATGGCTAGGTCCCATTGATTGACCACGTAAATAAGTACGACGCCAACTGCGGTAATTGCGGCTAATCCCCAGCCTGAAGCAACCAGTGCGATAAGCACTAGCGCCACCATAATGATGATTACCGCGGGAATGTCAAAGAAAAATGTCACAGCCCCTGTTATGACTGCGGCGGCGATACCACCTTGCCAGTTAGTGGCTGCCCAGCCGATGAGGCCAAAAATAATGGCCACGACCCAAAAAGCTGGATCCAGAAGCACATCGACAAGTGCGTTGTAGATACCAAGAAGCAGCGACTTAACAAAGTCGAAAAAGGGTTTCCACGCGCTGGTAAGCCACTTAACGCCATCCGCTACGGCGTCACCGATTTCGAGACGGTATAGCAGATCATCGTTTGCTGCGGTTATCACTTAGCGCACCTCCTTTTCGTCGTCTGCTTCCGGGATTGGATTCACTTCAGATTCAATTGAGGACGACGTCACTTCCGCCTTATCTGCTTCCTCGCCGTCGGTTTCGGTACTGCCACCGTTCACGTCGTTGCCGTTTGCGGCCTCGGCCAGGGCGGTAAGCAGGGTAACGCGCGGGATTACTCCCAAAAGCTTATTGTCGTCATCAACCACTGGCGTGGGTAATTTCGTCTCAACTGCGGGCGCGAACAAATCGGCTAGGGGCTGGTCCACGTGCACTGAGGTCACATCAGGATCGATGAGATCAGTCAGAGTCGTCTTCTCCGCCCGTACGGCTGCAACTACGTCCGTGTCCGTAACGATTCCGCGCAGCGTGCGATCGCGTTCAATGACATACGCCGCGGTTACTTGCTTATCGCGCATCTCCCGCAGTGCTAGCCGCGGTCCAGCGCCGGCCCCGATGGTTACCTTCGGGCGTTCCATGACGCTCTCTGCAGTCAGCACGCGAGTGCGGTCTACATCTGCAACGAATTGTGCAACGTAGTCGTTGGCCGGGTCGGACAGAATTTCTTCTGACGTTCCGATCTGGACGATCCGTCCATCGCGCATCACGGCGATGCGGTCACCGAGGTTCATTGCCTCGTTTAGGTCGTGAGTAATGAAGATGACGGTCTTGTTTAACTTCTGGTTCAACTCGATGAGCTGTTCCTGCATCTCCCGACGAATCAGGGGGTCGAGAGCGGAAAACGCCTCGTCCATCAGCAGGACGTCGGTGCCAGTCGCGAGCGCGCGGGCCAAACCTACCCGCTGGCGCATACCACCGGATAGTTCATTGGGAAGCATGTCCTCCCAACCACCCAGACCGACCATTTCGAGCGATTCCATCGCCATCTTGGTGCGCTCATCGTGGTCATAGCCCTGAATTTCAAGACCCATAGCCGCGTTTTGTAAAACGGTGCGGTGGGGCAGGAGGGCAAAGTGTTGGAAAACCATGGAGATGCGCTTGCGGCGGATCTCGCGGAGTTGGGCAGCCGAGACGGAGGTGATCTCGTCATCGCCAATGTAAATTTTTCCGGCGCTCGGCTCAAGCAGACCGTTGAGCATCCGAATTAGGGTTGATTTACCGGAGCCCGATAGGCCCATCACAACGAAAGTCTCGCCTGTTTTTACCTCGAACGAGGCATCGATCACTGCGGCAGTGCCAAGTGCACTTACTTCGTCGCGAGAGGCACCAGCTTCAATTCGCCTTACTGCCTCTTGGGGGCGTCTACCGAACACCTTGTAGACATTTTCAACGCGCAGGGCGTTCACGCTTTTCCTCTTCGCTTCGGGGACCCGAGATGGGGTGGGCGGGCATGAAAATTGACACCACAAACCCGCCTACAAATCCCAGGCATTGACACACAACACCAGATTTTGACCGTGTTCGCAAGCAAAAGCACGCGAAAATATGGGTATTTTGGCGGATTTGGTCAAGGATTAGTCAAGGAATTGCAGGCAAAATCACCCATTATTGGATTGTTATCGCTTTGTTACTTTCTGGGTAGTTATTGTGGTGGGTTAGCCGCTGGTATCGATAAGCACGTACCGTACACAGCACTGCTTGTGTTGAAAGGAAACATACACATGAATTTCAAGATCCGCGACTTGGCTTTGGCTCCGGCTGGCCGCCACCAGATCCGGCTTGCTGAACATGAGATGCCTGGGCTAATGGCATTGCGACGGGAATTTGGCCCGGCACAGCCGCTAGCGGGGGCTCGCATCGCTGGATCACTTCACATGACTGTGCAAACTGCCGTCCTGATCGAAACGCTCACTGCCCTGGGAGCGGAAGTTCGCTGGGCTAGCTGCAACATTTTCTCTACCCAGGATGAGGCCGCTGCCGCGGTGGTAGTTGGGCCCGCCGGCACCATCGATGAACCCGCTGGGGTACCCGTTTTTGCCTGGAAGGGCGAAACTCTCGCAGAGTATTGGGATATGGCCGAACAGATCTTCCTGTGGGAAGGTGAGGGGCCGAACATGATCTTGGATGACGGCGGCGACGCGACGCTGCTGGTTCATCAGGGCGTGGCAGCCGAAAAAGCCGGCGCGGTGGCGCCGGATACCAAACCGGGCGACCGCGATCACAGCGAAGAAGCCAATATAGTTCGTGCGGTTTTGCGGCGCAGCCTAGAGCAAGATCCCCAGCGCTGGACGAATATTGCGGCAAATATCAAGGGCGTGACAGAGGAAACCACAACCGGTGTGCTGCGCCTGCGCCAAATGTTCGAAGCGGGCGAACTGCTCTTCCCAGCAATTAATGTGAACGATGCCGTTACGAAATCCAAGTTTGATAACCGCTACGGCATCCGGCACTCATTGCCAGACGGCATCAACCGCGCAACGGATGTCTTGATTGGGGGCAAGGTCGCCGTTGTCATCGGATACGGCGATGTGGGCAAAGGCGCTGCCGAAGCGCTCCGCGGCCAAGGCGCCCGTGTAATCGTCACCGAAATCGATCCGATCTGCGCGCTGCAGGCCGCGATGGATGGTTTCGAGGTCACAACCCTCGAAAAGACGCTGGTCCGCGGCGATATCTTCATCACAGCTACCGGGAACAAGGACGTCATCACCGCCGAGCACATGGCCGCGATGAAAGATAAGGCCATCGTTGGAAACGTCGGCCACTTCGACAACGAGATTGACATCGCTGGACTAGCCGCGATTTCAGGTATCGAGCGCGTTGAAGTCAAGCCACAGGTGCATGAGTGGATTTTTCAAGACGGGCGTTCGATCATTGTTTTGTCCGAGGGGCGCTTAATGAACCTGGGTAACGCAACGGGACACCCTTCCTTCGTGATGTCCACCTCGTTTTCTAATCAGGTGCTGGCGCAAATCGAACTGTTCCAAAATCTAGAAGATTATCCGCTGGGCGTACACGTACTGCCCAAGATCCTCGACGAAAAAGTCGCGCGTCTGCATCTACCAGCGCTTGGAGCAGACCTAACTGAGCTGTCCAAGGAACAGGCTGAGTACATCGGTGTTGACGTCTCTGGCCCATATAAGTCGGAGCACTACCGCTACTGAGCCGCCGGAACTTGCACTGGTTCCACTGGTGCGCCTACCCCAAATCAAATGGCAGTCGCGTCGCCGCGTGTGCCTGCTGAATAGTGCGCTGCTTTTCTCGGCCCAGGGCGTTGAACTCGCGATCCCGGCGTTCGGCTGAGACCGCGGCTAAGAAGCGTTCCGGGTGTGTGCCCGGGGGTGGGGCAGGAGCGACATATTTTTCCACTTCGGAGGCAAGTTCCATTCCAAGGCGCTGGCGCGAGCCGCCG
The DNA here is from genome assembly GCA_027322505.1 of Demequinaceae bacterium. Taxonomy (GTDB): domain Bacteria; phylum Actinomycetota; class Actinomycetes; order Actinomycetales; family JAJYRW01; genus JAJYRW01. The sequence continues at coordinate 7,390 of DAHVRJ010000135.1, forward strand.
TGCAACTTGTCTGTGCGAGACAAAAATGAGCGCACTTGCAGCGCTAATCCGTCGGGGAGGCGCCGAATATCGGCTTGGGCAACCCAGGGCGCCAGTTCCGGTGGCATGACAACCGGGGGAGTGCGCTGCGCTGCGCGAATACCGGCCGAGTACGTGCCGGCCAGCAAATCGCCTAAGCGTTTGCCGCGCTTATTAAACAGGGAAACTAGGACGGCAATCATGCCGGCAAAGAGCCAGATTTCACCGACCCCCACTAGCGCGCGAATAAAAGCGTGCCGGAAATGAATTGGCCCGCCATCATCTCGAACGATTTGGAGACCCATCGCCATTTTGCCTAGGGAACGCCCGCGCGTGAGCGTTTCAATCAGTGTTGGCACTCCCACTAACGCCACAACTATGACCAAAATGAGCAGCGCTCCAGCCAGAGCCTCATCAACTACTCGGGTTCCAATAGCCATGCCGACTCCCATAAAGAGGAAGATCAGCACCATTCCAATGGCAAAGATGTCAATTGCCGCGCCGACCATGCGGGAGCCGAATGAGGCAGCACTGACCTCAATGGCTACTGCCTCACCGGTAACGATGTCTTCGTCATCAAAAGCCATGGCACGATCTTGCCCCATCGCGTGTGATCGATTGCTCACCACACCGCGCTCGGCTCTTCGCGCGGCTCATCACGTAGCTGGGCGCACGCCTCATTACGTAGTTGGGCGCACGCGTCATCACCTAGCTGGGCGCATCTCTTTAGCTGGGGCTCGCAAGACGCGCCACAGGGTCGTCACATGGTCCTTCAGTGCGCAAGTAGCAACGCTTTGGCTTGGCTATGGCAAGGTATGAGCGTGGATATTGATGCGTTTGTATGGGCCCACCAGCAAGACTGGGACCGCCTTTCAGAACTCAGCCGCCGCCGCGTTCTTAGCGGGGCAGAGGCTGATGAGCTGGTGCGTCTTTATCAGCGCACAGCAACGCACCTGTCAATAATTCGCTCCACCGCTCCCGACCCGGCGCTCATAAGCGACCTGTCGATGCGCGTAGCCCGCGCTCGGGGACGCATCTCCTCCGGGGGCGGATTTTCCTGGGCGACAGTTCAACGGTTTTTCCTCCGGTCCCTGCCAGCGGCGCTCTACCGGTCCCGATTTTGGGCGCTGGGAGTCACGGCGTCGTTCATAATTGTTGCCGTGGTTGCGGGGTGGTGGCTGGCCACAGAACCGAGTGCCCAGGCCGCCTTTGGTTCGCCCGAAATGATTGAAAATTACGTTGAAGAAAGCTTCGAGTCGTACTACTCGAATTCCCCCGCGCCATCATTTGCCGCGCAAGTTTGGACCAACAACGCCTGGATTGCGGCCCAGAGCGTGGCTTTTGGCGTCACAGGCATATGGCCAGTAGCGGTCTTATTGCTGAACGCCATTAATGTCGGGGCAGCGGGCGGCATCATGGTTAGTCACGATGCCGGCGGAGTGTTCTTCGGCTTGATCCTCCCGCACGGGATGCTCGAACTCATGGCGGTGTTTGTGGCAGCTGGCGCGGGGCTCCAACTTTTTTGGGCCTGGGTGGCGCCGGGGGCACGCACGCGCTCGCGAGCGCTTGCTGAAGACGGCAGAGCGTTGATGACCATTGCCATGGGCCTGGTCATAGTCTTAGGGGTTTCAGGAATTATTGAGGCCTACGTCACGCCATCGCCCATGCCAACCGCTATCAAGATCTTTATCGGCGCATTCGCGCTAGTCGCTTACTGGTTTTACGTCGTCTTTTTCGGGCGTCGTGCTCTAGCGGAGGGTGAAAAAGGAGATCTGAGCGAATACGAAGCCGGCGCTGCCACACTAGTTAGCGGTTAGGGCGAATCAGAAATATTCCGCGAGATTCCGCCGGAACACGCGATAGTTGAAACGTCAACGTGATGCATCTCTCATTCGAAAGCCGGCACTTTCTTTCGTTTACCCCTTGTGCAAACGCGCACAATCAGCGACGCTATATACCAGTAGCAATTCGGAGCGCCTAATTTGCCTCCGAGTTTTAACGCAAAAGCCCCCGCAGCATCAACTTAGATTTTTGATGCTGATATGTGCCTTGAGGAGTAAACCTGATGGATTGGCGTAGTCAAGCCGCCTGCCTCGAAGAAGACCCCGAACTGTTCTTTCCGATTGGAAACACCGGTCCGGCACTTTTACAAATCGATGAGGCCAAAGCTGTATGCCAGCGTTGCCCCGTAATGGAGACGTGCCTGAAATGGGCATTGGAAACCGGACAGGACGCTGGTGTTTGGGGCGGTCTGTCTGAGGACGAGCGCCGCGCGCTGAAGCGTCGCCGTGCCCGGGCCCGCCGCGCTGCCAGCTAAATTGCTGCCAGCTAAACAATAGTTTCACCGCTTAGCGCCGCTGTTAGAGAGATCTTGCAGCGGTGCTTGCAGTATCACTTCCGTTCCACCGCCCTCGGGGCTGCGCCACTCAATGCTCCCCTGCAACTCCCCGGTGACTAGCGTGCGCACGATTTGACTGCCGAGGCCGTTAATTCCTTCTTGCCAGACATCGTCAAGTCCCACCAAATCGTCAACATCTGCTTCTTCCCCGTTGCCGGCTTGGGCATCGGTGGGGCGCCGCAGCCCCACCCCGTTATCCGAAATAGTGACGGTGAGATTTCCTTCGGTGCGCTCACAGGCAATGCGCACCTCCCCAGAAGTGTTTCCCGGAAATCCGTGTTCGACCGCGTTGGTGACAAGTTCGGTCAAAACCAGTGCCAGGGGAGTAGCCACCTCAGCCTGCAGGGTTCCAAAGCGCCCTTCCCGCACGGTGCGCACCTGCGCCTCGGGCGATGCAACATCGGCTGCCAAACGCAAGCTGCGGTCCACAACGTCATCGAATGAGACCGTTTCATCAAAGGTCTGGGACAGCGTTTCGTGCACCACCGCAATGGTGGCCACCCGCCGCATTGCCTCGGCCAGCGCGGTACGCGCTTCGGGGATTTCCGTGCGCCGCGCTTGCAGGCGCAACAGCGCCGCCACGGTTTGGAGGTTATTTTTCACCCGGTGGTGAATCTCGCGAATCGTGGCGTCCTTTGTCATGATCTCGCGTTCCCGGCGCCGCAGCTCTGTGACATCGCGGCACAGCACCACCGCTCCGACGCGCCGGCCGGAAACCGTCAATGGCACCGCACGCAGCGATAGCACCGCCCGATTGGCTTCAATATCGGTCCGCCACGGCGCCCGCCCGGTCAAAACCAGTGGCAGCGTCTCGTCCGGAACGGAATCGGCGTCCATTTGTTCGGTGATCACGCGGCTAAAAGACTGCCGTGTCAATTCGCCGGTCACCCCCAACCGGTGGAGGCAAGAAATCGCGTTCGGGCTCGCAAATAAGACCGCCCCGTCCGCATCGAGGCGAATGAAACCATCCCCCACGCGCGGGGCCCCACGCCGAGACATCGCCGGAGCTGCCGGGTGCGGAAACTCCCCGCGGGAAATCATCCGAATGATCTCGTCGGCGCCCTCGATGTAGTGGATTTCCAGCCGACCGGGAGTGCGCGCCGTTGCCAAATTTGTCTGGCGCGTGATCACTCCGATGCAGCGCCCACCCCGCACGACCGGGATAGCTTCTTCTCGCACCGCAATCCCGCCATACCACTGCGGTTCGCGATCGCGTTGAATTCGCAGCTCATTCGATGCCCGCTCCAGCCGGTCCCGCTGGGACTTGGTGGGCCGAGACCCAACAATGTCAGTTTCATGGATCGTTGACCCGGTGGAGGGGCGACACTGGCGCGAGGCCACAAATTCCCCGGTTTCATCACGCACCCACAGCACTAAATCCGCAAAAGCGAGGTCGGCAATCAGTTGCCAATCACCCACCAGCAGTCGTAACCACTCAATATCGGCGTTTTCTGCCGCGTCGCCCGCCAGGGATTTATCTGTCAGTGTTGCCATGGTCATAGCCTAAGCCGCAAGGCAGCATGCGTAGTGTGGTGCACGTGGTAAAAGAAACTTCCAAAAAGCGCCTGGGTTGGTTGTGGGCTGTCCTGATTGCCGGCGGAATTGAAGCCCTAGCGTTGCTCGCGGGCGCGCTGCTGCTCATTGTGGCGCTAATCGGAGGATTCACCGACGACACCTCGATGGCAGTCTTTGTACTGGTTTTCGGCGGTGGAATGGGCCTCATGCTTGCGGTCATGCTGCGCAACCTCTCCCGCGGCAAACGATGGGCACGCGGCCCCCTCGTGACCTGGCAGCTCTTTCAAATTGCTGTGGCAGTCCCGCTCCTTCAGGGATCGACACCCTGGATCGGAATCGCGCTTCTCATACTGGCCGCAGTTGTGCTGGTGGGGATGTTTACGCCCACTGTGCTGGCTTTGACCACTGATCGCTCCGGGCCATCTGCAGCGCTGTAACCTCGCCCGCCTCCACGACCACACCGCGCCCAACAAGAGCACTGTTCGCATCGCCTTCCCGCGCCACATCTACCCCAAAGATGTCATTAGCCAGCCGCGTTCCCGGGTGTAACACGATGCCGGTGCGCAGGCGTCGTAACTGGGAAATTAACCCGGAATAACTGCTGGCACTGGCGGAAATAGTCGCTGTCGCAATCGTGGGTAGGCCCGCGTGTACCCGCTCCCGCAGCGCCTCCAACCACGCCGCGTGCGGATCCCAGCTCATCGCTAAATCCAGATCGTCCACCAGCACAATCGCCTCGCGGTTGGCGCCACCAGCCAGCGCAGCAGTCGCGTCATCGATGGAGATGAATTGAACCCTGCCTGGGGAATTCGTACCGCGCGGCAGACCGCCCGTAATAAAAACCACTTCACGTCGCAGCGCGCTACTTTGGTCGGCAAGCAACTTCAGGGCATTCGTGCGCCCGCTACCGGGCGGCCCGGCAATCAGAAATGAGCCCAGCGGCAAGAAAACCGGACGCGCATAATCCCCGCCTATTCCTAACATGATTTTGGACGTCGTCTCTTGCGTTGGGCTGTTCTGCTCCGCCGGCTCGGCGCTCCTGGCTGATGCGAGAGCTGTTAATTCGCTTGCGGCCACCGCGGTGGGCAGCGGCTGGAGTCGAAGAATATTGGCACCCGGCGCGGATTTATCTGGTGTGTTCGGCAACGCGGGGCTGCACTCTTCCGATGTAGCGCCGCACTCTTCCGCCGCTGCGCTGCGCCAACTACCGGTTGTTGGGGGAGGAACTAGAAGGATCCGTGCCGCTGTAACCCCAGCAGAGGTAACTTCCGCGATCCCTCCGGGGCCGGGCGGGATCGCGGTTCCACGCGGCAGCACTCCGGCATTAAGCGCAGTGTCATCGGTCCAATTCAAAATCCACCGAATTGACGTCAGTTCGCTCACGCGCGGGCCCAGGAGCATCCGGCCCCCAGCCAGTACCACGGTGATTTGTTGCTCACGACCGCGCCGCAAAACTTCTTGCACGGCTTGCCAGCTGCGCGTGAGTCCATTTTCGGGGTCTAGGAGCCAGTCGGCATCATCGATCAACAAAATCTGCTCACCGCCAGATTGTGCCAGCAGTGATTCACAAAGGCGAATAATTAGGCGCTGATCCTCCAAATGAGCCCGCGTACCGACCCAGGGGGCGCGGGCATCGACGATGGAATCCGCATCTTGAGCGATGACGTGGACGGGAACAAAGGCGTGCCGGGCTAGAGTCCGCAGCGCGCTGGTGCGTCCCGAACCGGGCCCACCAGCAATGACTAAATGGCCGGTTCCGAGCCCGAAATTTAAAAGATCCTGGTGCAGGTCATTTGGGTGATCCCGCAGTCCGGCAGGAATCTGGCGCGCATCGGTAGCGACCGCGTCCGATGGCAGTTCGCGCAATACCCGCGGTAGCGGTGGCAGCCAGGGCCGGCGCGGCGCTTTTGCCCCCAACTTTCTTGCTGCTTGGGCGATTGTTGCTGCCAAAGCGGAAGCGTCGTCGTCCGTAATTGCCGCTACCTGTAGTTCGTGGGCCGCGCCGGAACCTAAACGCATGAGCGCTGCGCCCGGGCGCTCGGCAGGTAACTGGGCGGCATCAGGTAGGTCCAAGATGTCTTGGGAGTCGCTCGCGCTTTGAACGCGCAACGCAATGCGCAGGTTGATATTGGCGCGCATATCCGCGTTCACGGACGATCCGGGGCGCTGGGTAGCCAGGATTAGATGCACTCCCAAGGAACGCCCCAGCGCGGCAAGCTGGACCAGTTCATTCAACAGTTCGGGGTGCTGCTCGCCCAGTGCGCGCAGTTCATCGACCACGAGCAGCAGCCGCGGGGCTCGGGCAATGTGACCGGCAGCGGCCAGTTGGGCATGATCTGAAAAGCCATGATCGGCCAGCAGGCGCTCGCGCCGGCGCAGTTCTGCACGCAGTGATTGCAGCGTGCGCACCGTCGCGGACTCCTCCAAATCGGTGACAATGTCGATCACGTGGGGCAGGTTTTCTAAGCAGCGAAACGCCGCCCCACCCTTGTAATCCACGAGTACGATCGCCAGGTGTTCGGGCCGCTGGCTGAGCGCCAATGATGTCACGAGGGCGCGTTGCAAGACTGATTTTCCCGCTCCGGTAGTCCCGCCAATGAGCGCGTGCGGGCCGTCGGCTTCCAAATCGAGGTACACCGTTTGAGCTGCGGCATCGGTGCCGATGGGGCAGCGCAGCCGCCCGGGATCGCCTTGTGCGGTTTCCCAATGTGCCAGCACGGCACCACTATCAGGTTTCCCCCAAATTTCACCAAGCGACCAAGCCGGGCGCGGCAGCGAAGCTTGGTCGCGCAGTTCGCGCATTTCCCTGCTGATTTCCGTTGCCATCGCACTGGTAATCCCGCACAGGTGCATTACCTCAAGCACCTGATTTGTGGTCAGATCTTCGAAACTGGCGGTGAAGTCGCTGCGCGCCTCAATGATGGTGTGGCAGTGGGCCGGTAATTGCGCGCGGGTGCGCGCAAAAACGATGTGGCGCGCGGTATCCCCACGAGCCGGGGCCTCGGTTTGCGCGCTGGCACCGGAGCTGAACCAATAGGTTTCTCGGGGCGGGCTGCCCGGTGCCAGCGGGGCGCTGTGCGGCAGGTATTTCAGCCAGGGCCACGGGCCACGAATTGCTATCTGACTGGGAGCAAACCCGGTGGCGATCTGAATAGCCAGCCAGCGCGCCAGAGCCGCCACCGCCTGTGGGTCGCCAAAAATGCCTACCGCGCTCCCCGATAGGGGCGCGTAAAGGGGAAGGTGCGCGGTGCCGTCCTTAATAAATCCCAAAAGCAGTTTGCGGCCGTCAAGGGAATTCCCGGTGTGACCATCAAGGGAATTTCCGGTGAATTGCCACAGGCCCACTGTCGGGATTTGGGCGTGGCGCCGACTCTGCGCCGGGTCGCACGCCTGAAGGCGAAGTGCGCGCGCTTCGGCGCTGGTGCGGGCTATTTTCTCGCGTTCGTGGGCGGCGAGTTCCTGGCCGTGCTGCGCTAATTTCGCATCGTAATCACGACGAGCGCGGCGCTTTTCCCACAGGAACTGCAAGAGCATTCCAGCTGGCGCGAGGACTGAGAAAACCAGCAAAAACGCGGTGCGAAGCACGGCGGCCATTACCAGCCCGCCCAAAGCCGATGTGCCCATCGACACCCATGGGATGCGCCGGGCGCTAGGGCGCTTGGGCGGCTCGGGTGGGTCATCGAGTTGGGGTGGCAAAGGGGCGCGGGTGTGCGGTGGGCTGAGCTGGACGACGTTGAAACCGGTGCCCGAGTCAGTTACTTCGGCGGCGTGGATGCGCGCGGGACGTAATTGCAACAGATGGGCGCCGATCTGGATGAGATCAGATTCTTGCCAAAGCACACTGCCATCCACCTGGTGCGCCGAGCCGGCATGATCGTGGAGCACAGTGCCATTTGTGGTGCGCAGATCTTGAACGCGCAGCGCGCCCGCTTCCGCTGCCACAATTAGGTGCTGGGCCGAAATGAGATCATCGTCAATCGCCAAGTCCGCGGCCCGGGATCGGCCAATGACCCGGGTTTCTTGGGGGCCAACTTTTATATACCCACCGGCGGCCGGACCAGCGATGACATCAATGAAGAACGAGCTCACGCTTGTCAGTGTGCTGGCTCATCGGGGAGGCGCGGCCCCCCGGCGCAAAAGGCTGTAGATAAGAACACCCGCGACTCGTATGTGGATCGCGACCCTCCAGTTGGATCCACGTGCGAGCCGCGGGTGCGCCAGCGTGGGAGCCGGGCTCCCAAGCAAGTCTTAGCCCTCCTTTTTGGTGCTCCTAGTCCTCGGCCAGTGCCGCGACGGGAGGTGTTTTAGTGGCCGAGCGCGCCGGCATAACTGAGGCCAACAGCCCGGCTAGCAGGGCAACGATCAGAACGAGCGCAATATCGCGCCACGGAATGGTTAGTTGTAAACCGGTGGTGGTCATTTCCCCGAAAATCACTGACGCGCCGGCAAAGCCGTAGATCAATCCGAGCACCACACCTAATAGTGCGCCCACTCCGGTGATGAGCAGTGCCTCGATCGCCAGCATGAGGCGTAAGCGGCCCCGGGTGAGACCCAGTGCGCGCAGCAGCGCGGATTCTCGGCGCCGCTCAATCACCGACAGCGAGAGGGTGTTGGCCACTCCGATGAGGGCAATGATCACCGCAACTGCCAATAAGCCAACAACAATAAGCAGCAGGGTGTCGATAATCTGCTCGAACATTCCACGTTCGACGGCCGAACCGGTAACTAGGTAGTTACTTTCGGTGTCGCTTGTGAGCTCGCTGAGCCGCTCATTTACGGAGTTGTAGGTATCGACTGCCGGGTGGGCGTCATCCGTGCTCATCCACAGCGCGTGAATTTCGGCGTCACCGGCAATCTCTTCGAAGTCCTGGTCGTTGAGTAACAGGCCCTGTTGCGTGTAGTGGGTGGTTCCAACGACCTCCAAAGTAACGTCGCCATCCGGGCCGGAGACGATGATTGTTTCAGCCGGATCTTCGCTCCACATAGCCAATTCGTTACCGGAATTGTTGCCAACCAAAACCTCACCGCGAGCAACGGGAAGGCTGCCGTCATTTGCAACGACATCCGCCGCCGCCTGATCAACACCCGTGGCGCTCATCGAGGTGGATTGGATGATCCCGCCTCCGCCAGTGATCTCCACATCTACCGGCGCGGTGGGCAACTCCGCTACGGATTCGATACCCGTTAACTTCGCCATTTCCGGTGCGATTCGCCCATCGATTACCGGGGAGTTGTGAACGGTTTGCCCGATCGCAACGTCGACGGGGAATTGGTCGATTAGCGCGCTGTTGAGCGTCGTGCGGGCGATCGCTGCGCCCGTGCTCATCATGGTCACCAGCGTGACCCCAATGAGGAGCGCGGTAGCGGTTGCGGCTGTTCGGCGCGGGTTGCGCACGGTGTTGGCCGTTGCAATTTTTGAAGTAGCACCGGTCATCCGCCCCAGCAGGCCGCCGAAAAAGCCCACGACCTTCGGGATCACAAATACCCCACCGATGATGACGCCGATAAAGGATGCCATTCCGCCCAATACGGCAACGAAAAAGCCCAGCAGCGGTTCTTGCTTCGCCAGCACCACACCCAATACGAGCAGCGCGCCGCCACCAATCATGCCCAGCAAAGAGATCACTAAGCGGAACCGACCGGCCTTGGAGCGTACTTCTGGCGATGAGGCCGGGCGCAGCGCCGCTAAAGGAGCAACCCGGGTGGCTGCCCGGGCCGGACCGAGCGCCGCCAGCAGCGTCACGATCGTTCCCGTCAAAATCGGCACCAGGATGTTCACCGGCGAAAGCGTGATCGCCTCGGGCAGGGGTACGCCGATGTCTTGGCGCGAAAGGATAGTTAATGTCCCCTGGATTAGTGCCGCGCCCAATGCCAGGCCGGATACCGAGGCGATGAGCCCCAATATGAACGACTCCAGTGTGATGGAACGCGAAACTTGCGACTTCGTAGCACCCACACACCGCAAAAGCGCTAATTGCCGGGTGCGCTGGGCAACTAGAACTTGGAATGTATTGGTAATTACCAAGCCCGCAACAAACAGCGCCACCACGGCAAAGGCCAAAACTACGACCAAGAGGATGTTGGTATCGCCAGTTACCTCGGCGGTGGCCGCTTCAACTTGCTCCGATGCGGTGCGCACGATGACGCCGTCATCCTCGCTGGCGAAGCGCTGGGAAATCTCCTGCTTGACGTCAGCAACACTCGCGTCTTCAGAAACCGCAACGGTGATGTTTTCTGGCGGATAATCGGCATCTGCGCCAAGGAACTCGCTTTGCGTTTCAGGTGTTACCAGCGCGGCGCCGCCATAACTGATGTATGCGCCGTTGGGGTCTGCTGTGGAGCCGGTGACGGTTAGTGCGCGCTCCGTTTTTTCCTCGGTTGGCGCGCCGTTTTCATCTTCTGTGTAGGTGTAAATGGGAACGGTTACTTCATCGCCAATTTCGATGTGCAACCGATTCATCGTGTCGACGGGAAGCGCGATTTCATCCAGTGCGGCCGGCGCTTCCCCCGCCTCAATTGTTAAAACTTCCAGTTTTGCACTGGGAGCGGGCGTTTGAACCAGTGTGTACTCGGTTCGCCCTTCAAAACTGACCTCTTCAAAGGCGGAAACGCGACCAAAGGCAGTATCCACGCCGGGTATATCGGCGATTTCGCTCGCCATTTCACTCGTGGTCGCATGCCCCTGCACAACGATGTCGGCATCGCCTAGTTCCGCGGTGAGGGAGCGCGCCGTTGTCGCAGAAATGACCGATCCGCCAAATAGGGAGGCGGCCACGAATGCCGTGCCAATAGCAATGGCAATTCCTGCTGCAATGAGGCGTCCGGCACTGCGCCGCATTTGCGCAAGTGACACTCGCAGCATCAGATGCTCACCGTCCGGAGCGCATCGAGGCCTGCCAGGACCGAGTCAGAGGTGGGGTCCGTAATGTGCCCGGCAATTTTGCCGTCCGCCAACAACACCACCCGATCGGCATAGGCAGCAGCTGCGGGATCATGCGTAACCATGATTACGGTTTGTTCGAATTCCCGCACCGACTGGCGCAAAAATGACAGCACTTCCGCCCCGGAACGAGAGTCCAAATTACCGGTGGGTTCGTCTGCAAATACCACTTCGGGGCGGGTTAAAAGTGCGCGCGCAATCGCTACGCGCTGCTGTTGGCCCCCGGAGAGTTCCGACGGCCGGTGCGTGAGGCGATCCTTAATTCCCAGTGTTTCCACCAACTGGGCCAGCCACATGTTGTCGACTTTGCGTCCGGCCAGTTCCAACGGCAGCTCAATGTTTTGTTGCGCAGTAAACATTGGCAGCAAATTGAACGATTGGAACACAAAGCCCACCCGGTCGCGGCGCAACCGGGTGAGCGGAGCGTCGTCCAAACTCGTGATTTCGGTATCGCCCAAGAACACCTGACCGGAGGTGGCGGAATCCAGGCCCGCCAGCAGGTGCATGAGAGTGGACTTACCGGAGCCAGACGGGCCCATGATCGCCGTGAATTCCCCTGCGGCAAACTCAATATCCACGCCATCAAGCGCGGTGACAGCATTGGGGCCGGAGCCGTAGACCTTTGCCAGGCCACGAGCTACAACGGCGGGAGCGGGAGCGCTCATTTAAAAAATCCTTCCGAGGTTAAAAACGGCCTGCGGATGCCCGCATAATTTGACTGCGAATTACCCACAGTGGGCCAGTAACTAAAACACTACGAAGGATGCACCGCTTTTCGCATCAACCGCAGGGCGGAAATCCGGCGTAGTCCTGTAGGTGGACGCCGGCCCGATTCCGCTCCGCCGCAAGTCCCTTTCCGCTCCGCCGGCAGGCGCTAAATACCGCCTGGCGGCTAAGTCCCGGGCGCCAGATTGGGCGCCCGCACGAACCGCGCGCCTAAGTCCCGGGTCGCACGAGCCCGGTTTCATAGGCGATCACCACGGCCTGGACCCGATCCCGGGCCTGCAACTTCGCCAGGATCCGGCCCACATGCGTTTTGACGGTGGCGTTGGAAACAAACAGGTCCGAACCGATCTCGGTGTTCGACCGGCCGCGGGCCATTAAAATAAGAACTTCTTTCTCCCGATCGGTAAGTGAATCCAGCACCTGGGCATTCACCGGCTCCCCATCGGGAAGCACATCAGACAGATGCGCAATTAGCCGGCGCGTAGAAGAAGGCGCAATTACGGCATCGCCGGCATGGACCGTGCGGATCGCGGTAAGCATTTCTTCGGGCAGGGCATCCTTCAACAAGAACCCGGACGCTCCGGCCTTAATGGCGCGCAGCACGTACTCATCTAAATCAAAGGTGGTAAGCATGATGACGCGCGTTTCTTTCGCGTCGAGTTGCAAAATCTGCTCAGTGGCGGCAATTCCGTCCACTTCGGGCATGCGCACGTCCATCAACACCACGTCGATTCCGGCGCCGCCGGGGGCCAAAAACCCCTCGGCCAAGGTCACTGCTTCGCGCCCGTCATTGGCCTCGGCAATGACTTCCATATCGGGCTGGGAATCAATGACCATTCGAAAGCCGGCGCGCACGAGCTGTTGATCATCAACCAGCAAAATGCGGATGGGCGCTGCTACATCGGTGTTTGCCACCGAATCTCCTCTTCACTTGGTACGTATTTTTCTGGAAGTGGCAGTTCAAACTCGACCTGAAACCCACCTCCGGGCCGCGGCCCTATCGACACGGTCCCGCCGAAAAGTCCCGCCCGCTCCCGAATGCCCAGTAGTCCATGCCCCACGTGATCGCTGGCAGCGGCAGCCCCCCGCCCGTCGTCCTGAATCAATAACCGCACCGAGGTTTCTTCCCAGTTCAAACCGACCGTCACCCGCGGATCGGGGCCGGCGTGTTTACGAATATTGGTCAGCGATTCCTGACATACCCGGTACAGCGCCATCTCCGCCCCCGGTGGCAGGCGGCGCGCGGTGCCCACTTCGGCGAAAGAAATTTGCATGCCAGCATCCTTGGATTGGGTGATGAGCCCGCGGATGTCCTGCATGGACGGTTGCGGTGCGGTGTTGGCATCGTCCAAGTGGTCATTGCGCAAAATGCCCAGGATTTTGCGCATGTCAGCCAGCGCAGCGCGCCCGGTTTGCGCGATCGTGGTCAGCGACTGAGCGGCAAGTTCGGGTTTAGTTTCGGCGGCGTAGCGGCCCCCGTCTGCTTGGGCCACGATGATCGAAAGCGAATGGGCCACCACGTCATGCATTTCCCGAGCGATGCGGGCTCGCTCGGCGGCAATTGCGAGCCGGCTTTGCTGTTCGCTGTCTTTTTCTAACTGGACCGCGCGGTTGGCGATGGCTTCCCAGCGCTCGCGGCGGGCGGCGCGCATCGTGCCCATGGCCCACGCGGCAATAACCAGTGCCGCGGCGGTGAAACTAAACGCAGCAGCCGAGGCGTAACTGTGCGTTGACTGATACAGCGAAATGCCCAGCAGCAAGGCGCCAATCATGCCGCTGCCAAGCCCGGTACGGGAGGCCCAGCGCGGACCGTGCCCCGCCACCGAGTAGATCGCGATGAGGATCGCAAAATCTGCGGGCAAGACGATCGGGGCCCCGGCAATCCAGTGCAGCAGCGCAAAAGCGTGAATCAAAACAGCTGAGATGACGGGCCGGGAGCGGCGCCAGGGCAGGGGAGCAAACATCGCAAGGGCGACCCAGGCGGCCGAAAATGATGGAAACCCCACCAGCACCGTTGACATGGGCAGGACTATCAGCAGGGCTGCGAGCGTCGCCATTAAATCGACGCTAAAGGGGTGGTCTTCCATCCACCTGCTTAATTTTCGCAACCACAGCACGCCATACAGCCTAGGGCGATGTGCGGATGAAAGCGTCAGCCCCCGGTATGGTTTTCGGCCCGCTCAATCAGCTCGGGCCCATCATTAGCCACGCGGTTTACTGCCGTACTAACCGGATAACTGCTGATGATTGGGGACGGCGTCGCTAACATTTCGAGCGCCAGTTCGGCTTGGGTGCGGGTCGGGTCGAGCCACTGGTCGTACAACTGGTCGTTTAGCAGTACCGGCTGGCGTGGGTGGATATGGCCGTGCTCATCAGTTGCGTCCTGCGTGATGATCGTGGTCGATAGTAACCAGCGCGCGGGGTCGCCCGGTTCCTTTTTTGGATCCGCCCACAGTTCATACAGACCCGCGAAGACCAGCACTTCGTAATTTGGGGAATGAAAGTACCAGGGCTGCTTTTTACCGTCCGCCTGCTTTTGCCACTCATACCAGCCATCGGCGGGAATGATGCACCGCTGCTTCTTTATGGGTGAGCGGAAACTGGACTTGGAATCGAGTGTTTCGCTGCGCGCGTTGATCATGCGGGCCCCGATTTTGATGTCTTTCGCCCAGTGCGGCACTAAACCCCAGTGCGCCAGGCGCAGCTGCCGGGTGATTTGACCGCTTTGCTTATCGGTGCGCTCTAAAATAACGCGAATATCCAAGGTGGGAGCCACATTCCACGAAGGAGTGTGGTCCTGGGCATCGGGAACAGCGAATTGGACCGCGAACTCGGAGATCAGATCGGGCGTGGGGGTAACGGCGGCGAAGCGGCCACACATGGTCCTTATAGCCTCCCGGCCGCTTTGAGCGCGAGGTATGTGTCGGCGAGTTTCGGGGCGAGGTCTTCTGGTCCGGCTTCGACGACTTCAACACCGACCTGGCTGAGCATGCGCCCCATTGCGGCCCGCTCGAGTTGGACGCGTTCGGCGGCGCTGGCGACGAATATGTCTTGCGCATCGCCGCGCTTTTGTCGCAGTTCTTCCAGTTCCGGGTCGGCGACCGAGGCAACTACGACCTGGTGGTCGCGCGATAGGCGCGCGGCAACGGGCAGTAAGCCCGATTGCACCGCCGCGGGGTCGAGCGCGGTAAGCAGCACTACTAGGGAGCGCTGCGAAAGTTGCTGGGTGACTAATCCGGCTATGTAGGGCCAGTCGACCTCGACTAACTGTGGGTATACCGGCGCGAGCACATCGGCGAATGTGGAAAGCGTGTTATTGCCCAAATTCAGTGGCACTTGCGCCCGGACTTTGCGGTCGACTGCAACTAGCCCGACTCGGTCTCCCGCTCGACTGGTCAGCGCCCCCAATAGGAGGGCCGCTTCGAGTGAGGCATCAAGGCGGGCGCCGTCCCCGACACGGGCGGCAGAGGTGCGCGAGGAGTCCACCACAATTAAAACCCGGCGGTCTCGCTCGGGCCGCCAGGTACGCACCACAACTTCGGAGCGGCGGGCGGTGGCGCGCCAGTCAATTGAGCGCACATCGTCCCCGGGCACGTACTCGCGCAAAGAGTCAAATTCCGTGCCCTGCCCCCGAACCTGGACCGCGGCCGCGCCATCCATTTCCCGCAGTAGCGTTAGTTTGCTGGGCAGGTGGCGCCGGGCTTTGAACTCGGGCAGGACGCGCAGTTTGCCCGGAACCGCGATGGAGGCCTGCCTCCCGGCGATGCGAAGTGGCCCGATAGTGCGAATGGTGATTCGGTCGGCATAAAGGTCGCCGCGGCGCTGCGGTGTCAGCTGGGTGGTGACGCGCCGTGATTCTTCGGGCGGCATATCAACCCGGTGGCGCTCAGTGCGCGGGTTCGCAGTCGGCTGCCAGGCATCGCGCACTGTTCCGCGCAGCCGGCGGGTATTGAGGTTCGTCAAAGTCAGTTCGCACTTGGTGGTTTGGCTCAGCCGCACCGGCGTGTGGACCTGGCGCGAGATCCCCACCGCCCGCGGCGAGGCGGCTAAAAGCGCGTCAACGCCAACTAGGACGCAGATGGCAAGTACCCAACAAAGGGCCGTGGTTATGGAGGGAGCAAAAATTAGTGGCACCGCGCCCAGCGCCACTAATACGACGGCTCTACCTGTAATAACCACGATGCTGCTTTAGCGCGGGACGGGAACGGTGGACAAGACGGTATCGAGCACCGACTCAGTTGTGACGCCCTCGAGTTCGGCTTCAGCGCGCAACTGGATTCGGTGGCGCAGCGTGGGGTGGGCAAGGGCCTTGACGTCATCTGGTGTTACGAAATTACGTCCCTGCAACCAGGCCCAGGCCCGGCTCGTGGCCAGCAGCGCAGTGGCCCCGCGCGGGGAGACTCCCAGGGACAGTGAGGGCGCGTTGCGGGTGGCCCGGCAAATATCGACGATGTATCCCAGCACGTCGCGGGAAATTTCCACGCTGGCCACTTCGGTGCGTGCTTGCGCCAGGACCTGCGTGTTTGCGACCGCCTGCACTCCGGCGGCGTCAAGGTCGCGCGGATCAAAACCGGAGGAGTGGCGCTCCAATACGGTCACTTCGTCTTCCCGCGGGGGCAGGGGGAGTACGAGTTTCAATAAGAAGCGGTCTAGTTGGGCCTCCGGCAGGGGATAGGTTCCCTCATATTCAACTGGGTTTTGGGTTGCGACCACGACGAATGGATCGGGCAGGGGTTTGGGGTCACCCTCGACTGAGACTTGGCGCTCTTCCATGGCTTCTAGGAGCGAGGCCTGCGTTTTAGGTGGCGTGCGGTTAATTTCGTCCGCGAGCATCAGGTTGGTAAAGACGGGGCCGGAGCGGAATGAGAACTCGGCACTGCGCGCGTCATACACCAGCGATCCGGTTACGTCACCGGGCATCAAGTCCGGGGTGAACTGAACGCGCTTGGTATCTACGTCCAAGGCGGCCGCAATTGCGCGCACTAAAAGCGTCTTTGCTACCCCGGGGACGCCCTCTAGCAGCACGTGGCCGCGGCATAAAAGCGCGATAACCAGACCGGTCACAGCAGCGTCTTGGCCCACTACGGCTTTTGCGACTTCACTGCGCAGCGCCAGCAGCGCCGAGCGCACCTCACTTTCCGGGGTG
>DAHVRJ010000136.1:0-77819 GCA_027322505.1 Demequinaceae bacterium
CCTATGCCAGGTTTTACGGTTCAGAGGCCGAACGACGCCTGGCGCTGCCCGGCTGGCTCCACTTCTACAACCACCACCGACACCACTCTGCGATTGGCGGCGTACCCTTCGACCGACTCAACAACGTCCCTGGACATCACACCGCACCCGCGTCGGCCCCGCACCCAAAGTCGCGGCAATCGCGGCATAGCGCCCCGTTGCTGACCGCAGCGCACCTTCGAGCGAAATAACCAAAAAGGGCATCGCGACAAAGGTCTGCGCCAAAATCACTGCAAACGTCGTAAAACCGATCTCAATTCCCACTTCGGAAAGAGCCGCCCCCACTAGTCCGCGCCGCCCAAATGTTGCCAGCAACGCCAAGCCCGCCACAACGGGCGGCAATACCATCGGAACCAGTACGAGGCTGCGCAAAATCGCGCCCATTACGCCCGAACTTCGAGCCAGCACAAATGCCAGCGGAACTCCCAATATCAGCGCGAGCGCCGTCGCGCACAGGGACGTCACCAATGACAGTCCCAGCGCCTGCAGCGCCGCCCGCGAACCCAAAAGTTCCGCTAGCGAGCCCCACGGCACCCGTAGGATCATGCCCAATAGCGGCAACGCCACCAGTGCGATCGCGGCGGCGGCCAGAGCCCAAATCCACTTGGGAATCATGGCGCCCCAAAGCCCCGGTCAGCAAGCAGCTCTTGCCCGCGCGCCCCGGTGATCTGGTCGATGAATTCTTGGCCCGCGGCTGCGTTGCCGCCGGCGACGAGCGCGATCCAGTATTCATTTAAATGGTCGGCCGCTTTGGGAATTTCAACCTGCTGCACCTGATCGCCGGCCCGGGCCGCATCGGTGGCATAAACCAAGCCCGCATCGGCCTCACCCGAGGTAACCTTGCCCAGCACGTCGGTGACCGAAAGTTCCTGGGACACCGGCGTCAATTCCACCCCCAAATCCGCGGCCAACTCCTGGCTCGCGCGCCCACAGGGCACTTGCGGCGCGCAAGTTACGAGTTTGGCACCATCCAGCGAATCATCCAATCCGGTAATCCCGAGTGGGTTATTGGCATCGGTCACCAAGACCAGGCTATTTGTCGCAAACTTCACCGGGCGGCCACTTATGAGTTCTTCCGCGCGCGCCCGGTCCATATTGGCCAAGTCCGCCGAGGCAAAAACATCGGCGCGGGCGCCACCGGCAAGCTGGTCGACCAGGCCGGAAGACCCGCCAAATGACAGGTCCGCATTCCCATCGTCTATCTCGGCAAAGACATCCGCCAGGGAAGCGGCAGCAAAAACGGTGGCCTCACCCGCATCACTGGCACAGGCCGCCACCGTGCTCACGCCCGCAAATAGACTCACCGCTGCCCCAATTTTCCCAAACCGTTTGCCCATCAGCGCCCCTGCTGGTCTTCGGGTTTTGCCCCAGCGCGGTAAAGCCCGATGCGGGTGCGCAGCATCCCGAAAAACGCGCGCTGAAGCCCTAAGATGCTGATATGTCGTTTCCGGTGGCCGTCATCACGATTTCGGACCGCGCCGCAGCGGGCGCCTACCCCGATGAGTCCGGGCCGCTGGCCCAAGAACTGCTCCGGGCCGCCGGATTTACTGCCCTTGATTCCACCGTCATCCCCGATGAGGCCGCTGCAATCCGTGACGCTATTGGCTCCGCGCACAGTGCCGGTGCCCGCGCCATCATCACCACGGGCGGCACGGGAATCGGCCCGCGCGACATTACACCGGAAGTCACGGCCCAACTGGCGCCAAAGGAAATCCCCGGGCTCATGGAACAGATTCGAGCCCGCGGCCGGAAAAATAGTGCTAATGCGGCCCTGTCGCGCGGCCGCGCCGCCGTGCTCTACGCCGCTCACCTGCCCCCGGCGTTCATTATTAACGCACCCGGCTCCCCCGGCGGGGTGCGCGATACTCTGGCGATCATTTCGCCCCTGCTGGTGCACATCGTGGGCCAGCTTGACGGCGCTGCACACGACTAACTCCACTGCCCTAAAACCCCGCACGCAGGTCAATAACTTCCAACTCATCGCCCACCTGCACCCGCTCCACATCCGCCGGCACAATCGCCAGCCCCTGCGCCAAGTGCAGCGAAGCAATGGCGTGCGAGCCCGACCCCATCTGATGCGCGCGCACAATCCCGCCATCGCGCCAGACAATCGGCAAATACTGTTCCCGACCCACCGGCGGGCGCCAACTTTCAGCCGCCACCGCACCAAGCCGCGCGTCCCCCACCGGCACGCCCGCCAGGTGCTGGATCAGTGGCCGCAAGAACAGCCACGCCGATACGAACACGGACACGGGATTTCCGGGGAATGCGAGCATTGGAACCGGGCGGTCAGCCACGGGCCACCGGCCAATTCCCTGCGGTTTACCCGGCTGCATTCCAACCGTCACGAATTCCATCGCGCCACCGGCGGCCTGGCGCACCACCTCAAAGGCTCCGGCCGAAATCCCGCCGCTGGTGACGATCACATCCACCTGCGTTAAGGCCCCCATCAATTCGGTAAAGGCCGCCGGTTCATCCGCCACCCGATACGCCCCGGACACCTCACCGCCGAACTGCTCCACCAACCCGGAAAGTAAAAGCGAGTTGGAATCCGGAATCTCCCCCGGCCCCAGCGCCTGGCCCGGCTCCCGCAACTCCGCGCCCGTCGCGATCACTGCCACCCGCGGCCGCGCCGTCACCTGCCAGTGTGAAACACCCACCGAGGCCGCTGCCGCTGCGGCAGCCGGGGTGGCGCGCGTTCCTTGATTTAGGACGGCATCTCCCACCGCCGCGTTCTCCCCCGCCCGGCGGATGTGGCGCCCGAGCGCCGCCACCTCGTTGATCCGCACGCGTGCGGGAAGGGGGTGATCACCAGGGGCTTGGTCGGTGAGTTCAACCGGCACCACCGTGTCGGCTCCCTGCGGTAGCGGCGCCCCAGTCATGATGCGCATCGCTTCACCCGGCTCGACGGTTTCCGTGGCGGCCGTTCCGGCCGGAACATCGCCCACCACTTGCAGTACCGCGGGCACTTCTTGCAGATCCGCATGGCGCACGGCGTAGCCGTCCATCGCGGAGTTGTCGAAGGGCGGGACCGCGTATCGCGCTGCAATATCGCGGGTCAAATAGCGAGCCAAATCAGCACCGATGGGCACCAGTTGGCTAGGCAAGGGGTGGCCGAGGGCCAAAACGGCCGCCAAATGCTCAGTTACGGTGCGCAAGATTTCCCCCGGTGCTACCGGGCCAGTCTTTCGTGCCGTCGGCGTATTCTTGATGTTTCCAGATCGGCACGGCGGCCTTGATCCGGTTAACGAGTTCTTCCAGTACCGGAAACGCTTCGGCGCGGTGCGAGGCGGAAACTGCGGCGAACAGTGCCACATCTCCGATCTCGAGATCACCCACGCGGTGGGCCACGGCCAGGCGGTGGACGCCCGGCCGGTCAGCGAACTCTTGCGCGACCTGCTCCAAAATTTCTTCGGCACTGGGATGGGCCGTATAGCTAAGGGCGGCCACGTCCCTTCCCCCGTCGTGATTGCGCACTGCGCCCACGAACGTGGCGATGGCCCCCGCCTGGGGGTCGGAGACCAGTGCCATCACCTGCGGTACATCAATTGCAGCCGAACTTACCTGCGCAAACCGCAAGACGTCGTCCATAATCACCATCTATCAACCGGGTTTGGGGGCACCGGGGCGCGCGTATCGCACCCAGGTGATGACCACGCATGCCACTGCCCACACTACGCCGATCCAGTAGAAGGTGGTGGCGGGCCAGCGCGGAGCCTTGGTACCAAACAACCACGTCGGAGCGTCCGGCAAATTCCATGGTTTGGGAGCCCAGAAATCCGAACATGCCAAAACCAATAAGCCAGGGAGTAAGTAGCTGGGCGAGGAGGCGTAGGGCGGCGGCCGCCTAGCCACCGATCGCGCTCATATTGCGCTTTGGTTGTTCGAAGTCTGGCTCTCCGATGCCGTGACCGGCGCGCTTGACCCACTGGCCACCGCGCCAAATATCAGCCAGTTCGGCATCGGTGGCACCGGCGCGCAATGGCCCGCGCAAATCGGTTTCTCCGCGCGCAAATAAACAGTTGCGCATTTGACCATCTGCGGTCAGTCGCGTGCGATCACAGGCGCCGCAGAAGGGCGCGGTGACCGAAGCAATGACCCCAATCTCGCCAGTGTGCGCGCCATTCGCGCTTTTCGCATGCCACAACTGCGCCGGCGCCGCTCCGCGTGGTTCTTCAGCCGGCGAGAGGTGTAACTCCTGGCGCAAAATATCCAAAATCTGCTGCTGGGTTACTAGTTGGTCCCGCTTCCAGGCTTCGCGCGGGCCCAGCGGCATTTGTTCAATGAAGCGCAACTGATGTCCGTGGCTCAGCGCGAAATGCGCAAGCGGCAAAATATCCGGCTCGTTGGTGTCGGGCATGATCACCGCGTTGATTTTTACGGGTAAGAGGCCGGCCGCGGCCGCCGCTTCAATACCGGCCAACACGTCGGGTAGACGGTCGCGCCGGGCGAGTCGCGCATAGCGTTCTTTGTCTAGAGAATCCAGCGAAATATTGACACGATCAAGACCCGCGGCGGCTAGTTTTTCTGCCCGGCGATCGAGCCCCAAAGCATTCGTTGTCAGCGTCAATTCCGGGCGTTGACCATCGGCCGTGCGCAGCTGTGCGGTAGCGGCCACGATGTCTTCTAGACCTTTGCGTAAAAGCGGTTCTCCCCCCGTGAAACGGATCTTGGTAATGCCCAGATCTTGCACTCCAATGCGCAGCAGCCGAGAAATTTCTTCATCGCTGAGTACTTTTTGATTCGGTAGCCACTCCATCCCCTCGGCGGGCATGCAGTACGTGCAGCGCAGGTTGCATCGGTCGGTAAGGGATACCCGCAGGTCGCGCGCTACCCGCCCAAACGTGTCAAGGAGGTTCGAAGAGATCGCTGAGTTCGCCACGGAACCAATGTAACTCGGATTTCTTCCAAGTTGTTCGTGGTATCTAATCCATAGGGCACAATGGGCTGCGTGGTAACGAAAAAATCTGGTCACGGACTCGGGCCAACTCGGGCGCGCGTGCTGCGCTACGTGATGTCGCAGCATGAGCCGCGCTCCGTGGCTGAAATAGCCGGCGCCCTGTCACTGCACAGCAATACGATTCGCTTTCATCTCGAGGCATTGATGAAGCTGAATTACGTCGCGGAGAAGCAAGACGCGCCGCACGGCCAGGGGCGCCCGCGCCGCCTTTATAGTGCGACCGATCAGGCTCCAGAAGTCGATACATCACATCTGCGCGACCTAACGCAAGTGTTGCTGCGCCACATTGTGGGCCAGAGCAATCATCCACAAAAGACGGTGGAAGAAATTGGGCAGACTTGGGGCCAAGAGCTTGCCAATATTGACAACCAGGACTTGCAGCACCTGTCCGAGGTGGCAACACCTGATGCGCTGGAAGAGGTCATCAAACACACCCAGTCGATGGGATTTGAGGCCACGCGCACTGGAGAGGAGACGGTTGCTTTTACGTCCTGCCCCTATCGGACGGTCAGCCAGCCGTTACTTTCAAATATTTGCGCCATCCACTTCGGGCTGCTGCGCGGCTATCTTCAGGAGGCGGAGGCGCCGGTCGACATTGTCGACCTGGCACCGGGTACGACCTGTATTGCCCAGTTTGTGAAAAAGCCCAAACCCTAACCCGGCTTCTCGCTCATCTGGATGGATGAGATTTCGGGTCGCTTGGCTAGTTCTTCGGCGAGCTTCCAGACTTTCGGTCCGTGTTCTAACCGGAAACGCGCGGTCATTACCCGTCTTCCGTTAGTCAACTCCGTGCTGGTGGATTTCAGTTCCAACTGGTAGCCCTTTTCGGCAGCAAGTTCCATCACTTCCGATAAGCCACCCTCGATGTCTTCTATCCGTATTTCCAGCTCTTTTGCCCTCCGCCGCGGTGGCGCTAGACGCCGCACGACGGGAGTAAAGAGCATCAGTGCAATCACGTGCAGCACGGTGACGACTATGGCGGTGGTGGGCATGCCCGCACCACAGGCCATTCCGACCGCGGCTGCAACCCAAATGGAGGCGGCAGTTGTCAGCCCTCGCACAATATCGCGGCGCATGAATATCACGCCCGCGCCCAAAAAGCCGATCCCCGAAACGACCTGGGCCGCGACTCGGCTGGGGTCAAGTATCACCAAGTCGCCCAGGGCGCCTTGGAATCCGAGCCCGGAAACGAGCGTAAACGTCGCTGACCCAAGACCGACAAGAACGTGCGTGCGCAATCCCGCATCTTTTTGATGCACCTGGCGTTCGATTCCGATAATGGCTGACAGCACGAAGGCCAAGCCCAGCATCTGCCATTCCATCAACGAGGAGTCGGTAAAGAACTGTAATTCCATGGCCCGACCTTTCACGCAGGTTTATGCAGCTCACGTCAGCCTTAGTTCATCAGGTTGCCACCACTTGTGCTACTCGCTGCCGGCGCAGACTCAAAGCCACAACTATCCAGCCGCCAATCGCCCACGCGACCAGCGCCACTACCGCTGAGGCAATTCCGAACCCGTTCTCCAGCCCGTTCAACGCGTCCGCGGCCGGGCCGATAGGCAACCAACCCACGATGACCCGCGCGAGCGCCGGCATCGCCGAAGTGAGCGCGGTGGCTATTGCCAATATCGCCACGCCCAGGGAAATGACCAGACCAATGCGGCCCGTCACCGCCATCAGCGCGCGCTGGACGAGTAAGAACGCCACCGCAATCAGGCTCGCTAGGGCGCCAAATCCGATGAGTTTGGCCCCGGAAATGTTGCCGGTAATTGCCACCAGCGCGGTCACAATTAGACCCTGGCCGACGGCCACCGCCGCGGGCAGCGCCAGCGAGCGCAGCGCCAAGAAGGCACTGGAGCGCGTTGTGCCACGCACCTGGCCCAGGGTGGTCGGGGCTGCGGTGTAGATCCAAAGTGCACTAATCCACAGTGCGATCACGGTGAAGAACCCGACCCAGTTGCGCGTTAGGTCGAAGCTAAAAGCGCTGGCGTCTTGTTCGCCCACGGTAACCGGATTGGCAATAACGTCCGCCGCGCCCTCACGGTACTCATCCGGGAACGTCGGGATCTCTTCCACCGCCTCATCTAGGCCGCCGGCGAGCTCATCGGTTCCCGCAGCCAGTTCTTCGGATCCTCCTGCTAGCTCCTCCACGCCGTTGCCCACTTCGTGCAAGCCATCAGCAAGTTCGTCCGCTCCCCCACCCAGCTGTGCTGCGCCGGTTCCCAATTCGCCCGCGCCGCTTTCCAGTTCGGAAATCCCGGCGGACAATTCGTCTACACCGTTTGCTAGTTGGCCGGCACCACCGGCTAGTTCGCGGGCGCCATCGGCCGCCCCTCCTGCAGCGCCGTGGACCTCACTCAAGCCCCCGGCCAGTTCGGAGCCGCCATCTGCGAGTTGGTCAATCGCACCTTGCAGCTCGGCAAGGGGACCGTTTTCACTAATGAGTTGCTCTGCGCCCTGCCCAATCGCGGCCGCACCGGATTCCAGGCCCTGTGCGCCGGCAATTAGTTCCGGGGACCCGTCAACCACTTCAGTAAGTGCCGGACACAATTCGCCCGTGGGGTCAGTGACTAGCGGCGAGCAGGCCAATTCTCTTAATTGCTCCAGCCCCGCCTGCTGCTGTTCCAGTCCGGCCGCGAGCCCACCCGCGCCCTGCTCCAGCTCGCCAATTCCACCGACGAGTTCGCCAAACTGGTCGGGCATATCGCCGGTTTCCTGGCGCAACTGGTCAAGCCCGCCCGCCAGTTCCTTGCCGCCGGTCTCCAGCTCGCCCAGACCAGAATTCAACTGATCGAGGCCCCCGGCGAGCTCATCCGCACCGCCGGCCAGTTCCCGCGCGCCGGAACTGAGCGCGCCGGTTCCATCGCCCAGTTGCATGATGCCGTTATTGAACTCCCCGATGCCGCCTACGAGTTCATTCGTTCCAGCTGCCAGCTGATCGGCGCCGGACTCAAGGCCGCCCATCCCCTCAGACAACTCCCCCACGCCACCGGAAAGTTCCCCAGCGCCTTCTGCCAGTTCACCCGCCCCCTCAGCGGCCTCCCCCAACTCGGAATCCAGCGTGTTGAACCCAATAAATAGGTTGTCCAGATACGTTTCGGTTAATTCCGTGCCCATCACATCCGTCGCGGTCGAGGCGATCGCGCGGGTCAGCGCCTCATCGATCAACCGGGCCCGCGGCGAAGTCGTTACCGCGATCGTGGCTCGCTGCACATCCGCGATGTCCCCGGCAGTTGACATGGCCGCTTCCGAGAAGTTCTCAGGGATCGTCACCACGGCGCCATAGGTGCCATCTTCGATTCCGGTCGCGGCCTTTTCCGCATCGGTGATTTCCCACTGGTAACCGGCGGGTTCATCCCCGTTCGATTCTCCGGATTCAACGAGGCCACCAGCCAGTTGGCGCCCCAGCGGAACGGGCTGTCCGTCAAGTTCGACTGGCTCGTCGTTATTGACGATCGCCGCCGTGACCTGGTCCAGCTGGTCCTGCGGCTTGGCGATTACGCCGATAAGGATGCCGGCGGTGATCAGCGGCACCAAAATTGCGATGACCACACCTAGGATGGGCCGGGGTTTGGTCGTGGAAAGTGGGGCAAAACGGTTCATGTCAGGCTCGCTTGCAAAGAAAGGTCTTCATAATTAAGGACGGCATCTCGCACCGGCAGATTCTCCGGCCACATGGCTTGGGCTGCTCCGGTGACGGTGCCCACGATCAGGGCCGGCAAGGCGGTTTGCTGCGCCAACTCACGCTGCACCTGGGCGGCGGTGTATTGATCAAGGTCATCGGCGCCGTCCAAAATCAGGGCCCGTGGTGATTCGCGCAAAAGCTGACGCAAACCGGTCAAGCCGGCCTGGGGCAGGTAGAGGTAACCGACGCGGGAGCGGACGGCGCGGGAGCGGGTGGGCAGGACATAGCCGCAGGTTTTGAGTTTGCCGCCGGTGGGTTCCAGCCGGCCCGAAATTGTGAGCAGCAGCGCGCTGAGTTGTTCGGAGTTTTTGGCGTAAACGCGCGCGTGGCTGGCCTGCGGGATGGCCAGGTTCACGTCGCGGTAGATGGTGCTGGCGGGGTCTTGCGGGTCGATAAGTGTGAGCCCTTCGGCCACTACCAGGTCGGTGTTATCGGGGGCGGGCCACTGGCGCAGTTCCAGTTCGTGGGTGATGCCCTCACCCTCCACATCAAAGGAGGGCATGGCCTTATCGAGCCAGGCGGGAATCCACCAGGCGCGATCCCCCAGTAATTGCAGGACGGCTGGTACGAGGGTCATGCGCACCAAGAAGGCATCCACAAATACGCCCACAGCCAGTCCCAGTGCGATGGGTTTGATGTTGGTATCGCCCTCGGGGACGAAAGCTAGGAAGACTGCCACCATGATCACGGCCGCGGCGGTAACCACTTTGGCGGTGGAAACAAACCCGGTTTCGATGCTGCGGCGCGCGTCGCGGGTGTGGACGTAATCCTCGCGAATGCGCGAAACCAGGAAGACCTGATAGTCCATCGCCAGGCCAAAAAGAACACCCATGACAACAATGGGCATGAAACTGATGACCGGTCCCAGGCGCGCCAGGTTCAAAATCGTTGCCATGAAGCCGTCTTCAAAGACGAGGGCAACCACGCCAAAGGCCGCGCCCACACTAAGTAGATAGCCCAGCGTTGCTTTGATGGGAACGGCGATGGAGCGAAATACCATCGTCAGCAAAATAAGTGACAACCCCACAACAACGATCGCAAATGGCAACAGCGCATCGCCGAGCTTGTCGGAAACGTCAATCCCGACGGCGGTGAAGCCGGTTACA
Source organism: Demequinaceae bacterium (assembly GCA_027322505.1). Taxonomy (GTDB): domain Bacteria; phylum Actinomycetota; class Actinomycetes; order Actinomycetales; family JAJYRW01; genus JAJYRW01. Next base: position 9,791 of record DAHVRJ010000136.1, read on the forward strand.
GACAAGTCAAAATGGTGCTCAGCCAAGATGCGCGGCTGCATTTCGCGCAAATCATTGACGAGATCTTTGGTTGCTTGCGAATCCGGCGCGCCGGTGGGAACGACCTGGATGATGCCGGTGTCAGCGGTTTCATTCGGCGTGGCCAGCGGAATGTCGGCCACCCCGTCGAGGGTCTCGATTTCATCGGCAACCGATTCGATTAAGCCAACCGGGTCATCGCTGGTAATGAGCGAACCGGTGACGATGAGGGGGCCATTAAAGCCGGGACCAAAGTGTTCATCTACCAGGTCATAGGTAACGCGCGCCGGGTCGTCAGATGCCAGCGAGGACGCGTCGGGCAGCGCCAAGCGCAAGTGCAGGGCGGGGAACGCGGCGATACCCACGACGGCCAGCACCGCAATAATTGTCAAAATGGGCCGACGCGTGGCGGCGCGGACCCAGCCGCGGAAGAAGCCAGCCGACCGGGAGGGCCGGGGTTGGGTGGACTTTGATTTTTTCGAGTTGCGGCCGGGGGCAATTTTCATTCCGGCCGCCCCCAACAGCGCGGGCAACAGCGTGATGGAAACCAACACGGCAATGCCAACTGCTGCTGATGCTGCAATACCCATCGTGGTCAGGAACGGAATTCCGGCCACGCCCAGACCCAGTAGGGCGATCATGACCGTAAGTCCGGCAAAAACCACGGCGGAGCCGGCCGTTGCCACGGCTCGGCCAATAGATTCTTCCAGTTCGACACCGCTGCGCAGCTGGTCTTGATGGCGGGCGACGATGAACAGTGCGTAGTCAATTCCGACGGCCAGGCCGAGCATGAGGGAAAGCATGGGGGTGGTGGAGTTGATTTGGCCAAATGCCGTCGCCGCAAAAATCAGCAGTGTGGAGATTCCCACGCCGACCAGGGCGTTCAGCAGGGGCATTCCTGCGGCGATAAAGGAGCCAAGCGTAATGATCAGCACGATCATGGCAACTGCGACGCCGAGCAACTCCGATGCGCTCAAGCCCGGGAACTCGTTGCTAAAGAGTTCGCCACCCAGGGCAGATTGTGCCGCCTCGGGCAAAGCAGCGTCCAGGTCGGCGGCCACGTTGGAGAGTTCATCTTTTACCGAGTCGCTGATATCGGTGAATGCGGCGTCCATCTGAATGTTGATGATGGCGGCGCTTTCATCATCACTTATGGCGCCCTCGCCCAGCATTTCGTCAAACGGGGAGGCAGCTTGGGCGACCGAGTCGATGTTTTCCAGCTCGGCTACCGCATCGGTTATCGGATCGGTGACATCGGAATCGTGGACGGTTTCACCCTCGGGGGCGACCACGATCATCTGCGCGGATGCGCCGCTGACCTGCGGGAACGTGGCTTCCAGCGTGTCGAGGGCCTCTTGCGATTCGGTTCCGGGAATTGAAACTCCGTCGTCCATTCCGTCGCCAAACAGGGCCGCGAGCCCGCCCAACAGAACTAGTAGGGCCAGCCACCCGACGAAGACTTTGGCGCGCGAACGGGCCGCCCAGCGTCCTAGGGAATAGAGCGCAGATGACACACGATCTCCCGAAAAAATTAAATAAGAACGTCGATACAGTGTTGTATCCGATACGCAACTGTATGGGATACAATTTTGTATCGCAAACTTCCCCAAGGAGATCCATTCAATGGGAGAAACCATCAGCGAAGTACCGGCAACAGCGCGGCGGCAGCGCACGCGTGAGCGTTTAATGGACGCCGCACATAAATTATTTGCCAGCCAGGGCGTGCACGCGGTGTCGATCGAAGCCATTGCCGAGGCGGCCGGCTATACGCGCGGGGCTTTCTACTCGAACTTCGCGAGCAAAAACGAGCTGTTTTTTGCAATGATGCGCCGCGAAATCGAGGTGCAGCTAGACCGACTGCGCGCGGCTATTGCGCGCAACTCGGATCTGGGAACCGGGCGCGCCACCCTCGAAAGCGGCTTCCTCGCTGAGGTCATTCAGGAAATTTTCAGCGCCCTACCCGATGACCGGACTTGGACGCTCATTCACAGCGAGTTTGAACTCCTGGCGCTGCGTGATCCAGCGGCGGCGCCCGAATTTTTAGCCAATGAAGCCCTCTTTCGCACCGAGCTATCCGAAGTGCTTGTTGCGACGGCCGCCACACTGGGATTGCGCTTTCGCATCGACCCGCTCCTGGTAACAGATCTCGTACTGGCCCAGGGCAAGCAAGCGATGCGCGAAATGATCTTGCGCGGGGCCGAAGATCCAGCGATTGCCACCCACGACATCGTCTTGAAGACAATGCCGGCGGTGTTACAACAGCTCTTGGAGCCGATTGAGCCGTAGCGGGCGCGGTGCTGGGTCTGGTGCCGGGTTTGACGCCGGGGTCTTGGCGCCCCGGGTCTGGTGCCGGGTCTTGGCGCCCGGGTCTGGTGCCGGGTCTTGGCGTCCGGTTTCGTGCGCGTTTGGCGGCGCGAATCCTCCCGTGTAGCCAGAGTTGCACCATGCAGGCAAATGGCCACACACCAGGAATTCAGTGTCGGCTCGTGCGCCGCGGACGCGGACCAACGAGTGCCGCAACTCGGACGGCTAGATGCAAACTCGGACCACTAAGCGCCGCGACTCGCACCCCAGGGCCGCCTCGCACCGCCCAGGTCCGCCGCGTGCCGCCCGGCGCCGCCGACTCGCACCCCAAGGCCGACTCGCACCGGGAAAATACACGCGCGCTGCTAAGAATCCACGCGCGCCTCGATCGCCAGGAATCGTGGGAATGGGAAAACGGAGCGGGGCTCCGTTCCCCGCAACTCCTCCATCCGAGTTATCACCATTCCCGCCTGGGTGAACGCCGATATATAGCGAGAAACCGGGCGATGGATGTGAGTCGTAGCCGATTTGAAACTTCGGTTATTGACCACGTAGGGCGCCTCAATGAATGTTTCATTGCCGTAGCTGAATGATTCTTTGCCGGCATAGCCCAAATAGAGCGGCCAAAATGCTGGATGCGCAATTGTGGCGACAAACCGCCCACCGGGGACCAAGCGCGCTACGCCTTTGAGTAAGCCGTCTAAATCTGGCGCGTCCATTAGCACCATGTTGGCAACCGCTAAATCGAAGCGCTGCGAAGGATTTTGGGCGGCAAAACTCTCCAGGGTTCCCACGTGATAGGTCTCGTGCGGGTTTGATGCTCGAGCCAGCGCGATGGATTTCGGACTCGGGTCCACACCCACAACGTGAACAGTTTGCGATTGGCGGGTTTCATCCCTGTTGCCCAAATCGCCCGCTGGGTTATCCAAATCTGCCGCTAGGTTAGCCAAATCGTCCGCTAGGGGATCGTCATCTGACTGGCGTGCGGCTTGAGCTCCATTCGAGGCGCGCGCTCCTCGCGCACCGGCCAAACGCAGCGTCTGGGTCAATCGGCCTGAGCCGCAGCCCACGTCCAAAATTCGTTTCGCGCCATTAACCGCTGCCCCAATCCACGGGCGTAAAACTTGTAAGAAAGAAACGTCTCCCGCCCGCTGTTGGGCATCGCGGGCTGGCACGATCACATCCCACTCGCGGTTAATCTCAGCCTGAGTTTTTTGGGAGGTGAACTTAATCTCATGAAGCATGTGTCGTCGTCCTAAAGCGGTAAAAACCGCATTAATAAGCCCAGCCGGGCGGCAAATCACAGGAAGAGCACGCGGCAAAACACGACCGGGCCGAGGGAAAAATCGAGAAAAGAGCGGGATCAACACCCGCGAATTAGCGCGGAATTAACACTCGAATTTCAAAGGCGACAACAGCCAGCGACAATCTGGGCACGAATGTAGACAGCAGCACGAGGGGTCGATATCAGACCGGGCACTGCTTCTCCCTTCTCATCGCGGTGTGAGTGAATGTGATTGAGATTGACGTAAGTTAATCATGATGTCAAGGGGGGCGGTGCATGCAGTCGGGGCGATAGTCGAAGTTCGCGCCGAAAAGCGGTTGCTCGATGCGCGCGGCTTGGGGGAATGTTCTACCTTGGAGGCAGACTTGAAGGAGTAATGTGCGTCGAATATTTGCCATGCCATTTGTTCTAGCCAGCGCGATCGTTTTAGCTGCCTGCGCTGGCGAAAGTAACGAAAAAGCAGCAGATCCGCACCCGGAGTCAATTGCCACATCGGGCGCGCGGGCCGATGAGGACAATCTCGGCTTCCCGCTGCCTGAAGAAGAGGAAATGATTGTTGATGTGCGCCCCGATGCGTATCCGGCCGAACTAACGCTGGTGACCTGGGGTAGCTCGGCCTGCCCCACAGTTCCAACGAGTGTCTCGTGGGCCGGCTCCAGCACGATCGTGCTCGCAATTACTAGCGACTACGGGGATCAAGCCTGCACCGCAGATATGGTCCCTTGGGCCTCCATAGTTGAGTTGCCGCCGCGGAAAGAGGGTGGCGAAATTACTGAGGTGCGCGTCGAAGGTAAAGACGTAAATTTCCTGGTCAATGGCGCTGAAGTCAATGGCGATGGTGATGAAAACGGCGCCGATGAAGACGGAGACCAAGGCGACGGCGATGGCGACAGTGATACCGACGACAACGGGGATGACAAAGACGATTAGGCGCCAAAATAGGGCCGATTCGTAAAGACGGCTAAGCCCGCCAGATTCGTAAAAGCGCCTAAGCGCGGCACCCAGAGCTCACTCCGCGATTTTCAACACGCCAACGGCAAACTATTCACCCAGAGTATTCACCGGGTGTATAGTCGCCGTCATGTCACTTCGCCACACGCTCCTTGGGCTGCTCGAACCCGCCCCTGCCCACGGATATTCCCTAAAAACTGCTTATGACTCCCATTTTGGCTCCGCTCGCGATGTCAAATACGGTCAGATTTACGCGACACTGGCGCGCCTGGAGCGCGACGGACTGGCCCACACCGTTGCCTTCGAATCGGGCGAAGGCCCCGACCGGCGCAACTATGCAATCACCGAATCTGGCATCACCGAACTCGAAGAGTGGCTTTACCAGGCCGAGCCCGTCCGGCCTGCCGCTCCCAGCGAACTGTTCGTCAAAGTAACGCTCGCGCTGGTATCTGGCCGCCCAGCAGCCGAAATCCTCGACGCCCAGCGCTCCGTTTATCTCACCCGCATGCGCGAACTTGCGCGCTTGCGCCGCAGCGCTGATTTACCCACGCAACTGGCAGCCGACTTCGAAACTGCCCACCTCAAAGCCGATCTGGAATGGATTGATGTGGCGGGCCAACGCCTGGACCGCTGGAAAACCGCACTGGAGAAAACGAAATGAAACCGTCCACCACAGATCCGCTCAGCGCCCGCTCGAACCAGCCGATTCCGCGCATCACCGGCAATGATCTCGCGCTGGCGTTTGGTCAAACCCAGGCTCTGGGCGGCGTCAATGTTGACGTCAACCCGGGTGAAGTGCTCGCCGTAATGGGACCAAGCGGGTCGGGAAAGTCCACACTCTTACACGTTCTGGCCGGCATTTTGCGCCCCGACGCCGGTGAGGTGATCTACCGGGGTAGGAAGCTCAGTGAACTCTCCGCGCGGCGCCGCGATGCCATTCGGCTGCGAGAATTCGGGTTCATTTTTCAATTCGGCGACCTAATTCCCGAGTTGTCGCTGGCGGAAAACGTAGCGCTTCCCTTACTCATGACTGGAATGCGCCGCCGCCGAGCGATGCGCCGCGCCCGGTGGATGCTGGAGCGACTGGAGATCGCTGATGTGGCAGATCACAGCGCCGCTCAGGCCTCGGGCGGTCAGGTTCAGCGCGCCGCCGTGGGCCGAGCCCTGGTTCATCGGCCTTCCGTGGTTTTCGCCGATGAGCCCACCGGCGCGCTGGATACGGTCACGGGCGAGCTGGTGTTGACGGCGCTGGTTGATCTGGCGCGCGAGCATGATTCTTCCGTCGTACTCGTGACGCATGCGGTGGATGTCGCCGCCGTTTCCGATCGCGAGATCGTCATTCGCGACGGGAAAATTGCCGTACCAAAACAGTTTCGGCCGCTAAGTGCGCTGGAGCAGGTGCGTTAGGTGGCTGATTTTGGACGGCGTCGCAGCCTTCTCAATACCGTTCGCCTCGGTCTGCGGCTGGCTCGGGCGGGCGGCAAAGTGCGCATGGCGCTCGTGGTGGTCGGTGCCATGGTGGGTGCCCTGATGATTCTGATTGCTTTCAGCATTCAGCACGTCGTTGATACGCAGTGGACAGGCAATCTGGAGCGCGAGCCTTTCCACGAGGAAGTAGCAGCGCCCGAACCTGATGAGTGGATTGAACATGATGATGGCACCACGGAAGTCGTTGAAGAATCCAAACCACAGCCCCTTCATGCGGCCGATCCCAATTCCACCCTCCAGCTTGCCCACGGAACCGGCGGAGAACTGGGAGTAACAGATGAGGCGCTTATCCGCTATGTCTTGGGCGATGGACCCAGCCCTCCGGGAGTAGCTGCGGTTCCCGACCCAAATGAGGCCTACCTGTCCCCCGCGCTGTTGGAGCACGTCGAGCAATCCGCGAGCGCGCAAGAGAAATTTGCCGGATTTGAACTCCATGAAGTCAGCCGCGAGGGATTGGGCTACCCAAATGAATACGTGGCCTATATCGGCGTTACGGAAGCCCAGTTCCCTGGAGATGTCGATGTTGAGCCAAGCGTTTTGAGTTGGGGCATCAGCTATGCAGATGAAACGATGCTCTACAACCCGCAGCGGGGCACTGCCGTTCCGATCTTCGCTTTCATGCTCGCGCCCGCGATCTTGCTGCTGGCAACTACCACGCGGCTGGCCAGTTCGGTGCGCACCGAACGGATGGCGGCACTGCGTCTGCTGGGCATCAATCGCTTCCGCACTCGGCTTATTGCCGGGATCGAAGCAGCGAGCTTGGCGCTGGCTGGCGTCGCACTTGCCGTCGCGATCTTGCCGCTGTTGGGGTGGTTAACCGCGGGCCGCCGGCTATTTGGACTGGAATGGTTCGCCGGCGATTTTCACCCGGCTTTGCCCGCGTTTATTGCAACAGTTTTATTCGTGCCAGTCATTACCGTGCTGACCGCATTCGTGGTGCTCCGCAAGATTTCACACAATCCGCTGCAAGTGCGCCGCAAGGCTGCCAATCCAGCCCCCTCCTATTGGCGGCTCATCCCGTTAGCGCTGGGCACGGTGGCACTGGTCTTAGTCGTGCGCGGTGATCTTTCCATTGGTGCGGAATTCGATGCGGCAATAAATGTCTACACGTTTTTAGCTGGCGCAGTTCTGGTTGGCTTTGGAATTTTATTGGCTATACCGGTATTCATTCGGCGCGTGGCTGGTCTTTTAGGCAAAAACACTTCAAGCCCCTCAGTCCTGCTCGCCGCACGCCGCACCCAGTATGAGCCCGCGATTTTAAACCGGCTCGTTGGCGGCTTGATTCTGGTTTTATTCATCGCCACCGGCGGGCAGGCGGTAATTCTAGCTTTTGAAAAAACACCGCAGTATCAACGCGCAGTGGAGGCCACCTCGGGGGAAAGTACCTATCTTCGCGTCGATTCCAACGCCATCGACATGTCGGCTGATCCGCTTGAAGTGCCAGAAGATCCCGCCTTGACGACAAAGCAATTAGAAGCCGTGGGGTTAGTAGAAAGCGTTGTTCCGCTTCGTTTCATTAGAGGAAACGTGGAGTATTCCGATACCGGGGAAATGGATCTGGAAATACTGGTAGCTAGCTGCGCCGAGTTGGCCAGACTCGGGGACATGCGCGGTGAGTGTTCCGATGATGCAGTTCGAACTTTTGCTGGCCATTACGGCGATCTGGAACACCTGACGGTATTCGCCGACGGCCAAGAAGTACCGATTCCACCCCACGTAAGTGCCACCGATTTTGCACCTGAAACCGACATCCTTTACTACGATTTGTCACTGCCGCCGTCCCTGCCGGAACTGCAAGAGGTTGGCCAAATTCCGCCTACAAACTGGCTGGTTGAAGTCCCGGCAAATCAGGAAGCCTGGGCGCAGGTACAACAAGAGATTAACCAAATAGCGCCAGAGGCTTGGGTTGCTGAGCCACAAACCTACGCCTTAGAAGAAGTTGCCAATGTGCGGATGGGAATCTGGCTCGGAACTGCAGTCGCCGGCAGTATCGCCATCATCACGCTGCTCATTACCGCCATCGACAACGGCATCGCGCGGCGACCTCAGATTGCGATGCAGCGGGCATTTGGGGTGTCGCTGCGGCGGGTGCGCCGGTCACAACTGCTCCAGGCGCTGCTGCCCCTGGTAGTCGGTGTACCTCTTGCGGGAGCCGCAGGCATTTTGGCCGGACAGGCATATACCGCTTTAGACGTTTCCGGACCAACAAACACCTATTGGGCCGCCGTTGCCGTCACCCTCGGCCTTGCCGTTGGCGCCGCGATCCTGCTCGCACTAGCGACCCTGCCCGCGATTGGCGGCAAGATTATGCCCCAATCACTGCGCCGCGAATAACCCCGCGCCACGGTATGCAAAGTGCGCAATGTCCTTCCAGACGGAATCGGTGTGCCGGGGCTGCCCGCAATGACCAGGGTCGAACAGTAGGATTAAGTAATGCACTTTTGGGGCCGCGGCCGGTTTTTTCTGATCGTGGTAGCGGCCTTTTTCCTATTCACGGCATGTAGCGGTAACGCCACTCCGGCAACTTTCGTATCTAGCTTCACGTCGATAAGCAGCGCTACGTCCACTCCGCGTAACTCCCCCGGCGCAAACTTCGCTGCGCAGCCACCGGCCACCGGGATCGTGCAGATGTACCGCGAGATCCCGGAGCCAGCTCAGCCTGTGAAACGCGAAGTTCCCCTCCCTAGCCGCAGCGGCCATACTGAAACCGTGAACTCGAAGAGTGCAGATTTCGCAGGTACCGACGCCGAACCCGGCAGGGACTTTGCGTCTAAAAGCTCCGTACCCGGCAGGGACTTTGCGTCTATGGGCTCCGAAGCCGGCAGGGACTTTGCGTCTCAAGGCTCCGAAGCCGTCGACTGCAGCGAAGAAAAGTGCGTTGCGCTCACCTTTGACGACGGCCCCGCTCCGACTACAACGCCGAAGTTGCTCGATATTTTGGCTCGCGAAGAGGTTCCGGCCACGTTCTTTGTTTTGGGTTCCCAGGTCGAGAAGTACCCAGAAATTGTCAAACGTGCCGCGCTAGAAGGCCATGAGATTGGAAACCACACCTGGAAACATGATCGGCTGACTTCGCTGCCATCTAAAGCAGCACGGAAAGACCTCGATAAGACGAACCGCATGATTGAAAAGGCGTCCGGCACCGCGCCTACGCTGCTGCGCCCTCCTTACGGTTCAACAAACAAAAAAGTTGCCAAAGTCGCAAAGCAGTCCGGTTTAGCCGTGATTTTATGGGATGTTGATTCCCGTGACTGGGAACACCGCGACCCAAAGAAAACGGTCAAGGAGGCTAACGCCGCCCAGGATGGCTCAATCATCTTGTTGCACGACATTCACGCCAGCACAATTGGCGCCGTACCGAATGTCATTAAGGCACTTCGGAAACAAGGCTTCAGCTTCGTAACCGTCTCTGACTTAGTGGCTGGTGCGAAGCCCGGCGAGTCCCACTTCCGCGCCCACCGCTGAGGTTGGCGGAGTTCTGACGGAACCCCCTAGTTTTTCCGTTGATAATCGCAGCTTTAAGGCACTCCAGTCACATCAGTATCGTTACGTCACATTTTCGGAAGGGGTTCCGTCAGAACTCCGCCAAATTCCGGGTTGACCCACCTTTGAGATTCTCGAATTGAGACCACTTCCGGTGGTTGACTTATACGTAGCCCTCGTAGGCCGGCAGGTCGAGCACGCCATTTCCGGAAAGCCCGAACACAACAACTTCGCCGTCTTGGGCATCGCGAGTATAATTGAGCGCTCCCGCCACCGCGTGCGTGGACTCGGGAGCAGGAATAATGCCTTCGGCGCGGGCGAAAGTGACACCGGCCTGGAAGGCATCGTCCTGCTCGACTGCAATTGCGTCCATCAAACCCAAATTCACCGCATGAGAAACCATGGGCGCCATACCGTGATAGCGCAATCCTCCCGCGTGAATGGCGGGCGGCACAAAGTCCTTGCCGAGGGTGTGCATCTTCAAAAGCGGAGTTAAGCCCGCCACGTCACCGTGGTCATAGCGATATTCCCCCTGGGTAAGTGAGGGGCAAGCCGCCGGTTCGCATGCCACGAAGCGCGTCGTAGTCCCCTCGCGCAAATTCTGCCCCAGCGCTGGGAACGTAAGCCCAGCAAGGTTCGAACCGCCACCGGCGCAACCGAAGATAATGTCGGCCTGTTCTTCCCCGGCCTCCTCCAACTGCGCCAGCATCTCTTGGCCAATCACCGTTTGGTGCAGCATCACGTGGTTGAGAACACTGCCCAGCGAGTAGTGGGCCTGGGGATCTTTCGCGGCGACCTCGACAGCCTCGGAAATTGCCATTCCCAGCGATCCGGTGGTGTCCGGGAACTCCTCCAACATGGCGCGTCCGGCTTCGGTTAAATCCGAGGGTGAGGGGTGACAGCTTCCCCCATAGACCTCCATTTGATGGCGGCGATACGGCTTGGAATCAAATGAGGTGCGTACCTGCCACACTTCGCATTCCAGCCCGAGCAGCGCGCACGCCATGGCCAGCGAGGCGCCCCACTGCCCGGCACCGGTCTCAGTTGTGAGCTTGGTGATGCCCGCGGCCGCGTTGTAATAAGCCTGCGCCACTGAGGTGTTCGGTTTATGGGATCCAACCGGGCTGACGCCCTCATACTTATAGTAAATCCGCGCTTTAGTGCCGATAGCACGCTCCAAGCGTGAGGCCCGCACAAGCGGGGCGGGGCGCCACATGGCGTAAATCTCGCGGACGGTTTGCGGTATTTCGATGTATCTTTCCGTGGCTACTTCCTGCTCAATTAGGGCAGGCGGAAATAGCGGAGCCAAATCATCAGGAGTAAGAGGCTCTTTCGTGCCGGGATGTAGGTGCGGGGGCACGGGTTCGGGCAGATCGGCTGCCAGGTTATACCAGTGCGTGGGAATCTTTGTCGGAACTGGAATTCCAAGTGGTTCGACTCCGCGAAAATGAGGGCTTTGAGCGCCGGTTTCAACCATGACGTCCTCGTCTGCTCGATGGGGTAATTCACCACATAATGTAGCGGAGCGGATTTACCACTGGGTTCTGCGCTCGTTTCAATGGGTGACCGCTAGGTGCTGCGTTCGTTTCTAGGGTGATCGCGTTCTTTGGCAGCGCCGCGTATTTTCTAAATGATCACTTATTTCTAATGCGATCATGAAATAGCGGTGCTAAAGTTTTTCGGTAAGCCACTCGCCCCGGACCCCGGCGACTCACAGTTGCTCCAAATTCCTGGCAACACGAATACGGAATAGGAGTGGCACATCATGTCACCGAAAAAGCAGACCCGGCTTTCCGGTAATTTCGTGCGAGCAGTTGAACAAGAACTGGCAAATCCCGAGCGCGACGCTGTTGCCATCATGTCACTGAACCTGGGATGTCCCCACGATCTTTTTGCCCGCACACAGGCGCATCTGCTGCGCGAAACCGTCGCCTTATTACCAGCTTTTGCCCCGGCTTTTAAAACCATGGATATCCGCGCTGATCGGATATTTGCATTGACCGCTGGGACCGTGTCGGAACTGATGGATTTAGTAAACGACACCCACCACAGTCTCATCGTGCTGGAGGTGAAACATCCCGGTCTCGTTAAGTTCTGCATGAGCTTGGCTGTGGCAAAACCAGGAGATAGCGCGCAAGACCTACTCGAACGGGCACACGACATGCTCGATGCAGCAGTAATGGACTTCTCATGACCGTGCCGGTACCCGGGGGGCTTGTGCAGGTTTTATGGGATGAAAAACGCACGTTGGTTGCGCTCAGTGGCGAAATCACCGCGGCCATCGCCGCGGAAATACAAGAGGCCGCGGGCATCGCGCGTTCGCGAAAACAACCCCTGGATATTGATGCACGGCACGTAACGCGTATTGACGCGCCCGGCTTCGCCGGATTAGCAAAACTAGCACTCCATAGATCCAGCGCCGTGCGTTTGCTGTATCCGTCCCCCGCAATTTGCTTTATTGTGTCTCTAACCGGGCTCGATGATCACGTGGAGATCGTAAGTACGCCGGACCTGATTGGCGAGAATTAGTGCTTGAGAAAAGGAATGATTCCAAGTGCCCGACCATTCAAAAGTGTTTACGGCACTGTCGGATTTCATTCGAACGCTCCTGACGCCTTACGACATCGATCTAGCGCTCAATGATCTAGCGATTCGACTTTGTGAGCTTTTGGAAGTCGAAGGAGCCGGGGTTTCGTTAGCCAAGGATGATCACCTGCGGCTGGCCACCGCGCTGCCGCCCGACATCACTCCGCTGGAGGAAACGCAGTCTGCGCACCAATCTGGCCCCTGCGTTACAGCGTTTCGCAAGGGGCAAGCCGTCATGGTCAATGACCTACACGATTCCAAGTGCCGCCAAACCTGGCCGGAATACTGTAAAACGGCTGCGGAGATCGACTATCGCGCAGTAGCGGGCATCCCCATGAAAATTGAAGACAATGCTTTTGGTGCTATCAATCTGTATTCCAAGCGCGCCCGCGAATGGGGCGAGCGCGAAATATTCTTAACGCAGACCTTCGCCGATGCCGCCACTGTCTACCTGCTGAATGCTTCCACCTTCGACCGCGAACGCGTGCTGAACAAGCACCTGCAACACGCGCTCGACTCTCGCGTCCTGGTGGAACAAGCCAAGGGCATCATTGCCGAAGCGCGCGGCATTACCGTCGATGAGGCCTTTGAACTTATTCGCCGCCAGGCGCGGTCACGCAACGCCTCGTTACGGTCAGTAGCCGAAGCGATAGTGACGCTGGGATTGCGGCTGTAGAGATGCCGTCCTTAATTAACCTTTGGCGGTAAACCGCCGGGTCAGGGGCGTCGTTAGGGGGCTGAGCAGCAGATAGACCGCGACAGTAATACAGATTCCTAAAACCGCGCCGCCTAGCACGTCGTGCGGAAAATGGGCGCCGGTCGCGATGCGTAATGCTCCGATGGCCAGAGCAGCCAGATAAGCAAGGAGCGCCCAGCGATTCGTAGTAATAATCATGATGCCCGTTGCCACGGCAAAAGCAATCGTGGCGTGGTTGGAGGGAAAAGACCAGTCCCCCACCGCCGGACAATCATCCAAGATGAGAAGTTCGCGGCAGGGGCGTTCCTGGGTTAAAAAAATCTTGATCGCTTCGCTCAAAAGATAAGCCGTGATGATGCCGATTCCCGCCATTACTGCCACGATGATGCGCCGGGCCTCCAGTCGGCGAAAACCCCAGGCCACGAGCCCGAAGGCGGCTATCAGCCCCAGCATCAAGATCTCAGTCAGCCGGCTGGGAACGGGAATGTCGAGTTCGACAATTGACACGTACAGGTCGCCCGATACGCCCTTAAGAAGCAGCGCGCTGGGCACGAGAATCAGCGCGATGAGAAGCCATATGCCGGCTTTTTGGGCAGAGATGCGGGCTGCGGTCATTTCTGCCGCCTCCTAGAAACTGGATTGCAGGTTAAGCGATCTGGCCACTGTTAACTGTAAAAGAGTGCCATGCATGGCCCGATTACGATGATCCACGCCGCTGCCATGATGATGAGCACACCAGTGGCGAAGGGTCGCAATTGCCGGAAAACCATGCCGATAGCCGCGGCTACGGGAACTGCCAAGGTAATGATCAGCGCGACATACCACTTTCCCATCATCGCCGCCCAAAACATCAGCCCCACCACGATAGCGGCGAAGATCAGGCCCACTCCGGCCCCGATTCCGACTTTGGCGCCAAAAGACAGGTTCTGCTGTGGCGGCTGATAAGGACCGTAGGGGTTGGCACCCGGCGGAGCGTATGGGCCGGATGGATATTGCCCTGGGGGCGGCGCGCTCGGTGCGTACGGGCCGGGCTGCGCTCCAGGTGGATACGGGCCCGGCGAATGTGGCCCCGGCGGCGAGTGAGCACCAGGTGGATACGGGCCCGGCGGCGGCTGTTGATAAGAAGCCGGCGGCTGCTGCCACCCCGGCGGCGGAGCAGGCTGCTGATGCGGCGGCATTTGATGAGGCGGTTGCGGAGCACCCGGCGCCGGTTCAGGGCTGAGCGGCGGTTCCCCACCCGGCGCGCTCCAGGCCGTGGGTGGACGCCAGGCTGCAGACTCGCTCGGCGAATCATTTGGCGCGTCAGAGGATGAACCGCTCGGCGAATCGTTGTTCTCAGGCAGGTTGTTCACTGGGTGCCCCCTTTGGTGTTGCAGTCGTAGTTAATGCTGTAAATACGCCCCGGCGGGCCTTCCAAATAAGCCGCGCCATGAGCAGTGGGAACGTCACCATCAAAAACAGTTGGGGCCGGGTAAAACCAAGCCACGCGATGTTATTGCCGCGCACGAACTCGACTCCGAAACGAAACAGCGCGTAACCGGCAATAAAAAGGGTGAGGGTTTCACCAGCGGCAATGTCGCGGTGTCGAAGCCAAAACCACAGCAGGCCAAAGGCAATGGCATGAAAAATAATCTCGTATACGAAGCTGGGGTGCAGGCCGGTATTTGCGGGCGATCCCACCCGCATGGCGGCAGCCGGATCCAACATAATTCCCCAGCCCCCGCCCGTTGGGGTGCCGGGGCGCTCGGTCAGTAGACAGCCGATCCGCCCGATCACCATCGCCAGTGCCACCGCCGGCGCAAATAAATCACCCGTCCGGTCTGGGTATCGCACGATCATCTTGGCCACGTGCACGCCCAGCCAGGCGCCAAACAGCCCGCTCAAAATCGAGGCGTTGCCGGTCATCATCTGTTCGGCAAACGAGGCATTCTTCGACATATCTAGGTGCTGCAACCACGTGCCAAGACGGGCAAAAATTGCCGCTCCAAGAAGCGCTCCCAACACCACGTAGGCAATGCGATGGTCTTCCACGCCCCGCCGCCGCTTTTCAATGATGAAAATCAGCCCGCCGGCGCCAACCCCCAGCGCCACAAAAAATGCGTGCGTATCAATCGGCGGCGCCCACTCGATCAGGTCTTGCAGCGTGGGATACATGTGTTAGCTCCAAACTCCCATCCACAGCTTGACCCAAAACGGTATCGCCACCGCGGCCAAAACCGTAACAGTGATCAGGTATGCCAAAACAACGCGCGTATCGCCCAGTTTGCAGCGCGAGCGCATTAATCCACCGCGGCGGGCTTTTATGTAACCGCTGATTGCGATGAGACCAAAAGTAAGGACGGCAAGTGGTCCCGTTAGTGCGGCAATGATCGCAATCGTCGTAAATACGCACAGGCGCAGCGGGTCGAAGGGCGGGTGGGGGTCCGCAACCGTTTCGTCTCGCTGATTGAGCTGGGAGTAGTCGAATTCGGTGTTGTTCATAGCGCTCGCAGGGATAGTTGGCGCTGCCCCGTTGCGGTAGAAATGCGGCTGTCGGAAAGTGGCTTCCACGCCTGCACCGCGCAAAAAGGCGCGCACTGATGGTTAGAGGTCTCTTCGTTGACGGTGGCCACGTGGACGCAGCACTGAATGAGTCGCTCTTCAATCATGGTGTTGATGTCCATGAAGGGCTTAATGGTGATGCGCAATACGCGCTCAGCCAGCATGCGGCGCATGCGCTGATGCTGTCCGGGAAGTTTGGATGCCGCCAATGTGGTCAGCGTTCCAATGCCCAGATCGCAGTTCACGCAAATATCGCGCCAGATATCAACCATGGTCGGGTGTGAGAGTGATGACTGTTCGCTCAGCAGGTCCATTAGGGAACTTTTAACAACCTCGCGCACCTCCTTGTTGAAGTCGGAGTCCGCAATGCGGTTGGCGATAACGTCGGGGTTTATATCGAGGAACTCTTTGAGCCGGTCATGCCCGATGAGTGCCACCAGGGATTGCCACTGGTTGGAATCATCTTTTAGAAAATAGCCAACGGAGCAGCAGTGCGGGTGGCTGCACGGCAGCGCAGTGAGATCTTGCCACGTTATTTCGCCGTTCGTCTGCGGCCCCAACCGCGCAAGGACGCCCGTATGGGTAAGCCGATCTTGCGGGTCAACTCCCGCGGAGCGTCCCGAGCCAAAAACTGGCTGAATGGTTACCCCACCTACATAGGGGGTTTCCTTGGCGCGGTTGATCACCGCACCGATCTCATCGTCGTTCACGCCCAGCGCCGCGGTCATGGTCAAAGTCATAAACACGCCGGATTTGGCTAACCGGTCGATGGCTTGATCTTTGAACCTGCGAATGTCTCCGCCGCGGTGGTGACGTGAGGCTTCTTCCGACTCACCGTCGAATTGGAGGTAAATCTCAACACGTTCTCGATGCTTTTTAAGCACGCCCACAAATTCGTCGTCTTTCGCGATGCGCAAACCGTTCGTGTTGATCAAAATCCGCACGATCGGCCGGGCGACTAGGTGCTCCAGGAGTTGTTCCAGGTAGGGATACAACGTGGGCTCGCCACCCGAGAGCATCACGACGTCCAACCGGTCGTTTTCCTTCTCCAACCGCGCATCGATCGAATCAAGAACCTCTTGCAATGGCGCGACGTTCGCTAGCGCGGGGCTGGCAGAAGCAAAACAGGTCGGGCACTGCAAATTGCAGTGATCGGTGATGTCTTCTAAAAGAATGCATGTGTGCTGGGTTTGCATTTCCGGTAAGCCATCCTCATAGGCCTCCGGCACCGGCTTGAAGTTGCCTTGCACATCGGGAAGATGTTCCTTAGTGGGCGCCGTCCACTGCTCGAGATAGGTCAGAATTTCAGCGGACTCGTCATAAAGGGTGCGCACCAGACCGTGCTCACGGCACCCCCGCTCCAGCCACACCACACCGTCCCGATCTGCTAACCAACCCGAAAGCCGTTGCACTTCTGCCAGCGGCTGGTCCGGATTTTCTTCGTGGCAGTGGGGGCAAAACGCGTTGACATATCGATGTAATCGGTAATTACGCAGCGGCATACCCGCGCCGGCAGAAGCTGTCATGCAGGTCACCCTACCGACCACGGCCGTTTTTTCTGCGAATGCACGCTCACCGCCCGTGCCAACGCGCCGCGAAATTACTTGCTCTACAACTGGGAAGTGGAATTACTTGCTCCGCAACTGGGTTGGCACTAATAGAGTCGCTTCTAAAGACGAGGAGTTTAAATATGCGCGAGGTTCGCCCCTACATCGACAAGACGCATCCCGAGATTTATAAAAGTCTTGTCCAGGCCGTTGCCCACAATCGCAAAGCTGCCAAGGCAGCCGATATTTCTGTTGCGCTGTTGGAATTGGTCAACCTTCGAGTTTCCCAGTTAAATGCTTGCCCCACCTGCTTAAGCATTCACGCACCGGCTGCGCTGCGGGCCGGAGTGGAGCAGGAGAAGGTCGACGCCCTGCCGGCGTGGCGGGATACGACGATTTTCAATGAGGTCGAGCGGGCCGCTTTGAGTATTGCTGAATCGTTGACGGTCATTGACCCGGCGCTAGATCGCAACGCTTTAGGCGCAGAGGTCGCACAAGTTCTGTCCACGGAACAAATCGCCGTTTTGGAATGGACCACGATCCTCATCAACGCGTTCAACCGGATTTCAGTCGCTAGCGGTCATCCAGTGCGCAAGAGTTCGAAGTAGAAATAAAATTCCCGGGCAGCCTCTAAGACTGTCCGGGAATTTTGTATTGGTAGCGGGGGGAGGATTTGAACCTCCGTCCTCTGGGTTATGAGCCCAGCGAGCTACCGAGCTGCTCCACCCCGCGTCGCCAGGACTACATTACGACACTGGGCACTGAAGATCAAGTCCGCGCTGGAAGGCATCTCAAATTCTCACCAACTGCACGCGGAATCAAGCAAGGATCGTCACGATATAAAGCGCAAACAGCATCAAGTGCACTCCGCCAAATATCGCCCTGATTTGCCCAGCCATAAATGAGGCGAACGACGCGATCAAAGTGGCGGCGAGCAACATCAGGCTTGCTGGAGTCTGCGCTAATACGACGAGCTGCCCTGTCAGTAAGCCGATCGCCAATACTGCTGGGATCGTGAGCCCCACCGTCGATACCAGGGCGCCGTGACACAGATTGCTCACACGCTGTATCTCGCCGGCGGCGGCAGCCCGCAAAGCCGTTAGCGTTTCGGGCAAAAACACAATTCCAGCAATGAGCACACCCGACAGGGCCGGTGGTGCTCCCGTACGCGCCAGCCCCTCATCCAGCAGGGCCGCCATGGGTTGCGAGGCGAAAACGATTGGTATCGCGGCACCAACAAGAAGGGCTGCTCGCAGTGTCACTTCCTGCTTATTATTTAGGACGACGCCGCGCACCTTCAGCCCCCTAGTCACCTTCACATCAACTTCTTTCGGTTCCACTGCTGACCGGGATATCTCTTGGAAATCTGCCCGATTCCGATCCATTTGAAGACCGAGAAAATACCCGTAGAGACAGATCGTTGCGATCAATACGACCAAGGCTTGAGCCGGGGAATAGCTGCCGGTTTCCGAAATGAAGGCCGGTATGCCAAAGGAAGCAGCTAGTAGGGCGGTAAGCACCGCGAGATAGCTCGCCACGCCGGTCCGGTTTGGCTGCAAAGCGCTGTGGCGTCTGTTGCCAATGATGAGCGACAGGCCAACCACGAGGTTCAAAATAATCATTGCCACTGCCATGACCGAGTCACGAGCGATAGTGACGTGTTTTCCGGGCCCCAGCATCACGGCACAGATCAAAACAACTTCAATCAAAACGATTGACAGCGTCAATACGAGCGTTCCGTATGGTTCGCCCAGTTGCCGTGCGAGATGCTCTGCCTGCCGCATCACGGCGAGCGCGCAGGCCGCGACTAGCGCAATGATGCCCGCGAGGAGAGCAAAAATTACGGGGATGGAAGTTGCCGAAGCAAACGCACTGATTGACAAGACGGCCACGGGTTTGTACCTCGTTTTGCGGGCCGTCCCAGCGATTGATTATGGCGTCGAGGTCGTCCTAAACGCGTTATTTCTCAAGTCATTTTACTTTAGAGGTGCCGCAAAGGCTACTTTTATGCTGTGTTTATGGAGTACGCATGATTGTCACAGGATCCCGGCTGGCGGCGTAGCCTGCGGGGACAAGACTCATCAAAGTTGCGGTGATAAGAGCGATAATCGGGGTCGCTGCCACAAAATCCCACGAAACCGGATTGCTTTGTCCGATCATCAGAGCCTGCGCGGCACCTGCGCCCAAAGCAGCGCCGACGGCTGCTGGGGCGCAGGTTCTTAAGCTCACTAGCGCCACAAGACCTAAACGGGTGATGCCCAGGGTGCGACGTCGGCCCAGATCACGTCGCCTTATTAATACATCCGCTAGCACGACTACAATGACCAAAACAAGCTTACGGAAAAGCTTTCAACACTCATCAAAAAATCTACCCCACCGGCTACCCAATAATCACAAGGAGATCGGGAGCCGATGGGGTAGATATCGTGTATTTGAGAAGG
Source organism: Demequinaceae bacterium (assembly GCA_027322505.1). Taxonomy (GTDB): domain Bacteria; phylum Actinomycetota; class Actinomycetes; order Actinomycetales; family JAJYRW01; genus JAJYRW01. The sequence continues at coordinate 29,132 of DAHVRJ010000136.1, forward strand.
CCAGTGGCCTACTCGGTCGCTCCTTCAATTTCTGCTTCGGCGCTGAACGCCTCTTCGAGCGCCTGCTGCAATTTATCCTGCGCGGCGCCATATGCAGCGAAGTCACCGGACTTCAGGGCCTCATCGGACTCCACCATCGCATCGCGAGCCTTGTCTAATGCGGTGGCAAGCCGTTCATGCGCATCGCCGACTGCCTCGGGAATATCCGGCTCCTCGGCGTCCGCATCTTCCGGTTCCTCTGTGCCTTCCGGAGCCTCGCCCTCATCGGGCTCCTCCCCTTCAGGCAGGTCTTCTTCTGGTATTTCGTCGCCTTCCGAAATTTCGCCGTTGCCGTCTGCCTCGACACCGGAGTCTCCTCCGAATATCTGGTCAAGAGCTTCATCGAGGGTGTCAGCGAATCCGACGTTTTCACCGAAGGCTACGAGCACCTTCTGCAGCAGCGGGAACTTTGTTCCCTGGGAGCTTTGCACGTATACCGGCTGCACGTAAAGCAACCCGCCGCCAACGGGCAATGTAAGCAAATTACCCTTCAAAACCGAGGAGTTACCGCGGTTAAGCAAGTTCAAAGTCTCTGAGACGCGGGAATTGGCGTCAAAGTTGTTTTGCACCTGTCCTGGCCCGGGAACGGTGAGGTCACGCGGCAACTCGAGGAGTCGCAACTTGCCATAACCCTCCCGTGGTTTACCGGCCTCATTTCCCGCTTCCGCATCAGCCGCTAAGAAACCAGTGAGCACATTTCGCTCCCCACCGGTAATGAACGAAGAGGTAAGCGAGAATTCCGGGTTGTCTTGACCGGGCATCTGCAACGTCAAGTAGTACGGAGGCTGCAAGACCCGCGTGTTTTCGCCCTGTGTGGGTTCAGTGGGCTGGAGCCAGAAGTCCTGACCAGAATAAAACGCGTCCGCGTCCGAGACGTGGTACTGGGTCAGCAGCTGCCGTTGGATCTTGAACAGGTCTTCCGGATACCGAATGTGCGACATCAATTCTGAACTGATGTCATCGATTGGATTCACCGAACCGGGGTAGACCGATTCCCAAGTCTTCAAAATTGGATCGTCCGGCTCCCACGCATACAGCGTTACTTCTCCGCTGTAGGCGTCGACGGTTGCCTTAACCGAGTTCTTGACGTAGTTCGCTTTTTGCGGAGCGAGCGCTTGAATTGTCGAGGTCGATTCGGTGAGTGTGTCTCGGGTAGCAGTTTCCAAGCTCGTCGACTTTGAGTACGGGTAATCATCAGTTGTGGTGTAGCCGTCAACTATCCAGACCACCCGCTCATCGACCACCGCCGGATATACGCGGCCATCCAGGGTCAACCACGGGGCAACCTTCTCGACCCGCTCGGATGGGTCGCGATCAAACAGAATCTGCGATTCGGAATTCACCCGGTCGGAGAACAGAATCTTTTCATCCCCAAACTTGATGGCGAAGAGAAGTTTGTTCCAAATATTGCCGATGCTGGGGCCACCATCGCCGGTGTAGGTGGTGTTCACCTGACCGGTAGGCGCTTCGTCATCCGGGTAGTCCAACTCCCAGGGCGTCGAGCCCTCAGGGGCGCCGACAATTGAGTAATCCGGAGACCTTTGACCAAAGTAGATTCGCGGCTCATAGTCGCCCAGTTCACCGGTAGAGGGAATGCCCCGCTGATAAAACGAGGGGCGTCCATCCCCCTGCGTGGTATTACCGAACGCAGCCACAACGCCATAACCGTGGGTGTAGACGGTGCGCTCATTAACCCACGTGCGTTCACTGGCTTCTAGACCATTGAGGTCCAGTTCGCGCACCGCAATAACGGTGTCGCGCTTTTCGTCCCCGACGGTGTAGCGGTCAACTGCCAGCGTGTCCGGGAAGTTGTAGTACTGCTTGTTTTGCTGTAACTGCCGGAAGGAGGGGCTGACAATTGTGGGGTCGAGGAGTCGAATTGAAGCGGTTGCCTCCGCGTCTTGGCGCAGCGCGCCCTCTTCGGCGTCAGTTTTCGCCTCATAGCGCGTTACTTCAACATCCTCCATGCCGTACGCGAAGAGGGTGGCGTCAATATTGCGCTGAATAAATGGTTTTTCCAGCTGCTGGGCGTTGGGCTCGACCTGGAATCGCTGAATGAGTGCTGGATAGGCCGCTCCAACCACTAGCCCAGACAAAACCATGAGCCCCACACCCAGGGCTGGCAGCTTCCAGTCGCTGCGGAAAGCTGCCGCGATAAACAGCAGTGCCACGAATACGGAAATACCCGCCAGGATGCCCTTGGCCGGTAGTACGGCATGAATATCGCTGTAGGTAGCGCCATCAAACTTTCCGCCGCCCTTGGACAACAAACTGTAGCGGTCTAGCCAGTAGTTGACACCGATCAGCAGCGTGAATACGGCCGCGAGAATCGCTAAATGCAGGCGAGCGGTGCGGGTTAGCGGCTCACCGCCGCCCCCAATGCGGATGCCACCGTAGAGGTAGTGCGTGGCGGCCCCAGCAATCACCGCGATTGCAACAACCGCCATCAAAAAGCCAGTGACGTATTTCCACCAGGGCAGCGAAAATACGAAGAATGAAATGTCCATGCCAAATTGGGGGTCCGTCTGGTTAAACGGCTCGGCTTTAATCCACAGAAGCACCGTCTCCCACTGGCTCGCCAGCGAAGCGCCCGCAAATAACCCAATCAGAATCGGCGCACCGATCATGATGATTTTGCGTAGCGGCTCCAGCGAGGCGCGATAACGATCTAAAACGACTTGTTGCGGCGTTGAGGGAGCATAAATTGGACGGTGGCGCCAGGCAATATAGATGGAGGCCCACACTCCCGCACCCATCACCGCGCCCCCAATTATGAATAGGAGCGCTTTGACGATCCAGCGGGTGCGCAGCACCTGCAAGAACCCAAGTTGATCAAACCACAGCCATTCAGTCCAAAACTGGGCCAAGATTACGATGGCCACGGCAATTACTGCCAATACCACCAAAGTGGGAACCAGTGCCCCCCGGCGCTGGTTCTTTTTCGGTCCGCGTCCCACCGGTTGGGACGGGCTCTGTTGTGTCACAGTCAGGCACCTCTGTTGCTAAAGCAAAGTATTTACGATGATGCTAAGGGATTCCACATTGATTAACGTATTTCACCTCCTCTAGGTTCCCACACATTGTTCTAGTGACAGGATCGAAGGCGTGAGTTCTTCCAATAGCGACCAAAATTCCTCTGCTCCCGGTTCCGCGCAAGATGCGCTGGCTGCCGCCGTTATGGAGATTGAACGGCATGTAGCAACCGCTGGCTGGGATGGCCCCGTACGCGTATTTGCGCTGGTTCACACCGCCAACGCCATTGAGACCGATCCGGCCATCATGTCGATTTTGACCCCGGACGTCGTTGCCCGCGCCAAATTTGATGCCCATCATCTAACTTCGATCGAACAAGAAGATCTTCCAGCAGCTTCGTCACTGGGAGAACTACTAGCCCGGCTGGCCTGGCCCGAGTCCGTCGATGGCACCGCGGTGGTTACCGAACGGATTGTCGTGCCACCCGAAGCCGAAGAAGACCTGCCCGAAGATCCCGAAGAGGCAACGCAGGTCCTGCTAGCCCATCCAGAGCGCCAAGATATGCGCATGGCAGTTGGCGTTCTACGTTCCGGGGAGTCGTGGTGCGCCATTCGCTTAAAAAGTGCGGACGACGACGCTTCCGTTGCGCGCGGAGCTGACCTGGTACCCGAACTCGTCTCGGCGCTGCTAACGACTTTTGAGTAGCCCTAACTACCTTTAAGTAGCGCTGTCCGCGTAACTATCTAGTCGGCTACGGAGTCACAAGTGGGCAAGGAGCTGCCCTGGCCCGAAGCAATCGCATCTACTGCCAGTTTTGCGGAATCGAAAGTATCAACCGGTATAACTTCCAAACCATCAGGAACGGTGGAAAAATCTTGGCAGTTATTCGTCGGGGCTAAAAACCAATTAGCACCGGCGTCAGCCGCGCCGAATAGTTTTTGTTGAATTCCACCAATTGGACCAACGTTTCCCGCCAGGTCAATGGTTCCGGTCCCGGCGATGTCTTCACCGCCGGTGAGCGAGCCGGGCGTGAGTAGATCAACGATGCCTAACGAGAAAATCAGTCCCGCGCTGGGGCCGCCGATCTCATGCGCGTTGATATCCACCTCTACCGGGAAGTCAAAATCCGGGTCGAGGAGCACGCCTAGTTGAGCGGCGTCGTCCTCACTTGCCGTGGTGACCACATCCACATCCGTTTCAGTCCCGTCCCGCTCAATTTCTACGTTCACCGTTTTGCCACCGGCAATGTGGCTGAGTTCATCGTCGAGTTCCGCGAAGTTTGATACGCGTGTGCCGTTGATTCCCAGCAGCACGTCGTCATCTTCTAAGACCCCCTCGGCGCCAGAGTCCGCCACCGTGCCCACAATTCGCAAAACTGTGGGCACTTCATAATCGAGCGCCTCCAGCGCCACCACGACCGCGCGACGCTGCGAAGCTTCCATTTCCTGTTGGTTGCGCTCAGTGATTTCTTCGCGCGTCACATCCTTGGGAAACACGTTCTCTACCGGCATTACCGAGGAATCATTGCGAAAATAGGCGCCCAAAACATTGAATCCCCAGTTCGGGAAACCCTCGCCACCGTGGACCTGCACCGTGGTCAATCGCAGTTCACCGCTGGGGTCATAGGTCTCGGCATCCGCAACGGAGATCGCGGGCTCACCGGCATCCTCGTTAAGAACGTTGACTGTTGGGCCCGGGCGCTGAATCACAAACCCAGTGGGAATTATCGCCATCAAGGCCAGCGAGATCCCCAAGATCGTACAAGAAATAAGTTGGGTGAGTTCCCGGTTACTCAGTCGCTGTTTTTTCATCATCTCCGCCGATTACCGCGAGCACGTCGCCACACCGCCGCCGTTCCTAACAGGGCTACGGCGGCGCCGGCAGCCCCAAGAGCTGCCGCATCTTTCCCACCGAGACGACGTCCCGCCACGGCGTGGTGTTCCCGGGCCTGAATAAGCAGTTCGCGAAAACACTGCGCATTATCGTAACTGGAGCGCCAGCCCGCCTCTGTCAGACGGCCGGCCTTGACGGCCCAACTGCGCGTTACATACAGCAAATCGGTCGGTGGCATGGGCAGCGCTCCAACCCGGTAGAGGCGGTCGGCAGATGCGCGGGCCATCGACTCCGGGATTTCGATACTGCGCATCTGAGAAAGTCGTTCAATTTCAACCTGGGTGAGCACACCTGGCGACGCAACCGCGACGGGCCCAAAAAGCGAGTGTTCCAGCACGTGACCTACTGCCCGCGCCACGTCGTCAATGTGCGCAAATTGCCACGCGATGGGGATGTTGCGCAACACCAAAATGCGCGGGGCCTCAAAGTGGCGGGTGGCAGCAGTATCCACTTCCGGCCCCACGAGTGCTGCCGGGCGCAACATGGTGAAGTTTCCATTTGCCGTGGCGGCGATGAGTTTTTCTATCGCAAGCGCATCGCCGACCAACCCCTCGTCTGTCTCCGCGTTCAGCGGCGCGTCATCTGCCAGTGGGGGCTGACCGGCTCGGGCGCCATAAACCATAGCCGTGGTGATCACCACGATGTGCTCAATTTGAGCCTGTTGCGCCGCTGCCAAAACCGTTTGTGTGCGCTCTAACAGTTGCGCGCGGCGGTGGGGACCCGCGGCGAGCGCCTGGGTTAGATCGTCAAAATTTGGAACATAAACCAGCGCGCGGCAGTCATTAATTTCCGCTGCTAGCGCACATGGCGCGACGGCAGCGGAGACGGAATCTATACCCACATGCACGACATGGGCGTTTACTTCATCGGCCAAATATCGCGTGATAGCGCGCGAAGTGGGCCCCGAACCGATAAGCGCCACCGGATTATTAGACAGGCGGGCAGGTGAATTTACCGCCCGATTTTGCCCTGGCACCGCCACCCCTGCCTCATTTCCTCACGCGCTTGAAAGTAGATTCCGGTTACCGTTAATGGTGTGCCGTCATTTAATTATGGCTAGAACCGCACATCACTGCAGCAGGAAGGACCGGTTATGAGTGACGATGCCCGCGGCCCGGAGGAGCCCGAAGGCGACATTTTTGAGTTGCTCGCTTCCCTCTTTGGTGGGGACCGGGAGTCCATGGAGCGCGCGCTTTCCGAAAGTGGAATCAACCCGGCTGAATTGCAGGCCATGAGCGCGCAAATGCCCGCGCTGCCTTCGGGGATGGAGCAGATGTTCTCAGCGCTGACGGGATCTGGCCCGTCGCAGGGCCCGGTGAATTGGGAACTAGCCCACAATATTGCGCGGCAAACGGCAGTGGCAGAGGGCGATCCCTCAGTTGGTCCTCGCGTCGAAAAAGATTGCCGGGACGCGCTCAATGTGGCTGAACTGTGGCTCAACCCGGCGACAAATCTGCCCGCGGCCGCCATTGACCAGCGCGTGTGGAGCCGCTCCGAATGGGTTGAAGCAACGCTTGATACCTGGCGGAAGTTAACCGAACCGATCGCAACATCGGTGGCCGACGCCATGAGCGAGGTCATGCGCGAGGCCGGGATGGAAATGGGCGCACCCGCCGGACTTGGCATCGATCCCAGCCAGATGCTGCGCCAATTTGGAGGCGCAGTCTTTGGCATGCAGGTAGGAAATGCCGTGGGGACGCTCGCGCAGGAAGTGCTGGGCGCCGGCGATGTGGGCCTGGCTCTTACTTCCAAGCCCACCGCCGCACTCATCCCAGTAAACGTTGCCGCGCTGGCGGAGAATTTTGAAGAACCCGAGGCGGAGCTGCGGCTGTTTGTGGCCCTGCGGGAAACCGCGCTGGCCCGCCTTTTTACGCATGCACCGTGGCTGGGCTCGAGATTAGCCGGAGCGGTCGAAGATTACGCCTCGGGCATTTCTATCGATATGAGCCAGTTGGAAGAAACGGTGCGCTCAATCGACCCCACCAACCCCGAAGAGTTGCAAGAAGCTTTGGGGAGCGGAATGTTTGAGGTCGCTAAAACCCCGCAGCAGCAGGCAGCGCTGGGACGGTTAGAGACAATGCTGGCCCTGGTGGATGGGTGGGTTGACGTTGTCGTGGCCGCGGCCGCTGAACCGAATTTGCCGCGCATAGATGCGCTGCGCGAAATCATGACGCGGCGCCGCGCTGTGGGTGGCCCCGCGGAGCAAACATTCGCCGGCCTGGTCGGGCTGGAACTGCGTCCGCGCCGCCTGCGTGAGGCCTCGCGACTGTGGCACATCATTGGCGAGGAATGGGGGCAGGCCTCCCGCGATGATCTGTGGTCACATCCAGATTTGCTGCCCACTGCCGAAGACCTGGATGATCCGGAAGGATTCGCCAATCGGCGTGCGGAAGCGCGCGAGGCAGAGGCGGACCTCGATGAAGTCTTAGCCCAGATCTTGGATGATGAGGCCTCAGACAAAGGCGACAGTGAAGAGCCCGACGAAGGCGACAGTGAAGAGCCCGACGAAGGCGACGTTGAAGAGCCCGACGAAAAAGAATGACTGGGTTAGCTTGTGGCCACCGCTGAGCCCTAAACGGCGACCCAGCATGCCTTATGCTCCTTCGCGATCGGTAATTTCCTCCGCAGCGGCGATCTGCTCGGCCGCAGTTTCCGCTTTATCGCGCGTATCACCGTCACCTGCATCGCGCGTATCGCTGTCTCCTGCATCATGGGTATCGATGTCATCTTCATCCTGCGCATCGATGTCATCCGGTTCGACTTCTGGGCCAGCCGCACCGTCCTGTTCAAAAGAGACACCTTCTAAGAAACCGCGCGCCCGCTCCGTGCGCTCATAGCCCGCTAGCAGTGCCCAAAATTGCGAACTGTGATCCGGGGTAATCATGTGCGCCAACTCGTGCAATAACACGTAGTCCAATACCCAGTGCGGCATGCCCTTGAGGCGATCAGAAATACGAATACTCCCCGTGGCTGGCGTGCACGAACCCCAGCGCCGGTTTTGCGAAGAGGACCACGTCACCGACTTCGGGTGCGCTTGGGAGCCCAAGTACTTTTCCGACAATTTCAGTGCGCGCTCATGTAGCTGCGCGTCGGTGGGACGCCGGCGTTTTTCTTGATTTTTAAGCCGCTCGAGCATCTTTTCCACCCACTCGCGCTCTTGCGCGCGGGTGAACCTAGCCGGGATAGCCACCACGGTGACATCACCTTCCCGGAACGCACTAACGGTTCTTTTTCTTCGTGAGCTGCGCCGAACCTCAATCTCAAAATCGACATCTTCGTCTTTCACAATCCACACGTTAGCCGGTCTGTGGATTATTTGGGTATTTATCCACATTTTTCGGCGCGGGAGCCTTTTTGGCAGCGTTTCATGCCACAGTCGAACAGGCACGAAGAGCAAAATGAAAACAACACCGGGGTGGTTCATGCAGGTGCGATTACGGCCAGGAATGCGCCTGCTGTGGCGCGACAGCACAACGCTCCAGGTCAGCAAAACGGGGCTTGATGGCGTGGTCTTCGAAAACCTCCGACCCGATGAGATTCGACTGCTAGAAGATTTACAAGTCCAGGGCGCTGCCAATGATCGCTCGCACCCCGTATTGGCAAAACTTCACGATGCCAACCTGCTGTTGCCAATGACGCGCATGGGCATAAATCACCTCAGCCACAGTCTGCGCGCCCGCCTCCAGGCCGATGCCCGGGCACTAAGTACACAGGCCCCAACCGGCATTGGATGGCCCGTTCTTTCACAGCGCCAGCACAGTGCGGTCGAAGTCCGCGGGCTGGGTCGTACCGGCGCGCTACTGACAAGACTCTTAGCCCACAGCGGCGTGGGAGAAATTTTGATTGCGGACGACACCCCAATAGTTATTGATGACCTGTCACCTGGGGGCTATTCTTCTGGGGATTTAGGAAAAAGCCGTGCCACCGCGCTTCGAGCTGCGCTGCAGCGTGACGCACCAGAGATTTTTACCGGGTTCGCGGGAAGCCGGCACCCCGATCTGTGCGTGCTTATCGCCCATCACGCGGTGAATCCGGTTTATTACCAGCGCCTCATGCGGCACGACATCGCGCATATCGCGATTGTTTTAAGCGATGGGCGCGCAACGGTGGGGCCATTTGTAATTCCGGGGCAGACCCCTTGTTTGCGGTGTCTTGATTTACATCGCCTCGATCTCGACCCGGCCTGGCCCGTGCTGGCCACGCAGCTTATGAACATTGAGTTAGATGAACAATGCCCCGAAGAGAGCGTGCTGGCAGGACTAGTCGCACACCTTGGTGCGGGCCAAATCCTTAGCGCAATTGCGGGATCGCAGCCGCTAACTGTCGCCGCGACGATGGAATTGACCCTCACCGATTATGTTCCCGCGCTGCGGGAGTGGACCATCCATCCCGATTGCGGGTGCGCGGGTGTGCCCTGAAAACAGGCGCCCAACGAAACTGGCTCGCTACCGAACTAACGCGCCCTCCAACGCTGGAATGGGTTGAATCTAAGATGCCGGAACGTGTTCGGCCACGATCCGCAAAATGTCTTCACCGAACTGTTCCAATTTGCGTGGCCCAATACCGCGGATCTTTATTAGATCCGCGGCGCTTTGTGGCCGCTGCTGCGCCACCTCTTCCAGCGAGGCGTCAGCTAAAACAGTGAAGGCCGGTTTGCTGTTTTCTTGGGCCTGCTGCGCCCGCCACTGGCGCAGCGCCTCGAAAAGCTCTTCGTCATAGGGCACTGGGCACTGGCCACACCGGCGTCGTTTGCGCTCCTGCGAAGAGATCAAGGGGCCACCGCACACGGTGCACACGTTCGTGCCGCGGCCACCGCGAGCACTACCAGCACCCCGCCGCCCCCGCGGCTCGGGCCAAATTCCATCTAAGAATCGGCTGCGGCGGCGATTGCCGCGCGTACCCGGATTACGGGCCCGCGACCACGACAACACCAGGTGTTCGCGCGCCCGCGTGACGCCCACATAGAGCAGGCGACGCTCTTCTTCCACGGCCTCTTCCCCCTCCGCCAGTGAAATCGGCATCAAGCCCTCTGACATGCCCGCTAAAAACACCGCGTCCCACTCCAGGCCTTTCGCGGCGTGCAGGGAAGCCAGTGTCACGCCCTCGATCGTGGGAGCATGCTGCGCGTTAGCCCGGTCATCTAACTCTGTGATGAACGACTCCATCGTCGGCGCCGGTGCGGACTTTGCTTCCAGTTCATCGGCCAGCGCGACAAGCGCCTGGAGCGCATCCCACTTTTCCCGCACGGCGCCACTGGCCGCTGGCGGTTCTGGGCGCCAACCCGCGTTGGCCAAGATATGGCGCACGGCAGTGCCCAAAGAAGCATCACTCGGTGTCGTGCGCACCGCTGCACGCAACAGCACAATCGCCTCGCGCACTTCTCGGCGGGCAAAAAACCTTTCACCGCCGCGCACCACATAGCCAATTCCCGCGTTGGCAAGCGCCGTTTCAAAAGCGGCGGACTGCGCATTGGTGCGGAACAGGATCGCTATTTCGCTAGCCGGCACGTCCTGCTTGATGAGGCGGCGAATCCGATCCGCAACGCCCGCGGCTTCCGCCGTGTCATCGTCATAGGTAACAAAGCTCGGCTCGGGGCCACTGGGCCGCTGCGCGAGCAGCGTTAAGCCCGCACTGTGCGTGGGGCGACCTTGCGAAATGATGTCGTTGGCCACCTGCACAACCTGCGGCGTCGAGCGGTAATCGCGGGTGAGTTTGATCGTCGCGGCATCCGGATACCGACGCGCGAATTCCAGCAGGTAGTTCGGCGTCGCCCCCGTAAACGAATAGATTGTCTGATGCGCATCGCCCACCACGCACAGTTCCTGGCGCTCCCCCAGCCACAGATTTAAAAGCCGCTGTTGCAGGGGAGAAACGTCTTGATACTCATCTACCACGAAGTGGCGATATTGGTCGCGTACCTGCGCTGCCACGTCCGGTCGGGATTCTAACCACCCAACTAAGAACAGCAGCACGTCTTCGAAATCAATGAGGTAGCGGTCGGACTTTTCATCTTCATACTGGCGCATCAGTCGCGAAACCGTTAGCAGATCAAAACCGGCCACCCCGGGCCGGGAAATCGCTTCAGCCCGTTTCACGTATTGATCAGGCGTGAGCATATTGACCTTGGCCCACTCGATCTCGGCCGCAAGATCGCGCAGCGTCGAGCGGTCCACATCCAGGTGGAGCATCGCAGCTGCATGCGCCACCAATTGCGCCTTATGTTCCAGCAATTGCGGTACGCCGCCCCCGACCGCCTGCGGGTAAAAATACTGAACCTGGCGCAGCGCAGCAGCATGGAAGGTGCGCGCCTGCACGCCCGCTACACCCAGCATTCGCAGTCGAGAGCGCATTTCCCCGGCAGCGCGGGCGGTAAACGTCAGTGCCAATACCGATGTGGGGTGGTACATACCCGAAGCTACGCCATAAGCGATGCGGTGGGTGATGGCGCGCGTTTTGCCCGTTCCCGCGCCAGCCAGCACACACACTGGACCGCGCAGCGCCAGGGCGACTTCGCGCTGGTCTTCATCCAAAGCGGTAAGGATTTGTTCAGGGTTCGACATCGCTCCTCATCTTCGCACCCCACACTGACATCACCGCCGCCCGCTCGGGTCAGTCCCAGCAGTTAGTCTTAATAAGCAAAACATTCTTGATTGAAAGGGCCATTAATGGCTAATCCGTATACTCCTGCAGCTGGTTCGACACTAATGTTCACCACGCCTTGGTGTGGTTATTGCCGCCGGTTAAAAAGCCAAATGGACCGCGCGGGCGTCTCGTATAGCGAGGTCGACATTGAACAGCATCCGGATGCGGCCGAGATTGTCGAAAAGGTAAATGAGGGCAATCAAACTGTTCCAACCATGCTCTTTTCCGATGGCAGTGCAGCAACGAATCCCTCACTGGCCGAGGTCCAAGAGCGCATTAAAGCGGCCCAAGAGGGCTAGGTTCCCAGCCAGGCACGAGCGCTAGTTCCGAGCAAAACGCGCGCTAGCTCCACTCGTGATTCGGTGACGTGCCCAGCGGCTGGCCGTACCAGTGTTCAATAAGTACGCGGGCCACCGATGCTTTCCCGGGCAAAATGACCCGGCCCTCCTCGACATCCGCGGCGAGGGCCGGGCGCGTAAACCAGCGCGCTTCAAGCATCTCCACTCCGTCAACAATGATTTCGGTGCTCAGCGCGTTGCCGGTATAGGCCAACATCAAAGATGCGGGAAAGGGCCAGGGTTGCGAGCCGCGGTATTTCACCGCGCCCACTTCAATACTCGCTTCTTCATAAACCTCGCGGCGCACCGCACTTTCCGGGGTCTCGCCCGGTTCAACAAAGCCGGCGAGAGTGGAAAACCGGTGCTCCGGCCAAGCGGCGCCCCTTCCGAGCAAAAGGCGATCGGCGTCGTCCGTAATTGCCATAATCACTGCCGGGTCAGTGCGCGGGAAGTGCTGGGAGCGATCAATTGGGCACTGCCGCACCCAGCCCGATTCGATAGAAAGTGTTGTTGCACCGCAGTGGGGGCAGTGGCGATGTCGGCGGTGCCACTGCATGAGCGCGAGCGCGGTGGTGACTAGCCCCGTTTCGCTGTCGCTAAGCGCAGTTCCGAATTGGCGCGGGCTGGCCCAATCCAGCTGCTTATGCGGCGTCTTTTGTTGGATTTGATTGAGCAGGTCACCGCTGCGCTCCCCCGCGTCCACGACCAGATAAGCGTTGTGGGCATCAGAGCCCAAATAGGCGAACTGGGCTGGCTCGCGGCCATTGCTTGCCGCGGCTGGAAAATCAGTGCCCGATATCTGAAGAAGCTCAGGCGTGGAGTCGGTGCGCGCAATGGCGATGCGGGCGCCGTCCACAATTAAAACCCGGGCCACCGAACTGGTTAACATGCGCGAAATTAGTTCCGGATCCTGGCGACTAAGGGCGTCGCGATCCACGGCGGATCTGGCAAGCGGTAACGGATCAGGGAACACTCCTTAACCGTACCGTTGAAAATCGATGCTGCTTGTCGGTGCGTCGACGAGCCGGCCCCGGGATTAATTTCGTAGGTTAAGAGGGTGTCACGTTCACCCCTTACGCTCGCTGCTCTGGCCACCGCGGCCATTCCCGCTCTCGCTCCGGTCGATGCGCGCGCAGTGCCCGGGCCGCTGGGTACTGATGCGGCAAAAATTGTGGACGACGCCGGGCGCCACTGGCTCATAATCGCACCTCAGCATGCGGCTGCTGGGGCGGCTTTAGATGCTGAGGCGGCGCTCCTGGAGCGGTTGGGGCAGGAAGCGACGGCCGGAAATCTTCCTTTTGCCGTGCTTGAGCCACGCGGCTGGTCGCCGCTGCCCGAGGGGGGACGGGCCTGTATCTATCAGGCACCGCAGGGGCGGGAATTGCACTACGGGCAGCTGGAACCGCGCGGGCAACTTGCGCGGAATTTAGGGGCGATGCTGGGCAAAATTCATGAGCTTTCCCCAAAGATTGCCGAAGATTTGAGTTTGCCTACCTATGACAGTGAGGAATATCGCACCCGGCAACTAGTGGAGCTTGATGAGGCGGCTCGCACCGGTCATGTGCCAACCAACCTTTTGCGCCGCTGGGAGCGGGCGCTGGAAAATGTGGCGTTGTGGCGCTTTTCGAGTGTGATGACGCACGGAGATTTGGCGCAAGAATTGGTTTTAGTGGCAGATCAAAGCGTGGCCACGGTACTGGGTTGGAGTAGAGCCCGCGTGGCTGATCCCGCCGATGATTTGGCGTGGCTTTTGACCGCACTACCCGAAGACATCACGGACACGATTGTGGAAACGTATGCGCTGTCCCGCTCGGAAGAGCCGGACCCGCACTTGCAAACGCGGGCAATTTTGGCCGGGGAGTTCGCCGTTGCGCGGTGGCTCCTATACGGCGTGCGCAATGACGATTCTGAGGTCGTCGCCGACGCGGTTGAGATGCTGCGGGACCTAGAAGCTGACTTGGGCGATGAGCCGCTCGAACTGTAGACGGAACGGGCACCTGCGGGCGACCTGTAGGCGGAACGGGGACCCGCGCGACCTGTAGGCGGAACGGGGCCCCGCGCGGGGGCAGGGACGTTCCAGATATCGCCGCGCACCGGCCTTAAGCGAATGTAAGTTTCCCGCCCGGGGCTTGCCGGGCGAGGGTTTCAGCGATCTGGGCATCGGTGAGTTCAAGTGCTGGCACTTCGGTTATTCCCTGCGGCAGGACGTGCACGAATACGGCGTCGACATCTTCCAGCGGGGCGCCGTGGAGCCTGGCCCAGGCCAGTCGGTAGATCGCTAGTTGAACTGAGCGCTCTTGATGGGCGCTGGAGCCGATTTTTGGTGGCGCTCCCGTTTTCCAGTCGACGATCAAGATCCGGCCATCGGGTTCTTCAAAAACTGCGTCGATCCGGCAGCGAATAGTGGTATTTGCCACGGGAGTGTCAATATCGATCTCTAACCCGATGGGTTGGCGCTGGGCCCACTTGGACTGCGAGAAAACCTCTTTCAGGGCTTCCAGATCCGTGTCGCTGGTTGCGGTCTGAGAGCCGGGCAGGTCATCAAGGTCGACCAGTACCGGAGTGCCATATAGCTGCTCGACCCAGGTGTGAAAGGCCGTGCCCAGTCGCGAACGGGTGGTGGGTTGTTGCGGGATGGGGCGGCGGCGCAGGAGCGCGAACTTGTGCGGATCTTCCATGAGGGAAACCAGGCCGGAGGCAGAAAGATGGTCGGGCAAGTCCACCGCCCGCTCGGGCGCGGAATCGCAGTTAGCTTCGGCCAGGAGTAGATCGGCGTGACGGTGCCAGGTTGCTATTTCCTCGCTGGGCGCATCATCGGGCGTGAGACTTAGCCCGTGTCCGGCGGCAATACGCCTTTGGACGCGCTGCGCCGAGGCGATAATTTGCTCTGTGCGTTCAGTACTTGGGGCTTCGGGCCAAGAAGCAGTGTTTTCGACCTCGAGATCGGGGTTGGTTTCGTTCTCCGGCTGGCTGGCCAGGGGGTCCGAAATTAGACCGCCCTGTACGAGTGCCGTTAAGAACCGGGAGGGGCGAGCCGGTGTTTTTCGGCCACTGCGCCACCACGACCCCGTCAAAAGCAACCGGTGCCGGGCCCGGGTGAAAGCGACGTATGCCAAGCGGCGTTCTTCAGAAATTCGGTGGTCGCCGGCCGCAATTTTGAAATCGGCTACGGCCGCACTGAATTGATCCATATCGGCCGCGCCGTCGCCCGCAAAAACGGGCAGGCCCTCGGCATCACCGCGCAGTTCATAGGGCAGTTCTTGCCGGTCTGTCAGCCATCCGACATCTTCGACGGGTTTTTCGGGGTCTTTCGGAACGCGGCAAGAGGGAAAGACGCCCTCAACCAGCCCGGAAACTGCCACAACATCCCATTCCAAGCCCTTAGCCGCGTGAATTGTTAGCAGCTGGACGGCATCGGCGGACGGGTCGACATTGGTGACCGGTAGGCCTCGCTCTTCTTGGCTTGCTACCTCGAGCCACTCGAGGAATGCGCCCAAGGTGACCGGCGCCCCGGTCCCGCCGGTTGATTCATACTGCGCAGCGACCGCCCGGAACTGTTCTAAGTGGTGTAGCGCTTGGGCGGAGCGGGTTGGGTCAATGGCGAACTCGATGTCAAAAAGCAAGGCCCGCTCCACTTCGGCCACGAGCTCGACCAGGCGTAAACCAGTGCGGGTGCGCAGTTGGCGCAGTTGCTGGCCAAACTCTTTAAAGCGTTCTTGGCCGGCCGAGGAAATATCTAAACCATCGGGCCAAACGTCGCGGTCGGCCAGTTCATCTAGCGCATCGATAATGCTGCGCTCATCGCGCGCCGCACCGGCGATTTTTCGCGACCATCGCGCCAGGCCGTGTAGATCGCGAATGCCAAATTGCCAGCGGGGATTCGTCAGCAGGCGAATAAGCGCATCGCCTCGGGAGGGGTCGTGAACTGCTTGGAGCATTGCCACCACATCGCTGACTTCTGGCGTGTCTAACAGGCCGCCCAGTCCCACGATTTCTACCGGCACATCGGCGGCCGTCAGGGCAGCAGCGATGGAATCAAATTGGCTGCGAACACGGCACAGCACGGCTGCCGAGACGGGTTTTGATTTCGGGTTCGTATTCGTTCCGCGGTGGT
The DNA here is from genome assembly GCA_027322505.1 of Demequinaceae bacterium. Classification (GTDB taxonomy): domain Bacteria; phylum Actinomycetota; class Actinomycetes; order Actinomycetales; family JAJYRW01; genus JAJYRW01. Next base: position 45,131 of record DAHVRJ010000136.1, read on the forward strand.
GCGCCATAAATTCGGCAATCTTTTGCGCTTCCAACTCGCTGGTCTCGACAAACGCGGCGCGGACTTCTCCCGCTCCCGCGTTAGGGCGGGCTTGGAGTTTCTTGACCTGCACGTCGCTGGTCTCAGCCGCTGCGATGGCGCCCGAAGTTGGGGTAGGCACCGCACCCGCGTCGCTGGCCTGCAGCGGCGCGGCCGTGCGGTTGGCGACTTTAAGGATCTCCTGATCGTTGCGCCACGCAATCGACAGGTTGGTGTGGGTAGCGGGTCGGGGCTCCCCGGTTTCTTTATCCACAGCCGGAAACACCTGCGGGAAGCGCAGTAGAGCACCCGAACTTGCGCCACGCCATCCATAAATCGCCTGATACGGATCACCCACGGCCGTCACGGCGTGTCCCGCGCCAAAAAGCCCGGACAGTAGTGTGACCTGCGCGTGGGATGTGTCTTGGTACTCATCAAGCAGCACGGCTTGGAAGCGTTCCCGCTCCCGGGCCCCAATCTGCTCATCCTGCTGCACCAGCTGGGCGATAAGCGCAACCTGGTCGGCGAAATCCACGAGGTTATCGCTGCGCTTGCGTGCAATATATTGCTCCACCAGCGGAATAAGACTAGTTCGTTGCCGCCAGTTGTCTCGAATCCGCTTCTCAGGGCTGCGCATCTTTTTCTCGCCGGCCAATATCTCGAGTTGATCGGCTTGGGAATGCAAATAATCGGCTACTTCAAACGGCTCGATCAGATGCTCGGCGCAGGAGCCGGCAAGCTTGATTACCGCGTTTATGACAGTCGATGCGGCCATCGGTACTTGCAGATCATCGGGCCAGCTCGTGACAATCTCGTGCACGAGTTGCCACTGCCCCGCCTCGGAGAGCGTGATGGAATCCGGTTCGATTCCCAAGCGCAGGGCGTGTTCCGAGGCAAGCCGCGCCGCATAGGAGTTATAGGTAGTTACGGTTGGCGTTGCGAGCGCTCGTTCATGGGGCATCAGGTTATCGCGCATCAAACCTGCTTGCCGCAGCTGCCGGAGCCGAGATCGGACCCGATCAGCAAGTTCACCGGCCGCCTTGCGAGTGAAGGTCAGACCCAGTATTTGCTCCGGCGCCACGTGCCTATTGGCCACCAGCCACACCACGCGTGCGGCCATTGTTTCGGTCTTGCCCGAACCAGCGCCGGCAACGACTAAAAGCGGCTCATCCGGGGCAGCCTCGATCACTGCAACTTGCTCATCAGTGGGCGGTGGCTGGCGCAGCTGGCGGGCGATTTCGCGCGCCGAGAGCGCGGGCGCTGCTTGCACGGGCAGCGCGGACCCTTCTTGCGCTGACTGTGACGGAGGTTGCGACGGATTGAGCATTAAAGAACTCGTCCCCCTTCGTTCTGTAATGGGCAACTGCGTCGAACTGGGCAACTGCGACAGCCCGGATTTTCCCGCGCTAGAAAAGTGGAACCGGCCATCTGCTCGGCCGTTTCCGTGACGCGCTTGTGCACCCAGTGCGGGTCTTCGTCCTCAGCCAGCGCTAATTGCGAAAACTGCTTATACCCCTTGTTTGGATCGCTGACATACACCAGCGCCGCACCTGCAGACTGACGCTCGGAGCCCGCGAAACGACCCTCTTGGACTGCCAGTTGATATATACCCAGCTGCGAGTGGCGCGGGATCTCATCCTTGTCGGCATAGCTACCGGTTTTAAAATCAACGACGCGCAGGGCCCCACTGTCGGTGCGTTCGATCCGGTCCGCGACGCCGGTAATACGGGCGCGCCCGACCTCGAGTTCGAATTTTTCTTCCACCGACACCACCGAGCGGCCCTCGGCGATGTACTGGGCTAGGCGCTGAACCGATCTTTCCACTTCGGCGCGCTTCACAATGCCCACCCAGCCCGTCGGTAAGCCCAAACTGGGCCACTTCTCATCCAATCGGGCCAGAAGCTGGGCTTCGGTTCCATCGAAAAGTTCTGCCGCTAACTCGTGGATGAGGTTTCCCACATCCTGTTGGATCGTGGCGGGGCGGGTGCCTCCAGCCTGTTCCAAGGCCCAACGCAGCGGACAGGTGATGAATGAATCCAAGCGGGAGGGAGACATGTACACCGGCTCGGAGGCATCTGCGAGCGGGGCGGTCGTGGTCAGTTGGGCGGTTCCGTTCCATGACTGGGGATTGGCGCCGGCAACTTCGTGTCGGGCCAAGAACGCTAATAGGTCTTCGGCCGCCGCTTGCCGCTGTGGATCTTGTTCATCAAGCGACGCCCGACGCAATACCGCCACCAGTTCGCGCAAGCTGACCGGTACGCGATTGGGATCCCCCATGCCTACCGCTTCGGTGACTGGCACGTCGCCGCTTTGTAGCACGTCAATGAACGCCGAAGGCAACAAATCGGCATCCGGGTCTGCAACTGCGCTGACCAGCAAGCGGCTGCGGGCACGGGAGATAGCCAATAAAAACGAACGGGCCTCATCATGCAGTACCTCGCGCCGTGCCGCTGCAAAGTCGCGCTCTAACCCGTGCGCTCGGCCCGTGAGGACCTCGGTTAAACGCTGGGCACCCAGGACGGTATCGCGCAGGCGCACATCGGGCCACACATCGGCTTGAACAGACAAGATGCAAACGAAGTCCCAGCGGTTTCCGGCTGCTGCGGCCGGCGTGAGGACGGCCACGCCCTCTTGACCGGTGGCTCGCGCGGCCAGCGAGTCAGCAGGCAGGCTTTCTGATCGGATCTGGCGGATAAATGCTGCAATGCTGGCGCCCGGCATGCGCTCAACGAAGCGTCCGGCCGCCGCAAAGAGGGCCAGCACCGCATCCAGGTCCCGGTCTGCTTGGCGCCCGGCAATTGCGCCAGCAATCGCTTGGTCTTGCCAAATTCGGGCCAGGCCCGTGGCGTCCCACGCCGCCCACAACACGCTTTCGACGTTGGCGAGCCGGTCTTCGGCTGCGGCCCGCGCAGCCTGCAACATGGTGGCCACGCGCGTGACGGGGCGCCGAATACTGGCCGGCAAAGAAATGGCCACCGCCGAACTCATTAGATCAACGAGTGCCTCATCAACGGATTGCGCCATGGACTCGTGGCGCAGAAAGTTCCACAGGGCCCGGCGCAACCGCCGCAACTCAACTGAATCCAACCCGCCCACCGGTGAGCGCAGCAACGCCAGCACATCAGGAGGCTCCAGCTTGGCCGTTACCGCATATTCCAAAGCCATCAAAAGTGGTTGGACGGCGGGTTCGGCGCGCAATAGCACCTCCGCCGTTTCATCCAAGATAGGAACACCGTGCTCCAAAAGTCCGCGGCGCACCTCATCGGCTTGGGCCCCCGAGCGCACAATCACCGCCATTTGGCGCCAATCCAGTCCGTCCACCACGTGCGCGCGCCGTAATTCATAAGCCGCATGTGAAATTTCCCGCGCGGGAGAATTGGCAATTGCTACCTGCGCCGCCGGCGGCACAGCGCCGCGACTGGAACCCAAGGTGCTGTCGTCATTTACTTCAACAGCGCTGGCGGCAACGTCGGAAGCGCTTGCACCTACCTCGACAGCGCTGGCAGCCTTGCGATGATCCACCAGACCAATTGAGCCGATCACCGGAGTTATTAGCTGGGTAACCCGGCGCAGCTGCGGAGTTTGGCCCCAGACCTGTTCCAATACGATGTGCTGCGCGCCAAACGCACCCAATTCGCTGCCGCGCGGCTGCATCGCGCGCGCCAGCAGCGCAGGTTGGGCTCCGCGGAACGTTTGTACAGCCACATCGGGGTCACCAAAAAGCAAAAGCTCCGCCCCGGAACTTTGCATGACATCTAGCAGCCGCACCGTAGCGGCGGTTGCCTCCTGATAGTCATCGACGATCACCGTCTTCCAGCGCGGGGGCGGCGGCAACGGACCCGTAGGGTCCTGCGCGTAGTCCTCCTCCCACATCGCCAGTAGATTCGTGGCCGAATCGACAATTCCGGCCGCGTCAAAGCGCTGCCCCGCATCGGGGGTGGACCAGCGCTGGGATGTGACGTTCAAGTACTCGCTATAAACCATTCCACCGGCGATCCATGGTTGATAAGAATGGCGCTCCCCCAACGCAATGAGCTCTTCGGGCGCAAGTCCATATTCGGCAGCGCGCATAAGTAAATCCCGCAGCTCAGCGCGGAAACCGGTAAGACGCAACGACTGCGTTGGCAAGGAGTCGGGCCACGGCGGGCGAACGCCCTCGCCCGCTAAATGCCCTTCAATCAGCTCCGCCAAGACCGCGTCCTGTTCCGGCCCGGATACCAAGACTGGCGGCGGTTCATTGTTGGCAACCGCCCACGCCCGCACAATCGCAAACGCGGTCGAAGCCGCACTGCGCGCCGGTGGCTGAGATGAAGTGCGTTTTAGGCGGGCAGAAAGATCTTGGCGCATCTGCGCCGCAGCGGTGCGGGAGGCAGAAATCACCAGCACGTCATCAGCAGCAAACCCCGCCTCTACCCGCCGGGCAGCCATCTCGCGTGCCAGCGTTGTGCGTCCGCTGCCGGGCGCACCCGAAACCAGCACGGCCGACGATGCCCGGTAGGGCCGGTCCAAAATACTCACGTATTAATCAGACCACACACCTGTGACAAAACTAATAATGCGCGGGATCCGTAAAGACCAATGAGGCGCGGGCTCGGCAAGAACCAATGAGACCCGGGATCAGTAAACCGGCACGGAGTCGTCAATGTGCATCGACCAGGCCAAAATCCCGCCGGAGATATTGGAGGCAGCCACGCCGCGTGCCTGCAAAATCCGCGCCGCCTGGTCGGAGCGGCCGCCTGAGCGACACAGCACCAAAACGTCACGCACATCTGCCAACTCGGCCACTCGCCGTCCCTCATCAGCAAAAATCTCATCCAGCGGCACGTGCGTGACCTCGGGAAGCTGGGAAATTTGCAATTCGAACGCCTCGCGGACGTCCAAAATAAGAAAGTCATCCTGCCCCGCTGCGCGCGATTGCAGCCGGTCGGCAACCTCTTGAACCGAAACCTGGGGCGCGGGAACCGACTGCGGCATATTTACTCCTAATTAAAGGTCCAGATTGAGTTGAAAACTCCAGCGTACGCATCAAACCGATAACAATCACCCTTAAGGGGTTGTAAGAACCTGCCAAAGGGTTCCGAAGTGGTTACGATTCTCCTCATGCCGTCTGCCGCTACCCCCGCTATCAGCCGAATTACTCGGCGCGCGCAAATCATGAACGCCGCGCTGGAAGCATTCGTGCACGAGGGCTATCACAACACGTCAATGGAGACGATTGCTGAACGCGTCGGAGTTACGAAACCGGTGCTATATCGCCATTTTTCGTCCAAGATGGAGCTGTATCTGGCGATCGTGGATGCCCAAACAAATGAGCTGGTAACTCACGTCCAGACCGCGCTGGATACACCGGTGAACCACGAGCGGGAACGCGTGCGCGCCGCCTTTGCCGCCTACTTCAATTACATCGAGGCCGAAGGAGCCGCATTTCGGCTCATCTTCGAATCCGACGTCACAGCCGATGAAGCCCTGCGCGAGCATGTGGAGCGCTCCAGCCGACTGTGCGCTGGGGAAATCTCACGCCAGTTGCGCGCCGTAGCCGATCTGACCGACGCGCAGGCGCACCTGCTGGCGACCGCGCTGCTGGGCATGGCGCAAATCACCGCCCGCACCCGCCTGCGTAATCCCCGGGGAGTGTCATCAAGTGAAGCGATCGATTTGCTGACACAGCTTGCCTGGCGCGGACTGTCGCACTTCCCCGCTCTAGACTGACATGCGGTATCTGCACTCCAGTTTTGTAAGAAGGGAAGCCCGACGTGGAAATCACAGTTGGAATCCAGCACGTAAGCCGCGAACTAACAATCGAAACTGACCTGACTATGGACGACGCCTCTAAGGCTGTGGAAAAGGCGCTCACTGGGAATTCACTCGTCTTGGACGACGTTAAGGGACGCCGTGTTGTGGTTCCGTCTGCCGCTGTGGCCTATGTGGAACTCGGCTCCGATACCGCGCACCCGGTGGGCTTCTTGCGGTAGGTTTCCCGTCGGTTGTTGCGTTAGCGTTCCCGCGTGGATTTCGCACTTTTAATCGCCGGATCGGGCTTTTTCTTGTCTTTCGCGGTATGATGGCCGGTTGTAAGTAAGGCTGACCGGTCGTATGACCAAAAAGTTTAGTTGTTTTTTACGCGCACATACCGCGTCGAAATTGCCTAATTCACGATCGGCTGCCCCAGTAGCGCTCCGCCTTCATTGCAGACAAACTGCCCGGCGAGGCGCCAGAATCAGATGAGGCAAAGCACTCGTGGATAATCAAACATTTGCTGAGCTTGGCGTTATGCCAGAAATAGTTTCAGCGCTCGAAAAAGTCGATGTCACCCATCCTTTTCCGATCCAGGCTCTCACCCTGCCCGTGGCGCTGGCGCGCCACGACATCATTGGTCAGGCCAAAACCGGGACCGGAAAGACGCTCGGATTTGGCATTCCGCTGCTCCAACACATCCTGGCTCCGGGCGAGGCAGGATTTGAGGACTTAAAGGAACCCGGCGCGCCGCAAGCCCTTGTGGTTGTGCCCACCCGCGAATTGGCAGTGCAGGTCGCTACCGACCTAGAAAAAGCGTCTACCACGCGCAAGGTGCGCGTTCAGCAGATCTATGGCGGCCGCGCTTTTGAACCCCAAATCTCGGCTTTACAACGCGGGGTCGAAGTCGTCGTTGGCACGCCCGGGCGCCTACTTGACCTGCTGCGCCAGCGCCACCTGAATCTCAATCACGTCAAGACGGCCATCTTGGACGAGGCTGACGAAATGCTCGATCTGGGCTTTTTAGAAGACGTGGAAAAGATCCTGGCCGCTACCCCACACACTCGCCACACCATGTTGTTTTCGGCCACCATGCCGGGCGCGGTTGTGGCCCTGGCGCGGCGCTATATGACCCAGCCCACGCACATTCGGGCGGAAGACCCCGAAGACTCCGGCGCCACCGTAAGTGCGACCAAGCAATTGGTCTATCGCGCGCACGCACTAGATAAAATTGAGGTTCTGGCCCGGCTTTTACAGGCGGAGGGACGCGGGCTAACAATTGTTTTCACCCGTACAAAGCGCACGGCAGCCAAAATTACGGACGATTTAAATGACCGCGGTTTTGCCGCTGGCGCGATCCACGGAGACCTGGGTCAGGGGGCGCGTGAACAGGCACTGCGCGCATTTCGAACCGGCAAGGTCGACGTACTCGTCGCAACCGATGTGGCAGCGCGCGGCATAGACGTAGAAAACGTCACGCACGTTGTTAATTACCAGTGCCCGGAAGATGAAAAGGTCTACCTCCACCGCATCGGGCGCACCGGCCGGGCGGGACTGACCGGCACCGCGGTCACGTTCGTGGATTGGGACGACGTCCCGCGCTGGAGCGTTATTAACCGCGCCCTGGATCTGGGCTTCCCGGAACCGGTGGAAACCTATTCTTCCTCTGACCACCTTTACTCCGACCTAGGAATCCCCGCTGGAACCAAGGGCACTCTGCCTAAGGAGAAGCGCACGCGCGCCGGGTTGGAAGCCGAAAAACTTGAAGACATTGGCGAAACCGGGAAGCGCACCGCTGGCGCTGGTTCGCGCGGCGGTCGCGGTGAGCGCGGCGGTCGCGGTGGTCGAGCGGGTGGCTCTCGCCGCGACGGGCGTGGCGATGGCAACTCCCGCCGTGACGGGCGTGGTGGCGGCGGTTCTCGCCGCGACGGGACACGGCGCCGCAAGCGCACGCGCCGGGGCCAAAACATCAACCGGTCGGATGCCGGACAATCTGGCGCTCCCAGCGGTTCAGACCAAAAGCGCGGCGCGGCTACGCCGGCAAATCGACATGGAAACCAAAACGGTCAATCAAATTCCGGCCAGCAGCGGTCCCGGCGCCGCCGCCGGACGCGGGGCGGCAATCCCATCGAAACCAAGGGCGGCGCCAACTAGAAGGTGGTGCCGGCGCAACGCCGGCACTCAGACTTCTGCGACGAAGCTGGTGACGGCTTCTGCGATGAGCTGGACGGCGATTGCGGCCAAAAGGATTCCGGCAATTCGCGTGACCAGTATCGTTCCGCCGGTGCCCAATATCCGGTGAATGACGTTGGAGAACCGCAGCGCGGCAAAAATTGTGATGTGCACGGCAAGAATGCCGAGATAGATAGCTGAAAATTCGTCCACTCCGCTGGCTGCGTGGATGAACACCATTGTCGCCACGATTGCGCCCGGTCCCGCTAAGAGTGGAATTCCCAGCGGCACAAGGGCGACATTTACGCCCTCGCGTCCCTTGGGGTCTTCGTCAAATTTTCCGGTTAAGAGTTCCAGCGCCACCAGCAGTAGGAGCAAGCCGCCCGATGCCTGCAGTGCCGGAAGTGAAATATGGAGATAATCCAAGATGGACTGTCCAAAGAGCGCGAAAACTAAAATTACGCCCAGTGAAACGAATGTCGCCTGGATTGCCGCCCGCGCGCGCTGCTTAGCAGTTTGAGCTTCCGTGAGAGCCAAAAAGACGGGAATCGTACCCGGGGGATCCATAATCACAAATAGGATTACAAAAACCTCGGAGAGCAGCCTCCAGTCAATGCTCACGGGCGAATCACCTCCAACATTCCTTCGGCTTCAATGAACTCCAAACTCTGCGGGTCCGTCAGGTTTTCACCCAGCCGATTCGGTTTGCCAGTGCCGTGATAGTCGCTGGCCCCGGTGGTGATGAGGCCTAGGTCGTTGGCGAGGGAGCGCAAGCGTTCCTTGGTTTTCGGCGAGTGATCGCGGTGGTCCACCTCGAGCCCGGACATTCCTGCCCGAGCCATCGCTTCAATTACCTCTGGGCCGACAGTTAATCCGCGAACCGAGGCACCCGGGTGGGCAAAAACGCTTACGCCGCCTGCGGCACGCACCATTCGCACCACGTCAACCGGATCAATCGTGGGGTTGTGCACATAATACTTATTTCGCGGGTGCAGCAACTCCTCAAATGCAGCGCTGCGCTCGGAAACGATGCCGCGGGCTACCAACGCATCAGCGATGTGGGGCCGACCCAGAGTTGCGCCTGGCTCCACCTGAGATAAAACGTCTTCCCACGTGATGTCGTAATCAACACCAAGGCGCTCCACCATGGTGCGGGCGCGGCTATCACGCGAAGTACGAGTATTAGTGAAAACCTCCTGCAGGGCGGCGTCATGCGGATCGAATAGATAACCAAGGAGGTGCACTGTAATGCCGCCAACCGCACAGGAAATCTCGGCGCCGCGCACCAGCGCGACCCCGGTCCTTTCGACGGCGGCGCTAGCTTCTTCCCAGCCGGAAATGGTGTCGTGGTCCGTTAATCCAATGACGTCAATATTGGCTTTGGCGGCCGCCGCCATTACTTCAGCGGGATCCTCCGTACCGTCTGAGCGGTTGGAGTGCGTGTGAAGGTCAATGCGCACAGGCTCACCATACCGCGGCCGAATTGTGCGGTTTTCTGGCCCAGTGGGACGATAAAGACATGTCTGAAAACTTACGCGAACGCGGTAGCGCCCGCTCCCAGCGTCCCACTTCCGATGCTTTCAAGAAATTCATCGCAGCGAACTGGGAGCCGCGCAGCACCGAATTACCCTCCCAGCGAGAGTCCGCCCCCTACGCCGCACGGCGCCGGGCTGCCATAGCCGAAACCTTCCCCAATGAGCGCCTGGTGATTCCGGCCGGTGGTCTAAAAGTGCGCAGCAATGACACTGATTATCGCTTCCGGCCCCACTCAGCTTTTGCGCATCTGACGGGCCTGGGAACAGACCGCGAGCCGGAAGCGGTCCTGGTGATTGAACCGGACGGCGAAGCGGTGTTGTATTTCCACCCCCGCGCTTCGCGTGATTCTGATGAGTTTTACGCCGATGCGCGCTACGGCGAACTGTGGGTGGGCGCCCGCCCGAGCTTGGAAGAAGTGGAGGCGGAAACCGGAATCACGTGCCGGCACATATCCGAGTTTCCCGATGCGCTCGCCAAAGATGTGGGTCCGGCAGATGAGGCCGGTGCTGTCCAACTGCGGATCGTGCGCGGGGCGGACGCCCAGATAAATGCCCTAGTTGATGAAGTCCGTTCCACCGCAGGCGTCACTACAACCGACACTTCGGCAGATGACCTGCTCACCGAAGCACTTTCCGAATTACGACTGGTGAAAGACGATTGGGAAATCGCCGAAATGCGATCTGCAATCGCTGCAACCATCACCGGATTTGAAGATGTAGTGCGTTCCCTACCGCGCGCAATTGGTCACCCGCGAGGGGAAAGGGTCATCGAGGGCGCCTTCGGGGCGCGAGCCCGCGAGGAAGGCAATGGATTGGGCTACGACACAATCGCGGCTTCAGGCGCGAACGCCTGCACACTGCACTGGATTAGAAACGATGGCGAAGTCGGCAAAGACGACCTGCTTCTTTTAGACGCCGGCGTGGAGGTCGATTCGCTTTATACCGCGGATATCACCCGCACACTGCCCGTATCGGGACAGTTTTCAAGCGCCCAGCGTCAGGTTTATCAGGCAGTTTTGGACGCCGCCGATGCTGCTTTTGCGGTGGTGCGTCCGGGAGTTAAGTTTCGCGATGTGCACGCCGCGGCGATGGAAGTCATTGCGGCACGTCTCGATGAGTGGGGCCTGCTTCCAGTATCAGCTGCGGAATCGCTCTCCGAAGAGGGCGGTTTTCATCGGCGCTGGATGGTGCATGGCACCAGTCATCACCTGGGCATTGATGTGCACGACTGCGCGCAGGCGCGTCGAGAAATGTACTTGGATGCCCAGTTGCAACCCGGCATGATCTTCACCATTGAACCCGGTTTATATTTCCGGGCGGAAGACCTGTCCGTTCCGGTCGAATTTCGCGGCATAGGAGTGCGCATTGAAGATGACGTACTCGTGACCGAAGACGGTTATGAAAATCTCACAGCGGCGCTTCCGCGCACGCCCGATGCGGTCGAAGAATGGATGGCTAGCCTGCGCAAGTGACGCGGATCGGCTCAGCACGCGAAGTTCTGGTCATCTTGCAGAACCCGAGGTCTAGCGCAGTTTGTCATCCCGCAAAGGCCGCGATCTAGACACGAAGCTTACTGCCCGCTTTCGGGGCCGGACCCTGGCTGGCTGGGGCCGGTCCCTGGCTGACTGGTGCCGGACTGACCGGGACCCGACTGACCAGCACCTGGCTGACCGGCGCCCGGCTGACCGGGACCCGACTGGCCAGCGCCCGGCTGACCCGGACCGCCGAGGCCGGCCCCGGGAAGCTTGGCGAGTATCCGGCGGGCTTCACCCGCGTGCTCGGCCCGGCACAGCACCGCGTAGGTGGCGGCAACGATCTGGCTTGAAGACGTAAAGTCGCGCTTTCCACCGGTGAACATGAAAGAAATGACCCCAAAGAGCATTCCAAAGCCCACGCCAATGGCGATCGCTGGAAGCAAAGAGGCCGGTTCATCGGAAAACATGGTCAAAAGCAAACCCACAAAGAGGCCGAACCATGCACCTGAAAGCGCCCCAGCCAGGGCTACGCGCGCATAGGTAAGGCGGCCGGTAACGCGCTCCACCATGCGCAGGTCCGTTCCCACGATGGTCACGTGCTGGACCGGAAACTCCTCGTCAGAGAGAAAATCTACCGCGCGCTGCGCTTCGAGGTAACTCGTAAACGAGGCAAGTTCTACACCACTGGGTAACGTGGGAACGCGCGGAACATTGCTTGGAGGCCGACCGGAGATACTCATGTGCCAAGTCTTACCTACTTTTGACCAAAGCGCATCCATCTCTATGCCAGCTGCGCAGCCGAAGTCAGGCAAGCCGCAGCTCCTTTCCTTCTCAGCAGCGGCTGCGGCCCGTGAAAGCACTAAAATCTGCGCGGCGTACCATCGAGGTATGTCTTTGCCCACTGTAGAAACCGTCACCGCCGCCCTGGATACGGTGCTCGACCCTGAGATTCGTAAACCAATAACCGAATTAAACATGGTCGACTCCGTTGAAATTGGCGAGGGTGGATCCGTCCTAGTAAATGTGCTGCTTACTACCGAGGGCTGTCCGCTAAAGTCGACGATCACCCGCGATGTCGAAAACGCGGTGAAAGAAGTCGAGGGAGTCTCTTCGGCCGCCGTAAGTCTCGGCGTTATGAACAAGGAACAGCGTGAAGCGCTGCGCACGCAGCTGCGCGGAGGCCAGGCTGAACCCGAAATTCCCTTTACCAAGCCCGAGTCACTCACCCGCGTCTACGCGATCGCCTCGGGGAAGGGTGGCGTCGGCAAATCCACTGTCACGGCAAACCTTGCCGCCGCCATGGCCGCCGATGGCCTGCGCGTGGGGGTAATTGACGCGGATGTTTACGGGTTTTCCATTCCGCGCATGATGGGCGTGAAACTTCCGCCCACCCGCGTTGACGACATGATCTTGCCGCCGGTGGCACACGACGTAAAAGTAATCTCGATCGGAATGTTCGTGCCCGGCAATCAGGCCGTGGTTTGGCGTGGGCCCATGCTGCACCGGGCGCTGCAGCAATTCCTGGCCGATGTGTTTTGGGGGGATTTGGATGTGTTGCTCTTGGACCTGCCCCCGGGTACGGGCGATATCGCAATATCCACCGCTCAGTTGCTGCCAAATGCGGAGATCGTGGTTATTACCACCCCGCAGGCCGCGGCCGCGGACGTGGCCGAGCGCGCCGGGTCGATCGCTGTGCAAACCCGCCAACAAATTGTCGGCGTGATCGAAAATATGAGCTGGTTGACCCAGCCCGACGGCTCGAAATTAGAACTGTTCGGCGCCGGTGGCGGACAAACCGTGGCAGATCGCCTCAGCGAAACGCTCGGTTCTCAGGTCGACGTTATTGGTCAAATCCCGCTCGACGTGGCCGCCGGTGCGGGCTCCGACGCTGGCACCCCGGTTGTCCTCAGCGATCCCGACTCCCCCGCCTCAACTGTAATTACTGAGATGGCGCGCAAGCTCACCAAACGCTCTCGGGGCTTGGCGGGTCGCTCGCTCGGACTCAGCCCGCTCTAAGACCCCTCGAAGGGTTAAGCGCTCGACTGTTTTCATCGACCCAGCCCGCTTTAGGTCGCCTCGTCATCAAAGGGCGGGGGCTGGTCCGCATCGCGCTGCGCGCCCGCCTTCGCACCGCGAACGGCGGTGGCTGTCCCGGCGCTCATTGCTGCCCCGGTTCCCGCCGCGGCTGCGCCCGGGCCTAGGCGCCGACCAGCACCGGTCCCCGTCGTCGCTGGACCGTCTGCATCATCAGTGAAAACCGCTTCGCGCACGATTCGGCGCGGGTCGTACTGCCGGGGATCCAGTTTATCCCAGGGGATGTCCTCCCCCTCGGGGCCCAACTCGTCACGCACCTTATTCTGCGCGTCGCTGAGCATTGCTTTGAGCCCGCGCACGAGTTTTCCTAGTTGGGCTGCATAGTGCGGGAGTCGTTCAGGGCCCACCACGATCAGGATTATTACCAGCAGGATGAGCGCTTCAGAACCGTTAATCCCGGCAAACATGGCAGGTGGGTCACTCACTCTCGGTTTCATCGAGAGTGACCGAGACTTCTTTTTCACCCGAACCGTCCCGAGGGCGGATCGTCAACTCGATCTCATCCCCGGGTGCTTTCGCGCGAATGGCGACAATGAGCTCATCGGGCTGAGTAACGGGGCGTCCGTCAATTGCCAGGATCACATCCCCCGGTTCGATACCGGCCTCTTCTGCCGGTCCGCCCGGAGTCACGGCCTCCATATCGGCGCTGTCTTCTTCGAGTACTTGAACGCCCTCGCCGTTATAACGATTGTCAAGCAGCACCCCAACAATGGGATAGGTTGCCTTACCCGTTTCCATCAATTGATCCGCCGTGCGACGGGCTTGACTGGCGGGAATTGCAAACCCTAAACCGATGCTGCCGCTCGAGCCTGGTACCTGTGCGATCGCCGAGGCAATCCCCACCACCTGCCCGGACATGTTCACCAGCGGACCGCCCGAGTTGCCGGGGTTAATAGCGGTGTCAGTCTGAATGGCGTTGATGAAGGCGGTGTCAATTTCGTCGCCCGCCGCCACCGGCCGATTAAGCGCGGAGACAATTCCAGTTGTGACTGTCCCGTCCAAGCCCAGCGGCGCGCCAATCGCTACAACCTGCTCCCCCACTTCAACACTTTCGGAATCGGCCAACTCCAGCGGCACGAGGTCATCTCGATCAACTTTCAAAACAGCAAGGTCGTATGAGACAGTGCTGCCAACCACCTCGGCCTCTTCTTTGCGTCCGTCGGCGAAGGTAACCGTCAACTGCCCATCTGCATTGGCAATAACGTGGTGGTTAGTCAGTAAATATCCGTCGGTCCGCACCGCAAATCCCGAGCCCGAGGAGGCGCCGGTGTCAATCGAAACCACGGAGGGAAGTACCGCATCAGCAACGGAAGTGACGCTGCCTGCTAGCGTCTCGCCGTCCTCACCCGTGGGCGTTGGCGGGGGCAGTGCAACGGGCTCCGAACCGGTTCCGGGTACGAAGAACGCGCCGACCGCTCCCCCAATAAGGCCCGCGATCAAGGTGAGTGCAATAAGTACCAGTACGGGAACGCCGCGCCGACCGTCTTTCGAGCGGGTCGATTGGTGGCCCGGATCATACGGCCCATACGGCGACTGCGGGGGCGACGGCTGCGGGTGCGAAGAGGGCCCATACGGCGACTGCGGGGGCGATGGCTGCGGGTGCGAAGACGGCCCATAGGGAGTCTGGGCGTATGGCCCCGGTGAGTACTGCTGAGTTCCGCGTGGATCATCCGCCTGCTGCGCGTATGGGGACTGATAGGGATTAGGCCCCGCACCAAAACCAGCCCAGCCCCCGGTTTGGAATACCGGCGGCGCGCCGGGACCGGTATCTTCCACTGCGCGACCCGCGTCCGGCTTTTGGGACTGAGCAGGCTGCGTTGGCGGGAATGATCCCGGTGCGGCAAATCCCTTGTCGTCTTCACCCATACTGTTTTTCTCACTCACCCAATTACTTGGCGAACCTTATGGACGCCCCGCATCACTCGTGCCCCGATTCCCTCATCCACCGGAGCTGGTGGGAATGATTCTATGATCAGGGCAATGGTGTCATGGGGCGCGTCGGCGGCAACGCTAATTACCCGATCCCCACGCTGCCACACCGCAGTGAAGGGTGCCTGTTCAATCACCTGGACCTCATAGCCCGCAATTTGGGCCGGCTTACCAAATGCGCGGTCCCCCAGCGGCAATTTGCCCCGGCGCTCGCGCACGACCACTTGGGAGGCATCGACCGTTAAGATCGCTTCTATTTCGTCGCGGGTGGGGTCCGGCGCGATCGACAAAATCTCTAAATCGGCAGTCTGCTCTTCCAAACGCCGCAGTTCAGGCTCCAGTTTGCTTTCCGACTCCGCCGAGCTGACAGCGGCCATAAAGCGCGGCGTGGGGCTACGCTGCCCCAAAAGGCTGCTTTGGGCCCGCTGCGCCACATTTTCACTCACATCCGGCAGGTCATATGAGCCGACCACAGCCAAAAGCGCGATTGAGGCGGCCAGCCCAAAGGCCGTAACGAGCACGCGGCTGGTCCAGGTTTGTTTTTTCTCCGGCGCGGGAGGCTGTTGCAGTGCCTGTGTCTCTTCTATGGCAGCAAGTTGATTCAAAAGCGCGGGGCTGGGAGTAACAATCGGGGACGTGGCGAGCAGACCGCGTACCTCGCGAATTTCCAGTACCGCTGCTGCACACTCGCCACACACTGCCAGGTGGCTCTCGACTCGCTCCGCATCCGCCGCGACCAACTGCTCATCCACATACGCCGAAAGCAGGGCGCCAAGATGATCATCCCCCAGCGGCAAATTGTCGCCTGCCCCAAATTCGGACTCCTGCGTCACTGCGCACCACCACCCTGACTGGTGGTATCCCCGCTGCGCGCGAGCCGCTCGCCTCCATCGCCGGCACTGGTGACGGCTGTGGTCTGCCCATCGGCAGTGGCGTCAGTGGGCGGGGTAGGAATGACAAATTCGGACGCTCGGTGCGCTAGTTTCCGGCGCATGGCCGCCCGGGCTCGGTGAATTCGGGAGCGGACCGTGCCCAAAGAAATTCCCAGCGTCGTGGCGATCTCTTCGTAGGAGAGATCTTCCATATCGCGCAGCACAATCGCCGCGCGCATTTGGGGGGAGAGTTCCGCCAGCGCGGTTTGCACGTCATCGCCCATGTTGCGGTGTTCAAACGCCCGCTCCGGTCGCTCCTCAGCGCGGCCATCATCGAGCCGATTATCCGCATCGATGGGCAGGTCAACCATGCGGATGCGCTGCTTGCGGCGTACCTGATCTAAAAATTCATTCGTGGTTATGCGGTGGAGCCAGCCCTCGACGTTTCCGGGCTCAAATTTCGCCAGCGATCGAAAGACTTTCACAAAGACGTCTTGCGTGAGGTCTTCCGCATCGTGCTGGTTACCCGTTAAGCGGTAGGCAAGCCGAAACACCCGACCCGACTGCTCGGAAACAATCTGTTCCCAGCCGGGCACGCTCGCTGGCGTGTCACTATTCACGGCGCGCTTCTACCTCCTGAAGATTTACTTGGGCCATTGTCCCACTATCCTCGAACCTATATGGAATCGGTCCGAATACCGGCCCACGAAACTGCGGAGGTCGTCATCAAAGATAAAGCCCTAAGTTGGGCCTACTGCGAAGAGTTCATTGAGCCCGATGAGGCGATGCTTGAGGCGCGCGCACTCAGTCAAGAACTGGGATGCGCGGTGATGTCGACGGGAGCCGGCGCCACGCTGCGCTTACTTGCGGCCACAATCCAGGCCCGCGCGGTTGTTGAAGTGGGCACCGGCGCAGGTGTTTCCACCCTGTGGCTCCTGTCCGGGATGCCCGCCGATGGCGTCTTGACCAGCATCGATGTCAACGTCGGTCACCAACAAGCCGCGCGCAAACTCCTCACCGCCCAGGGGGTTCCCAGCGGCCGCGTGCGGATGATCGCCGGCGATGCCATAAACGTCCTCCCGCGGCTTGCGGACGGCGCCTATGACCTGGTCTTACTCGATGCGGATCCGCTGGACTACGCCGAGCAGTTCGAACTGGCCACCGTGCTGTTACGTCCCGGTGGTCTCATGGTCATCAACGATGCGCTGTGGCACGACCGGGTTCCCGATCCGGCACGGCGGGATGAAACCACCACAGCGGTGCGCGAGATTGGCCGCACGTTGCGCCACGATGAGCGATTCCTACCCGCGCTTATTCCCATCGGCGGCGGGCTCCTAATTGGGACGCGGGTCTAGCTCGCGTTTTCGAGCCAGCGCAGCAACAAGCGCGCGCCGTATCCCGTCGCGCCCTTGGGGACCTCGTGCTTAGCTGCGGTAGCACGAGCGGGCCCGGCGATGTCTAAATGGACCCACTTGCGTTCGCCCACAAATTCTTGCAGGAACAGCGCGGCCGTAATCGAACCACCTAAATAGCGGTGTTCCGCGTTTGGAACATGGCGTAACTGGGCCACATTCGACGACACTGCCGGCCGATATTCATCTACCAGGGGCATGTGCCAAATTCGCTCCCCGGTCTGCTCACCAGCCGCACTGAGTTGCGAGATTAACTCATCATCGGTGGAATATGCTGCCGCGTGCCCGCGCCCCAGGCCCAAGGTCGCAGCGCCGGTCAAGGTTGCCACATCGACCAGCACGTCGGGGTCTAAATTCTCATCCGCCCAGGCCAGCGCGTCAGCTAAAACCATCCGCCCTTCGGCGTCGGTGTTGGCAATTTCGACCGTGCGGCCCCCATAGGTGCGCACCACGTCTCCGGGTCGATACGCCGAGCCGCTTACCGCGTTTTCTGCCAGCGGAATGACCGCGGTAATTCTTTGCGAGACGCGAAGTTCGGCCGCGCCCACAATCGCGGCGAGGACCGCGGCGCCGCCGGCCATATCGGTTTTCATTGAGACCATGGATTCGCGCGGCTTGATCGATAAGCCGCCGGTGTCATAGGTAATGCCTTTACCGACTAACACCACGTGTTCGCCGCTGGCTTCTTCGGGCTCATAACTCAAAGTCATCATGCGCGGCTGGCTTGCTGAGCCGCCGCCCACCGCTAAAATGCCGCCAAATCCCTCGGTTTGCAGCCGCTCCAAATCCCACACGTCGGTCTCCAAACCGACTTGGCTTGCCAGCGTGGTGGCCTGCTCAACAAACCACTGGGGGGTCTTAATGTTGGACGGCGTCGCAGCCAAAGCGCGCGTGCGCAGCGTGGTCCGGGCTCCGGCTTGTGAAAGAGCCACGGCCTGCTGTGGGTGACGTCCCACCAAAACGATCTCGTTTTCGACCTCCCCACCAGCAGGTTCTTCCACTTCCTCGCCAAAGACGTCAGTGTCTGCGGTGACGGAGCCCTGCCCAGCTGGAGTGGTGTCGTCCTTAATTTCGGCTAAACCCGTACCGGTCCAGCGCGCTTGCCGGTAGCCACCCAGATAAAAGCCTTCTAAGAAGGCGCGGACGGCATCGGCTTTTGCTTCGGCGCCCACGGTGGTGATGGTGCGGCTGTTAGCCGGCACGTGTTGGGCATGGGAGTGGACGCGGCGGGCCAGTGCTGCTCCGGCGCGGCGCAAATCCTGCACGGCGGCGGAGCCGATTCCCACCAAGTAAATGCACAGCGGGAGGTCTTGCCACGGGAACGCGTTATCGCCCACCGGTCGCGGTAAGTGGAGGACTCCAATGTTACCGCCCGCACCGGTAGCGCCCGAGCGTACGGCCAATTCGGCTAGGTCAATGCCGTAAAGGAGCGCAGCATCCGCCGTGCCCCAGCGGGGTTGGACCTCGGTCTCCCCCGCGGCCGGCGGAGCAACCGGCAAGGCTAGTGCCGAGGCACTCATTAGCGCCTCGGCACTCAAGTTCCCGCGTTGGACTCCAATAGGTGCCAGCGACGGATTCAACAAATCCTGGATCGAATTACTCACTTGCAAAATCAATCCGTGACCGTTGCTAAGGCCTCTTTCAGTTCCGCTGCCTCAGTAGCTGATAACTCAACAACGAGACGGCCCCCACCTTCCAGTGGGATTCGCATAATATAGCCGCGCGCTTCTTTTTCAACCTCGAGCGGGCCGTCTCCGGTCCTCGGCTTCATAGCCGCCATCCGTGGCTCCCCTTTCTTGGGTTCAGCTCGTGACGCTAATCCTTCCCGATGCCGGGTGGAATCGGGGGCAAAGTGGAGTGCGTCCAACGAGAGTTCAGTTCTCATTCTACCCGGCGCCGGGCCCTGCTAGTTATGCCATACCGCGAATCGCCCTTTTTGGGGGACGTTCTGCGCGCACGGCAGCCACCATTTCTAAGGCGCGAACGGTGGCTTGCACGTCGTGGGTTCGAAAGACGGTTGCCCCGTTCCAGGCGGCGATCGCGGTGGCGGCCAAGGTGCCCTCCAGTCGCTCTTCCACATCCAGGTCGAGTGTCTCTCCGATGAAATCTTTGCGCGATAACGCCATCAGGAGCGGGTAGCCCAAATCTGCAAGTTCCTGGGTGCGGCGCACCAGTTCCAGCGAGTGCCAGGTGGTTTTACCAAAATCGTGCGTCGGATCTATGAGAACCGCTTCGGGCCGCACGCCAGCTGCAATTGCCCGCTGGGCGCCCGCCTGCAGCGACGCCCGCACATCGGCGAGCACTCCCTGGGGGTAAAACGCGCGGAATGGGTCGGTCCGCGGCGGCATGCCACCGGTGTGCGAGCACACCAGCGCCAAGTCATTGGCCCCCGCCACAGTAGCCACCTGCGGGTCGGAGCCCGCCCAGGTGTCGTTTAACAAATCAGCGCCGGCCTCGGCGGCGGCCCGCGCCACCTCCGAGCGCCAGGTATCAACCGAAATTAGCAGTTGCGGAAACTCCCGCCGCACCTGCGAGATGAAGGGGATTACCCGCTTAATCTCATCGGCTACCGGCACCTGGGGGCCGCGGCCAGCACGCACCCCACCAATATCGACAATGTCAGCGCCCTCACTTGCAGTTTGCTCCACCGCGGCGAGCGCCTGTTGGTCATCCAGTTGGCGGGCGCGGGGGTAGAAGGAGTCGGAGGTGCGATTAATGATTGCCATCACCAGGAATCGATCGCGCAGCTTGCCGCGCAGCCACAAACCTGGCGCTCGGGGAGGCACGGTGGATGAATTAAGTTTTGACATGCTCACGCGTGGTTACTGCGGCTGCTTCGGTGTTACTTCGGGGTCTCCATTGCGATGGTTGCGGGCGGAGACAATAATTTCAACGGCTCGGTCCACATCGTCGGTCAGTTCGATGAGCTCAAAATCCTCGGGGCTGATGTAGCCGTGATCAACGACCATCTTCCGCAGCCAATCCACCAGGCCCGTCCAGTACTCAGTGCCCACCAACACGATGGGAAAACGGGTGACCTTGCCGGTTTGCACCAGGGTCAACGCTTCGAAGAGTTCGTCGAATGTGCCGAAACCGCCGGGCAGGACAATAAAGCCCTGCGCGTATTTGACGAACATGACCTTGCGCACGAAGAAGTAGCGGAAGTTAACGCCCACATCGACCCAGTCGTTCATTCCCTGCTCGAAAGGCAGTTCAATACCCAGGCCAATCGAGAGGCCATTGGCCTCTACCGCGCCGCGATTTGCGGCCTCCATCACGCCGGGCCCACCGCCAGTGATGACGCCGTATCCGGCTTTGGCCAGGGCCTTTCCGACCTCGACACCCAACTCGTAGTCTTGGTCGCCGGGTTGGACGCGCGCGGAGCCGAATACGCTTATCGCACGTCCCATTTCGGAAAGTGCGTCGAAGCCTTCGACGAATTCACTTTGAATTCGCAGTACGCGCCAGGGATCCTGGTGAGACCAGTGCCCGGTTTCGTAAGTCTCTAAGAGGCGCTGGTCACTGGTGGTATCTGGCACTTGACTCCGGCGGAAAGTTAACGGCCCCTGTTGATAGGCCGGGAAGTCCGACCCGCTGCTTCGTGCTTCGCGTGGATGTGATGTGTTGTCACTTCCATTAATTACGTGAGGCACGTCGCCGTGGCTGTGCGGCTTTTTAGAAAGGTCGAAGGAACGAGTCATGCACTCCAGGTTAAGCCCTAGGCTGGCTTTGTGCGGAATCGCTGACGGGTGATTGTGTAGTGGGCGGTATAAGGAAGTTCTTTTTAACAACGATCATCCTGATTGTTGTACTGGCTCTCGCCGTTTTTGGAACCGTTTGGGCGCTAAATCATTTTTCGACCACCCTGCCGTTTTCCCAGCGCTGCACCGCGACCGCTAGCGCTGTTGGAAGCCACAGCTTGGCTCCGGATCAGGCCGATAATGCGGCCCTAATAAGTGCTATTTCGCTGCAGCGGGATTTGCCCGCCCGGGCGGCTACTATTGGCATTGCCACCGCAATGCAGGAATCGAAACTACGCAATATTGATTACGGCGATCGCGACTCGCTGGGACTGTTTCAGCAGCGGCCGTCCCAGGGCTGGGGAACCGAGGAACAGGTACAAGATCCTCGCTACGCCACCGAGGCTTTCTATGACGTGCTGGCTCGCATCAAGGGATATGACGATATGCCCGTTACCGATGCGGCCCAGGCGGTGCAGCGGTCGGCCTTCCCGGACGCGTATGCCCAGCATGAAGATATGGCGCGCGCTTTTGCCTCGGCGCTGACCGGGCACTCCCCCGCGGCGCTCGACTGCCAGCTGCATGAGGCCGATAGCGGCGATTTAGCCGGATTTTCTACGCGCTTCGCGGCCGACTTTTCCGATTTGGAAGCGCGGCCGGTGGACAGCGACGGCGCCGATGCAGCGGCGGCCGGTCAAAAACAAATCGCTATTTCAATTCCCCATGACGCGGATGCGGAGGCCGATGTTCGGGTGTGGGCGGTGGCTAACTGGGCCGTTGCGGTTGCCGACAGCTACGGAATCGTCGCCGTTGACGCGGGCGGTCAACGATGGACGCGCGCCGAACCATGGGCAGTATCCGATGTACCAGAAAGCGGGGACGTCCTAATCACGTTCGCGCCCCAGGACGGAAACTGAGCCCTAGCGGTTCTCGATGGCCGGAACATCACGCTTCGTGTTGCCGGTGTAAACCTGGCGCGGACGGCCGATCTTGGTTGCGGGGTCCTTGCGCATTTCGTGCCACTGTGCGATCCATCCGGGCAGCCGGCCCATCACAAATAGCGGCGTGAACATTGCGTTGGGGAAACCCATTGCCTTGTAGATCAGACCGGTGTAGAAGTCCACGTTCGGGTAGAGTTTGCGTTCAATGAAGTATTCGTCATTGAGAGCAATTTCTTCTAAGTTCAGCGCAATATCGAACAGCTCATCACGGGCGCCCAGGGATTTAAGAATGTCGTCTGCGGCCTGCTTCACGATCGCCGCCCGCGGATCATAGTTTTTATAGACCCGGTGGCCAAAGCCCATCAAGCGAACTCCGGCTTCCTTGTTCTTCACGCGATCGACATACTTTTCGACGCTGTCACCCGAGGAACGAATGTCTTCCAACATGTGCAGCACTGCCTCATTGGCGCCGCCGTGTAGGGGCCCCGACAGCGCGCCAATGCCGGCGGAAATTGAGGCGTACAGCGTGGCTTCGCTTGATCCAACCAGGCGCACTGAAGAGGTAGAGCAGTTCTGCTCATGATCAGCGTGCAAAATCAGCAGCGTGTCCATGGCCTTGGCAACGACCGGGTCGACTTCGTAGCGTTCGGATGGGTTACCGAAAGTCATGCGTAAGAAATCGTCCACGTACCCGTAGTCGTTATCCGGGTAGAGCGGGGATGCTCCCTGCATCTTCTTAAAGACGCGCGCCACGATGGTGGGCATCTTTGCCAGCAAACGAATCGTGGTTAGGTCGGAGACTTCGTCATCGTGAACGTCCAGCGCATCGGAATAGAATCCACCAAGCGCCGCGGTGGCACTGGCCACTACCGACATGGGGTGCGCATCGCGGGGGAAGGCATCGAACAGGCGCGCAAAGTCTTCCCGAATCAGCGTGTGGCGGTTTACGCGGTCGTCAAAGGCAGCCAACTCAGAAGCGTTGGGTAGCTCACCGTAGAGCAGCAGGTAGGAGACTTCTAAAAAGCTTGTCTGATTCGCTAACTGTTCAATGGGGTACCCGCGGTAGAGGAGAACGCCGGCACCGCCGTCAATGTAGGTGATGTCGGAGGCGCAGGAAGCGGTATTAGTGAAACCGGGATCGAGGGTTACGACACCTGTATCGGCGAGAAGTTTCGAAACAGTGATTCCGTCATTTCCCTCCGTGGCAGCAACGCGCGGCAGCTCAAGCTCTGTGCCGTTTAGTGCAAGGCGAGCTGGGGTGGTATTGCCATCGGACATAATTATGCTCCCTCTGGAATATCCAGGAGTCAGTACAAATTTCATTTATTCGACGTCTGGCTATTAGACAACGTCGGCTACCAGGAGACGTTACCGCCCGTTAACCATGCGTCCTAATCGGGTCCGCCTTCAAGAGCTAAGCGTGTGGGTCGAAAGTCCCAAATGCGCGCGTGATTTCGATCACGATCGCTTCGGTGGCGCTCCGGGATGGTACAGCGCCAGGCCGAGCCTGTTAGCCCCCCTTAAGCGCCATCCTCGCGGGGAGCAATGCGCCGGGCGGCTGCCGCTACGTCAACATCGCTAGCCGTCAGGGCAATTCGAACGTGATTTTTACCCGCCGGACCATAAAAAGTGCCCGGCGCAACCAGAATGCCGCGGTCGGCGAACCACTCCAAAAGCGTCCACGCCCCCGCTTGCGGCTCGCCGGCGGTATTCCCGCTGGCTTGCGTGTTCAAAATTTCATCGTGCGTAACCCACAGGTAAAGGCCCGCTTCAGAATCATCAATGCGGAAACCAGCTGCTTCCAGTGCCAAGCGCAACAGCCCCCGCCGTTTGCGATAGCGCTCGCGCTGCTCCACCACGTGCGCGTCATCGCGCAGCATCGTCTCCATAGTGGCTTGGACGGGCCCGGGCATCATCATCCCGGCATGCTTGCGAACCTCTAAGATGGGCGCAATGATTTTCGGATCACCGGCGGCGAATCCGGCGCGATACCCGGCCAGGTTGGAACGCTTTGAAAGCGAATACAGCGCGAGGACTCCTTCGGGGGAACCGCCCGTGACGCGCGGATCTAAAATTGAGGGAACGCCCGCGCTGCGCCAGGGCTCCTCCCACGGCAACTCGGCATAACACTCATCCGCCACCACGATGGCACCTCGCTCCCGAGCCCACGCCACCACCTTGGCCAGGTGTTCAACTCCAAGGACCTTGCCCGTGGGATTGGAAGGCGAATTAAGCCACACCAATTGAACCTCACCGGGACCAACAGCTGTCGTGGCATCTGCGGCAATGGTTTGGGCGCCCACCAGCCGGGCACCAATGTCGTAGGTGGGGTAGGCGATTCGGGGATACATGACGGTGTCATTTGCCCCCAACCCCAAATACCCGGGTAAGAACGCCACAAATTCTTTCAACCCGATCGTTGGAAGTACGCCATCTTCACTCAGTCCCGCCCGCATGGCATCTACCCCGCGGGCCCGAGTGAACCAATCCAAAACTGCCTCCCGCAGCGCCACCGTGCCGGCGGTCGGCGGATAGCCCGGCGCGTTTGCCCCAGCGCGCAGCGCGGATTGGGCGCGCTCGGGGGTCGGATCAACGGGAGTTCCGACTGAGAGGTCTATAAAACCGTTCGAATGGGTTTTGGCGCGCGCAGTGATTGGCGCCAAACTATCCCACGGAAAATCTGGCAGCCCTAAAACTTGCACTTAACTATCGCCTTTACGCCCGGTGGTGCCTGATTATTCTTGCGGGGGTAGCGCCGCAATAATGGGATGGTCCTTTTCAATCAGCCCCAGTTTCGCCGCCCCACCAGGTGAGCCGAGGTCGTCAAAGAACTCCACGTTCGCGGTGTAGTACTGCTCCCACTCCTCTGGGACATCGTCCTCGTAATAAATCGCTTCTACCGGACACACTGGTTCACAAGCACCGCAGTCGACGCATTCATCGGGGTGAATATAAAGCGAGCGCTCACCCTCGTAAATACAATCGACAGGACACTCCTCTACGCAGGAACGATCTTTAACGTCAACACATGGTTGCGCAATGACATATGTCATAAAAGTCCCTTCACTCCTAGCCCCTGCCCGGGTGGTGCAGCCGTCTATTGTTAAGTATCGCACCCATAACCCCCAGGAGGCGAGATGACCCCCACACCGGTTGGCCCGCAGCGACCTGGTCGCAGACCGCATGTGCCGTGGCGGGACTGGGCCATTGGCATGCGCGTCTCGGTACGCCGTCGCTTGCCCGAGGGCGGGTTCGCAGACGCCTTGGGCTACATAACCGCCCTGAATGAAACGGGCCTTGAGGTAGAAACGCGCCGGGGCAAAGTGTGGATTGATGCCGACACTATTTACCTGGGTAAACCCGTGCCGCCGCCCCCGAAAAAGCGTCCACGCCGCTAGTCGTCATCCTTCGCGCACCGCACACCGTTTGAGGGGCTATAGCGCCAGCTTTGACTCTCGGTCTTCTTCAGCTCGTCATTCTTGTAAAACATGCGCTTGACCGTAACAGCAAAGCCGGGGCTGCCGGGCTTATATGGACTACATTCCGGGTCGGAGATCGTCACCGTTTTAGCTGGGACCACGTCACGGCGCGGGCTAATTTCTGATTTGATCTCCCACTCTTTTGTACCCCAAAAGACCACGTGCAACTGTCCGTCGCCCACCCAAGACTCGATCAAGATGCCGTGATCGGAGTCGTTGCGGAATTTCATGTCCACGTGCGGGGCGGCCATGGTTGCTTCCCGCCCCTCGGGGTAGCGGGAGAAATACTGCGAATGCGGTTTGTGCTCGACGTCTTCTAAGCCGGCGAAAAACGCTGCGTTGTAGACCGTAGTGGCCACCTGCGAAAGGCCACCGCCCAAGCGGCGCTTCAGTACGCCGTCAATAATCATTCCACCCTCGCCGTAGCCCTTCTCGGCCGTGACCGGGTGGATCTCATCGATCAAACTGAACGTCTCCCCGGGCATCACAATGAGCCCGTTGATGGTCTTGGCCCCCACCCGCAAGTTGTTGGTGCGTACCGCATCCGAGGTGACCGGGGTGGAGAAGGAGGAGACGCGCTCCTTGATGCCCAGCGCTTTAATGTCTTCTTCGGTGCGCTCGGCCGCAGTTTCTTCGAAATTTAAATCTATAGTGCGCACGTCATCACTCGCGGCGGTGATTATGTCCTCACCCAGGCGCTCAATGTCGATCTTGGTTCCCGGTTTATCAGCGGTAATTTCCGGGCCATCGTCCCCAATTTTTATGGTCGCATCCTTGGGCGCTTTTTCCAGCTTCGGAATCTCCTCGCGCAAATATTCGGCCAATACTTCCCCGTCGATGCGCAGCTGCAGGGTCGCGCCCTGGCTCTCAAATGTCGCGGCCGAGGCCAGCAGGTCCGGCTTTAAGTCTTTACGGGAATCATCGACGCGCACCGATATCGGGTCAGAAACCAGCGGCTTGGCCTCCTGGGTCAACACCCGATCTACCTCTTCGTCCGTGATTACTGGCGGCACGGTACGTGCGGGCAATTCCAACGGCGGGGATCCCGTAAGCCAGTTCTGTACGAGGAACGTGACCGCGTCATCGGTGTTTAATTCGACTCCCGACTCAGCCGGAGTTGTTTCTGGCTCACCGTCAACAAACTCAATCGTTGCATCGGTTGGTTCAACCTTGAAATCTTCTGCCAACACAAACAGGGCCCCCGAGAGTTCTTCCTCATCCACGTCTGTGATCGGATCGACCGCGCCTGACCCGGCGATGTGCTGCCACATTCGCGCTGGGGAGAGGTTAAAACCAACTAGGCGTTCCACCGTCGCGTTCGCATCAAAGCGCAAGCCGGATTCCTCCGGGTCTAAAGAACTCTCCACGCTTTCAACTGCAACCGCCAGGGGTTCTTCGGTGACCGATGCCAGCGCCTGGCGCAACGTGGATTTGGCATCGGGGGCCGACATTCCCCCAATCGTTACCCCCGCCACGGAGGTGCCGCGCGGGACGCGATCCCCCAGCGCCCACGCTGCAATCACGTAGGCAATAAGCACCACCAGGACGATGCTTACGCCCGTGATGATTCCGCGCAGGCCCTTGCGGCCCCCGGAATTTTTCTGGGAAGAATCGCCCGAGTTTTTGCTGCTCGGGCTGTCGTCAGTTTTCGGCACGCTGGCTATTTTACTGGTAAACGCCATCGCTTTACCTACGGCACGGCGAAGAAATCAGAGTTTCGATGGACCAAGCCCGGCTCATTGGGCCCCAGATGCGTTGAAAGGACCCGCCCGACTACTAAATCGTGATCCCCGGCCGAATACACGTGTTTCGTTTCGCACTCCAGCGCCGAAATAGCTCGCTCTAGAATCGCAGCCGAGGTGGATTCTCCCCGGAAAAATGGCACGCGATCAAGCTGGCCAATGATTGGACGCCCGGGCGTGGCGAGCCACTGGGCGTCGGCCTGGCCGCTTTGCCCCATGATATTCAGCGCCCATTTATTTGTAGCTTCCAGCGCATCACGCATCCGGGAGTCAATGTGGACGGCGAACATGACAAGGCGCGGTTCCAACGACACTGAAGCCACCGCGGTTGCGGTCATGGCGTGGTCCATATTTCCCCAGCGCGCGGTAACCACGCACACCCCCGAGGCCAACCTGCCCATGGTGCGGCGAAAATCATCCTTCTCCGCTTCTGTTGGCAGGTCAGTATCCCGGTTGGTCATGAAAACTATTCCTTCGTTAAATGCGAACGTTTGGCGTCGCGACGCCGATCTTGGAAGAACGTGGCCGGCAGCAACAGCCCCACAAAAAGTGCCAAAATTCCGCCCAGTAGCCAGCCGTAACCTAGGCCATCGCCCGCGATCAGAACATCACCGGCTGGTCCTTCCAGCGCCAGCCACTGCACCGCAATGGCCCACCCCACCACCGCAGAAATTAATCCCGCCCAGCTCATGACAGAACGCGCCGCAACACTGAGCGCGGCTGTTGCCACGATTGCTAAAATCAGCCCCCATGGCGGCGCGGATCGGTGCAGCGTGGTTCCAAGCGCTCCCACCAAGATGCCCAGCAGCACCCCGATGATCAAAAAGTAGAACCGGAATTTCTTCTCAGGCATATGCGTAGATTATGTCTCACTACTCGGCGCGGGCGGAATGAGGTCATCGGCGGTCACTTCTACCCCGCTCCAGTCGGGGTCGGGGAGAAAGAAATCCCGCGTGAACAGCGGGGAATAGAAATTATTACTCAACCCATAAGCTCCGGCCAAGTACGGCGGCTGGGTCTGCGGTTTAAAACTGCGCACGCCCTGGATCTGGGTTCGGTGGGCTGCTAGCGCGGCGGCCCGGGCCTGCAAAATCTTATGCGGGGAAACATCGAGTTCCAAAATCCCCGTTTCGTCCTGACGCGCAAGCGCGGGAAGTGCGTCTTGCCCGGTTTCGGGCCGCAGGGATTCCACGCCGGAAATCTGGCCGGCCGCGTGCCGCGCCGCCAGTTCATCACGCCCCGCGCGTAAAACGCCCGCCGGTACCACGGATCCCAAAATCGCCGGTACTTCCCACGGGTCAAGACCCAAAATTTGGTCCGGATCGGCCGCAATCTGCGCCGCGCGCACCGCAATCTCCCGGGCGCGAACGTGGTCGGGGTGCCCATATCCCCCGCCCGGTTCATATGTGAGCAAAAAGCGGGGCCGCAGTTGCCGGATCAGGCCCGCTAACCGTTGGGCGGCCACATCCTTATCGGCCGCGATTAAGGACGACGGCGCTGCAGCTACCGCTCCGGCGGCACCGTGGCCAACCCACACCATGCCGGAGTCCTCATAACGAGTAGGTGGGTTGGTTTGCGCGGCGCTGTTGGTTTGTGCGGCGCCGTTGGTTGTTAAGGGAAGCTGATCCAGGAAGATCTGGTGCGTGACTCCCAAAGCAGCGGCGGCCGCGGCTAGTTCGGCTTCGCGTATTTCGGCGAGCGCGGGGCCGTTTCCTTCCAGATGGTGGAGGTCAGCTGGAATTACCTCGCCCTGTTCGCCGCGCGTGCACGTAACAATGGCCACCGGCTGGCCTGCCTGCGCCCAGGTAGCCAGCGTGCCGCCGTGAGTGAGCGTTTCGTCATCAGGGTGGGCGTGAACGGCCACAATGCCGCGGCCCGGCAACCGGTCGGCAGCCGGGCTGCGGGGATCGGCCGCCGGGCTTACCGCTTCGGCGGACAGACTTAACGAGTCGGCGCCCGAGGCCGCGCTGTCAGCGGGCTGGGTCATGACCGGCGCTCTCGGTTGCGGGCCTTGGCGCGCTCTTGCTGGTTCAAGATCACTTTGCGGGCGCGAATTGTGGCGGGCGTGACCTCAACGCACTCATCGGGGGCACAAAACTCCAGGTACTGCTCCAGCGAGAACTTGCGCGGGGGCACGAGCTTTTCGAAGTCATCAGCCGCAGCGGCGCGCATATTGGTCAGTTTCTTTTCGCGCGTGATATTGACGTCCATATCTTCGCCGCGGGAGTTTTCACCGACAATCATGCCCTCATAGACCTCGGTTGTTGGCTCCACCATCAGTTGGCCGCGCTCTTGTAACTGGAACATGGCGTGCGGCGTGGCAACTCCGGACCGGTCGGCAACCAGCGACCCCGTAGCGCGGGCGCGGATCTCCCCCGCCCAGGGCTCATAGGACTCAAAGACGTGGTTGGCAATCCCCATACCGCGCGTTTCGGTCAGGAACTCGGTGCGAAAACCAATCAAGCCGCGCGCCGGGACCAGGAACTCCAGGCGCACCCAGCCGGTGCCCTGGTTGTTCATTTGTTCCATCCTGCCTTTGCGGTTGGCTAAGAGCTGCGTCACAGCGCCGAGGTAGTCCTCGGGAACGTCCACCGTAAGCCGCTCCACCGGTTCATGCAGTTTGCCGTCAATTTCCCGGGTTACAACCTGGGGCTTGCCAACGGTGAGTTCAAAGCCCTCCCGGCGCATTTGCTCCACCAAAATCGCCAGCGCCAACTCGCCGCGTCCCTGAACTTCCCAGGTATCGGGGCGCTCGGTGGGCACCACGCGCAGCGACACGTTGCCGACCAGTTCACGATCAAGGCGTTCTTTGACGAGCCGGGCGGTGACCTTCGTGCCCTTCTCCCGGCCCGCCAGGGGTGAATTATTTGTTCCGATCGTCATCGAGATTGACGGCTCATCAATGTCTATCAGCGGCAACGGGAGCGGATTTTCTGGATCCGCCAGCGTTTCACCGATCGTAATGTCCGGGATTCCCGCAATTGCCACGATGTCACCGGGATGAGCGGTGTCCCCCGGGACCCGCTCCAGGCCCTGGGTCACCAGCAGTTCGGCTACTTTGGCTCGCTCGATTGACCCATCGGCGCGGCACCACGCCACCTGCTGGCCCTTATGCAGCACACCCGAGTGGATGCGCAACAGCGCCAGGCGCCCTAAAAATGCTGAGGCGTCCAGGTTCGTCACATGCGCCTGCAGCGGCAGGTCGGAGTCGTAGTCCGGAGCGGGAATGTGCTCCAAAATGGTGCGAAAGAGCGGTTCGAGCGTTTCACTTTCGGGCACGGTGCCATCTGCCGGGCGCTCTAAAGAGGCCCGCCCGGCCTTGGCTGAGGCATAGACCACCGGAACGTTGAGCAGCTCTTCGGTGTCGATCTCGGTGTTGCTGTCCGCGTCCACATCGGCGGCCAGTTCAAGGAGTAGGTCAAAAGAGGCGTCGACCACGTATTCGATGCGTGAGTCAGATCGATCGACCTTATTGACCACCAAAATTACTGGAAGCCCGGCCGCCAGCGCTTTGCGCAGCACGAAGCGGGTTTGGGGCAGGGGCCCTTCTGAGGAGTCCACGAGGAGTACGACACCATCCACCATGGACAGCGCCCGTTCGACCTCGCCACCGAAATCCGCGTGACCGGGAGTATCAACAATGTTGATGACAACGCCGTTATCGCCGCCGACTTCCGAACCGGGCCCGGCGTAGTGCACGGCGGTGTTTTTCGCCAGGATTGTGATGCCCTTTTCGCGCTCCAGGTCTCCAGAGTCCATGACGCGATCGTGGACGTCCTGGTTCTCTCGGAATACACCCGATTGCCACAGCATGGCGTCAACCAGCGTGGTTTTTCCGTGGTCGACGTGGGCGATGATGGCGACATTGCGCACATCGGTGCGCTTCATTATTGGCATAAGTTTTCGCGAGTCCTTGGTTTTACCGGGCGTACCGCGCAATCTTACGCGCCATCACCTCTAAAGTTCTTCGGTGGTGGTCACTCCCAGCTCGGCAGCCAAAGCCAGGCGGGCCTCGCGCCGGCGGCGCTGCTCATTTGGTTCGGGGACCGGAGCCGCCGCCAACAGGGTACGCGTGTACTCATGCTGGGGCTCTTTTAGAACGATCTCGCGAGCGCCCTGCTCCACCACCACGCCATCTTTTAAGACCACTACCCGGTGGGCCAGCAGGTCAATTACCGCCAAATCGTGACTGATGAACAGGCACGCGAACCGATACCGCTCCTGCAGGGAGGTAAACATCTCTAGTACTGATGCCTGAACCGAGACGTCCAGCGCCGAAGTTGGCTCATCAGCAACCAGCAGTTCCGGGTCCAACGTCAAGGCCCGAGCAATGCTCACCCGCTGGCGCTGACCCCCCGAGAGTTCGTGCGGGAAGCGGTTGAATACCTGGCGTGGCAGTTCGACCGCATCCAACAGTTCATAGGTCTTCTTTTCGCGCAGCTTACGATCCCCGACCTTGTGGACGACGAGCGGTTCCGCAATGCAGTCCCCGATCGGAAGGCGGGGGTTCAGCGAGGCAGCCGGGTCTTGAAATACCACGCCAATGCGCTTGCGCAGTGCTTTAAGTTTGCGCCGATTCAACTTGCCCATGTCTTGCCCAAAGAGGGAAACCGTGCCACTCAGGGCCGGGATTAGTCCCAGGGCGCAGCGGCCCACGGTGGACTTACCCGAACCGGACTCACCCACCAGGCCCAGGATTTCGCCCTGCCCCACCGCCAAAGTCACGTCATCTACGGCACGGAAGGGCGGCTTGCCTAAGCGCGAATACTCAATAACGACGTTATCCATCGCTAAAGCGGGCGCCTCATCAGGTTCCGGCTCGGGAGCGGCGACGGTCGCCGTCCCAAATTGCCCGGGCCCCTCCCCTAGGTGCGGGACCGCATTAAGCAGGCGCTTGGTGTAGTCGTGTGTGGGGTGGTTTAACACCTGATCGGCCGTGCCGACCTCCACGATTTCACCCTCGAGCATGACTGCGACCCGGTCGGCCATATCGGCGACCACGCCCATGTTGTGGGTAATGAGCAAAATGCCGGTGTTGAGCTTGGTGGTCAGCGAGCGCAGCAGGTCCAGAATTTCGGCCTGCACTGTGACATCGAGCGCCGTGGTGGGCTCATCGGCGATGATGACGCGCGGGTCACAACTGATAGCGATGGCGATGACCACGCGCTGGCGCTGCCCGCCGGACAGCTCGTGCGGATATTGCTTCATGCGCCGCTCCGGCTCGGGGATTCCCACGAGCTCGAGCAACTCAATCGCGCGCTTATCGGCCGCTTTCCCGTGCGCGATGTTGTGCAACTCCAGTGCCTCGGTCATCTGCGATCCGATAGTCAGCACCGGGTTTAGCGCGGTCATTGGCTCTTGGAACACCATGGCCACTTCCGCGCCGCGCACGCGCCGAATACCTCGATCATCCAGCTTCTCGACCGCGGCATCGCCCACGCGAATACTGCCATTGGTACGCGCGTTGCGGGGCAACAGGCCCATTGAGGTCATTGAGGTGACGGATTTGCCGGAGCCGGACTCACCGACGAGCGCGACAATTTCACC
>DAHVRJ010000147.1:0-3807 GCA_027322505.1 Demequinaceae bacterium
ACGCGGTGGCGTAACCTGCGTATCTTAGCCAAGCAGGAAATCACAAAGGAGTTCGCGACTTGACCTCCAAAAATGAGGGTTCAGGTGTCCGCGATGTCCTGAGACTCCCAAAGTTGTGTAGGCGTGTGCTGGCATCACCTACATTTCCTCTATTGTAGGCCGATTATGTAGGCGCGTCCCGTGTGGTGCCCAGTTTTCCGCTTGTTTCTGCAGTAGATCTGGTGCGCGAGGAGGGAGTTGAACCCTCACGCCCTTGCGGGCACTGGCACCTGAAGCCAGCGCGTCTGCCTATTCCGCCACTCGCGCGAGTCGTTGTTAAACCATTTGCACACACTGAAGGTGTGCCGAAGCAGATTAACACGTTTCGCGTCTAGTTTACGCACGCGGCCGGCTTTCATTCGCGCACACCCCGTTTACGCACGCGGCCGCCCCAAGAAACGGCCAAGCCCCAAGTTTACGCGGCTCGCGTTCGCAAAAAAGACAACTCGCGTTCGCAAAAAAGACAACGCAGCCGGGCCGGGAACGTCGCCCCCGCACGCCCGTGAGCCATGGCCATGACGCACTTGCCGGGCAATACTCGTTACGATCTAGTTGATTGCGGGCATTTTGCCGGCCGAAGGGAGGTGCACCTATGGGTGTGCTGGATAAGTTTGAAAAAGGGGTCGAGCGCGTCGTGTCGGGTGCCTTCGCCAAAGCTTTCCGCAGCGACGTAAAAATCGTCGACCTCGCTTCGGCGATCCGCCGCCAACTCGATGACCGCACCGCCATTGTCTCGCGTGAGCGCAACATCGCTCCCAATAAATTTATGATTGAGCTGGCACCTGCCGATGAGGAACAGGTGAACTCCTGGGGCCGGGAAGCAATGGCTGATGAACTGATCGCAGTAGCTACCGATCACGCCACGCGCCAGCGCTACACATTTGTTGGCCCCGTTTCCGTCGATTTTGAAAGCAACGCCGAACTGGAAAACGGGCGCTTTCAGGTCCGCTCCGAAACTGTGAAGGGTTCTACTGCCCCGGCCACTTCTTCTGCCGCGCGCCACCCCATAATTGACGTGGACGGGCATCGCTACCTATTGACGGGGCAAAAAACCGTGCTGGGCCGCGGCTCCGAAGCCGACATTGTCGTCAACGACACCGGGGTTTCCCGCCGCCATCTAGAGTTCCGCATCACTCCCCAACGGCGCGTGATTGCCACCGACCTAAATTCCACCAACGGCACGTTCGTCGAGGGCCACCCGGTTGACGCTGCCACCCTCGTTAACGGCAACACAATCACGATTGGTCGCACCACAATTTTGTTCTGGGCCGCTGAAGAGTCTGACGACACCGGATCCCTGGACTAAATTAGCAGTCATGAGCGAACTGACAGTCACCCTCCTGCGTCTGGGCTTCCTAGTTTTGTTGTGGGTTTTTGTGCTGTCAGTTGTTGCCGTATTACGCCGAGATCTCGCCCCCCGCCAAGCCGCTACCGGCGCCACCAGCGCTCCGGTGAAAGGCGGCGGCACCATCCCCCTGCGCCGCCTGGTTGTAACGGGCGGGCCACTCAAAGGTACCGAGCTCCCGCTGGGCAACACCACCGTTTTAATCGGCCGCGTAGCCGGCGCCGCCCTGCGTCTCGATGACGATTACACCTCCACCCGGCACGCGCGCATCTACCCCCGCGGGCCCGAGTGGTGGATCGAAGACCTCGGCTCCACCAACGGAACCTACGTGGCAAATGAGAAAATCACCCAGCCGGTGCGCCTGCGCCCAGGCACGGAAATCCGCATTGGTCGATCCATCCTCGAATTGAGGCGGTAATTGTGGCGTTAGCACTGCGAGCAAGCGGGCTGAGTCACGTCGGGGTGGTGCGCTCCACCAACCAGGACTCAGCTTTTATCGGCCAGCGGCTCTTAGTTATGGCCGACGGAATGGGCGGCCATGCCGGCGGCGATATTGCATCGGCAACGGCCGTAAAACGCATCCGCGAGCTCGATGCCGACCCGGCTTTGGGGCCTGAAGATCTCGAAGAAACTATCCAGGCCGCGCAGCGCAACATCATCGAACGGGTCAGCACAGAACCGGTCTTATCGGGCATGGGAACGACCGTAACTTCACTGCTTTTGGACGGCGCCGAGTTCACTTTGGCGCACATCGGCGACTCGCGCGCATATCGGCTCCGCGACGAAAAATTGGAGCAAATCAGCACCGACCACACCTTCGTTCAGCACCTAATTGACACGGGTCGACTCGCGCCAGAAGACGCCGAAAAACATCCGCAACGCTCAGTGTTACTGCGGGTTTTGGGTGACGTGGAGGGAAAGCCCACTCTGGATGTGCAAACCTTCCCCGCCCAGGCGGGTGAGCGCTGGCTCCTGTGCTCGGACGGACTTTCCGGCGTGGTGGATGACGCCGCCCTGCATGAGACCTTGGCCAAATACTCCGACCGCGACGAGTGCGCCCAAGAATTAGTCGATCTCGCCATAGCTGGTGGCGGGCCCGACAACATAACCTGCATCATCGCGGACGTTGTTGAAATTTCCGACGGTGACGCTCCGGACGATCAGTCCGCCGTATTGGGAGCGGCGGCAACGACCGAAATCGAATCCGGTACGAAGACCCCGGAAACGGGGGCGCTCGCTGCGAGCGCACCAAACCAAACAGAGACCACAGCGGTACCGAAAGAAAATGACTCCGCCACGGCGGAAGTCCACGTTCCCGACGCGGAAAGTCAGCTCGCCGCCGAAGATGACTACCCAGCCACCGAGGAGCCCCAGCGCGGCCCTTTGCGCCGCTTCTTTCGGGGGACTTTACTGCTATTTATTTTGCTCGTCCTGGTGGCAGTCGCCGTTTGGGGCGGGTGGAAATGGACCCAAACCCAGTGGTTTATTGGCGATGACGCGGGCAAGGTGGCGATTTTTCAGGGCGTGCCGCAAGATATTGGCCCCTGGTCCCTATATGAGGTTAATGAGACCTCCGAAATCAGTGTCGAAGATCTCGCTCCCTACTTCCGCACCCGCGTGGATGAAACGCTGCCCGCCAGCGATCTGGAAGACGCCCAGCGAATCTTGACCAATATTCGGGAGCAGACGGCACCTTGAGAATGGTCAAGAAAATCCCCACCCGCCGCAACGCCGAGCTTGGGCTTTTAGTGCTCGCCGTGGCGCTGACCGCCCTGGCATACGCCCAGGTGGGATTAGCGACCCAGGGTGCCTTGCCGCCGTCCATAATCGCCTATCCAGCAGGACTGCTGGCCCTAACAGTTGCTATTCACATTGTGGTGCGCATCAAGGCTCCGTATGCCGATCCGGTGCTGCTGCCCGTCGTGACCGCGATTAACGGGCTTGGCCTGGTGATGATTTATCGGCTTGATATTGCCTATGACGTGCGCGGGCGGGACACCGATTTTGCCCAAAAACAGTTGATGTGGTTGATCCTGGGGATCGCTCTGGCCGCCGCCGTGCTGCTACTTATTCGCGATCATCGCCAGTTGCGCCGCTTTACGTGGACCTCGATGCTGCTGGGCTTGGGGTTGCTCCTTTTGCCGCTGGTGCCCGTAATTGGCCGTGAAATTAACGGCTCGCGTATTTGGATCTCATTTTTTGGGTTTTCCTTGCAACCGGCGGAATTTGCGAAGATTATTTTGGCAATATTTTTCGCCGGTTATCTGGTAAATCACCGGGAAAGCATGTCGCTGGCCGGCAAAAAATTCTTAGGTCTCCAACTGCCGCGCGGGCGCGATTTAGGGCCCATTCTCGTCGTGTGGCTGGTATCAATTGCGGTGCTGGTATTCCAGCGCGATTTGGGAACCTCGCTGCTGTTTTTC
>DAHVRJ010000153.1:0-13592 GCA_027322505.1 Demequinaceae bacterium
GCGCGGGTGGAGACCCAAATCCCGGAAGATGATCTATTTGCCGGAATCCGGGGGATACTAGTTCCGTGAATTTGAACCTGTGGGCCGCTCACCTCAGCAGCACGATTGTCTTGGCGCAGGATGAGCCTTCGCCGCGTCCATCGATTAATCCCGATGATGTCTCGCCGGGTATCGAGTCGTTCATTATCGCGTTTTTATTAGCGCTGGTTTTGCTGTTTTTGCTGTGGTCCATGTCCCGCCACTTGCGGCGGGTGAGCGTGCGCGCACGCTTAAACGCCGAGGCGCGACAAAACGGCCGCGCCGATTCCCCGCCCGAGGCCGACTCCACCCGAACTGCAGCGGAAAACGCACCGGACGCTGCAGCTGATACCCCAGCCGGCGGTGATCCGGCCAACAGCGGGGGAAACGGCCCACCCGCCGGGGGAGACAGCCCTGCTGGCGGGGCAAACGACGAGACGCGCCGCTAGGGAAAAAGCACATCCAGCGTCTGGCGGGCGATCTCGCTTTCTTCATCAGTTGGCACCACAAATACCCGCACGGTCGAATCATCTGCGGAAATTTCCCGCTCTGGCTGTGACCGGTCGGCATTGCGCTGGGCATCGATCTGAATGCCCATTTGCCCCAGGCCCGCCAGTGAGTTTTCGCGTACCCACGTATCGTTTTCCCCCACGCCCGCGGTGAACGCGATCGCATCGAGGCGACCCAACTGGGCGTAATAGGCACCGATGTAGTGCTGCAACCGGTGGCAATAAACCTCCAACGCCAGCTGCGCATCGAAAGCGTCTTCGCCGTCTCCGGCGGCCATTTCATGCACATCACGCATGTCATTCGAGCCGGTCATTCCCAGCATTCCGGACTTGCGGTTCAGCAGCGTGTCAATCTGATCGGTGGTCATTCCCGCTACGCGCTGCAGGTGGAAAATCACTGCCGGATCAATATTTCCCGACCGCGATCCCATCATCAGGCCCTCCAGCGGCGTGAGTCCCATCGACGTGTCAACTGACAGCCCCCCGCGCACGGCCGTGATCGAGGCGCCATTGCCCAGGTGCATCACAATGATGTTCACCTCGGATGGGTCCTTACCCAGCAATTGAGCGGTGCGCCGGGCCACGTAACCGTGTGAGGTGCCGTGGAACCCGTAGCGCCGAATACCGTACTTACTGGCAATTTCCCGATCAATCGCGTAGGTGTATGCCGCCGGCGGGAGCGTGGAGTGGAAAGCCGTATCAAAAACGGCCACGTGCCCCACTTCGGGGAAAACCTCGCGCGCGGCCTCAATTCCCGCCACATTTGCCGGATTATGTAGCGGCGCTAAAGGCGACAAATGATCAATGCGGGACACGACGTCGTCCGTAATCAACGCCGGTTGCGTAAAGCGATCCCCACCCTGGACAACCCGGTGCCCCACCCCGGCCAGGCCGCCGTTTGCCTCCAGCGATGGTCCAACTTCTTCAAATAGCTTAAGGACGGCGCCCACTCCGGCTTTGTGGTCCGCGATCGGCATTTCTCGGGTTACCCGGCCAGAAGGACCGTCGTGGCGCAGCCTGCCATCGCGAATCTCGCCAATGCGCTCCACCAGGCCCGAGGCGAGGACTTCATTTTCTTTTTCGCCGTCCTCGGTAGGAGGTACCGCGATGAGCTGGTACTTGATGGAGGAGGAGCCGGAGTTAATTACCAGGACGCGACGGGTCACGAATCTTTCACCTGCTGAGCTTGGATTGCCGTGATGGCAACAGTGTTGACAATGTCTTGGACGAGCGCGCCGCGCGAAAGGTCATTCACGGGCCGGCGCAATCCTTGCAGTACCGGGCCCACGGCTACCGCTCCGGCCGTGCGCTGGACAGCCTTATAGGTGTTGTTACCGGTGTTGAGGTCGGGGAAGATAAACACAGTTGCGTGCCCGGCCACCGCGGATTCGGGGAGCTTGGCGCTTGCCACGGAAACATCCACGGCCGCGTCGTATTGAATCGGCCCCTCCACGGACAGGTCCGGCCGGCGGTTGCGCACCAGTTCGGTCGCCGAGCGGACCTTGTCCACGCCCGCGCCGCTGCCCGATTCACCAGTTGAGTACGACAGCATCGCGATGCGCTGATCCACGCCGAACTGGGCGGCGGTTTGCGCCGAAGAAATCGCGATATCGGCCAGCTGCTCATTAGTGGGATCGGGGTTTACCGCGCAGTCACCATAAACGAGGACGCGATCTTCTAAACACATCAAGAACACCGACGACACGATCGAGACATCCGGCGTGGTCTTGATGATTTCAAACGCGGGCCGAATGGTGTGCGCGGTGGTGTGGGCGGCGCCGGAGACCATCCCGTCGGCCATCCCGGCGTGCACCATGAGCGTGCCGAAATACGACACCGAGGTGACAACCTCGCGGGCCCGGTCCACCGTCATGCCGCGGTGGGCGCGAATTTCGGCGTATTCCTGGGCGAAGCGCTCGCGCAGTTCTGACTCGTGGGGGTCAATGACCTTCGCCGCGGAAATATCTAGCCCCAGTTCGGTTGCGCGGGCGCGAATGGGCGCTTCGGGCCCCAGCAGCGTGAGATCGGCGACCTGGCGTTGCAGCAGCGTTCCGGCCGCGCGCAAAATTCGGTCATCAGTGCCCTCGGGCAGCACAATGTGTTTGCGATCGCTGCGGGCCTGCTCCAGCAACTGGTATTCAAACATCAGTGGGGTGACCACATCGGTGGCCGAGACCTGCAGCAAGCTGCGCAGGCGCGGGACATCCACGTGCTGTTCAAACATTGACAGTGAAGTGTCGATCTTGCGCTGAGATTCCATCGACAACCGGCCGCGCACCCGCGAAATTGCGGTGGCGGCCTCGAAAGTATCCAGCGAGGTGCTGATGATGGGCAGGCGCTGACCCAGGCCCTCCATCAGGCGTAAAACCTGGGGCGAGGGCATCAGTCCGCCGTTGAGGATCATCGCCGATAGCGAGGGGAAGCCCTCCGCAGCGTGGGCGGTCAGCAGCGCCAGCGCCACCGCGTCCCGATCGCCGGGAGTTAGAACAGTGGCCCCATCGGAGAGGTGATCAAGGACGTGTTCCATGGACATCGCCCCCACGACCACATCGAGCACTTCCCGCGAGAGTAAGTCTTTATCGCCCGAGAGCAGTTCACCCTCGCAGGCGTCCATCAGTTGGCGTACCGTGGGCGCGGCCAGCATGGGATCTTCGGGGATCGTCCAGGCCGCTACGCCGCGGGTTTCTAACTCGCGGCGCACCTGATACACATCATCGGGCCGCACCCGGTTACCGATCACGCCCACCACCTGCGCGCGCGCCTGGCGCAGTTCTGCCAGCGTCAAATCAGCGACGTGGCCAACTTCAGCCGGTGTGCGGCCGGCGCCGCGCACCACCAGCAGCACGGGGGCGCCCAGGTTTACCGCGATGCGGGCATTAAACGCCAGTTCCGTGGGGGAGGCAACGTCGGTGTAGTCCGAGCCCACAATCACAACCGCATCGCAGCGGCTGGCAATCGCGCCATATTTTTGCACGATCTTGGTGAGCGCCAGATCGGCATTGGAATGCACCTCTTCATAGGTGACGCCAATGCACTCTTCATAAGTAAGGTCCACGCCGTCGTGTTCCAGCAGCATTTCCAAGACGTAGTCCGGATGCGTTGTCGACCGCGCCACGGGACGGAAAACTCCCACGCGTTCCACGCTGTGAATCAAAAGATCAAGCACGCCCAGGGCGACGGCAGATTTTCCTGTCTCTCCCTCGGCGGACGTAATATAAATGGCACGGGCCACGACGAAGCCACCTTCTAACTACTTAGGCCAATTGCGCGAAAAGTCTTGGGTTAGCAAAAGCGCTACGGATACCCTTAATGTTAACGTCTTGATCATTTAATTGATCTGGGTCGGACGGCCCAGATTTTTGATAAATACCGCGTTATTAGCAGCGGTAATCGTGACGAGCATCACTTAAACCCATAACTTAGGATCTATTGCTGTGTCCCCGCTGCCCAAAATTGGTTTGCCAGCCGTGCGCGGAGACCTGGATCTGCCGCCCGGTAAACCGTCGCTAAAATCGCCCGTTGCGTATCTGAGTTGGCTGCTGCGCAAGCAAGTAGATACGTCCGTGACGGCCACGATGGGTGCGATGATTTCTGATGCCTCTTTAGCAGTGTGGCCGTATTTATTGGGCATAGCTATTGACGAGATAACCGCTGCCGGGTGGACGGGCAGTGCTATTACGCGCTGGAGCGCCATTTTGCTCGCAGTTTTAGCCGTACACGTCGGTGCCAATATTTTCCATCACCGGCTGGGCGTGGCCTCGTGGCTGCGGGCTGCGCTGCGCTCCTCGCGTCTAATTGGCTACCGCGCCTCGATGGGAGGTCGCGCGCTAAATAAGGCGGTACCCACCGGTGAAGTGGTCACCGCCGTGGCCACCGACACGATGCGCATGGGCGACCTGTTTTCCGCTTTCACGTGGTTTGCCGGCGCGGTGGTCTCTTATTTCGTAATCGCGACTTTGCTGCTTAAAACCTCGATGACCCTAGGAATTGCCGTAATTTTGGGCATGCCCATCGTTTTGGGAATCCTCGCGTTGGTGGTCCGCCCCCTGCAGCGGCGCCAAGATGAGCAGCGCGATGCCATGGGTGAATTGACCACGCTCGGATCGGACACCGTCGCGGGCTTGCGGGTGCTACGCGGCATTGGCGGCGAGGATGTCTTTTTAAACCGCTACCGCCAACAGTCCCAAATAGTGCGGGCGCGCGGGGAAAAGGTGGCGATACCGAAATCGCTCATGGACGGGCTCCAGGTACTGCTACCCGGCCTATTTTTAGCCGGAATCATGCTCTATGCCTCCCTCCTCGCCCTTGATGGCCACATAACGATCGGTGAATTAATTGCCGTATACGGAATGTCGAGCTTCCTCGCGATGCCCCTGCAGACGGCCAATGAATTCGCTCAAATTACTGCCCGGGCCATCGTGGCGGCCCGAAAAATCCTCAACATTTTGCGCGTGGAATCCGCCCTGCATGATGCGGATTCCGCCACGACCACTGCGGCCGAAGAAGAACTGGATGTAGCGCAAGACCTCGTTGATGCCCACTCGGGCCTGCGCATCGTGCCGGGCCAGTTCACGGCCGTAGTCAGCGCCGATCCGGATCTGGCCGCGGATGTGGTTTCCCGCTTCGGCCGATTTGACGATCAGGGGCCCGAAGAGGCCGCAGTCCGCTGGGGTGAAGTTCCGCTGCGCCACCTACCGCTGGCACGGGTGCGGGACGAGATCGTGGTCTCCGAAGCAATGCCGCACCTGTTTTCCGGTCCAATCCTGGACGCGCTCGATCCGCACAACGCGGGGCAGTCCGATCCCGATGATGACCGGATGTCGCGGGTAACTATGGCTCTGTGGCACGCCGATGGCACCGACGTG
The DNA here is from genome assembly GCA_027322505.1 of Demequinaceae bacterium. GTDB lineage: Bacteria > Actinomycetota > Actinomycetes > Actinomycetales > JAJYRW01 > JAJYRW01. Next base: position 5,393 of record DAHVRJ010000153.1, read on the forward strand.
GTGGAACAGCTCCCCTCCCAATTCGCAGACCGGCTCTCCGAGCAGGGCCGCTCACTTTCTGGCGGTCAGCGCCAGCGGCTGGCACTAACCCGCGTGCTGTTGGCGCAGGCGCGGGTACTGATTTTGATTGAACCCACCAGCGCGGTCGACGCCCACAGCGAGGCGCGCATCGCTGATCGCGTGGTTACCGACCGGGTGGGCAAGACCACCGTGATCGTGAGCGTCAGCCCGCTCATACTCGAGCACGCCGACCGCGTCATCCTGCTTGACCCCGCCAGCAAGCAGGTCGCTGCCGAGGGCACGCATGGCGAACTTTTAGAAACTAACGCCGCCTATCAGGCCGTAGTGAGCCGGGGGAACTGATCATGCAACTACCCATTGCGTCTGGCAAACAAACAGCCAAATACGCCGGAGAAGTCCTAAAACGCCACCGGGCCCGGATTGCCGCCATGATGACCATGCACGCCACCGCGGCGCTCGCGGGCCTGACCGGTCCGTGGCTTTTGGGCTACCTGATTGATCGCATGACTGCCGGGACTGCGACCAGGTCCACGGTGTGGACGCTCGCCGCGGTTTTAGCCGGGGCGTTCATCGCTCAGGCGATTTTGGTGCGTTTTGCCCAGCACACTTCCCTGGTTTTTGGGGAGCGCGTGTTTGCCGAACTGCGGGAAGAATTCCTCACCACCGTGATGGGTTTGCCGCTGTCAACGATCGAAATTGCTGGAACCGGTGACCTGGTGGCGCGCACCACCAACGACATCGACCACGTTTCGCACTCCGTGCGATTCGGACTGCCGCGCATCATTGTCACGGCGACCACGGCCGTCCTCACATTGATAGTGGCAATTGTCGCCGGGTCGTGGGCCGCGCTGAGCTTGCTGTTGATCTTGCCGCTGCTCCTGCCCGTGACGCGTCGCTATTTGCGCAAAGCGCCGGCTGGATATCAAGGAATTTTGGCGCAGTGGACGGTCATTAACGGCGGAATCAACGAAACCGTGGCGGGAGCCCACACGGTTGATGCCCTGAGTTTGGGGGCGGAGCGGCGCCGCAATGTCGATAAAACTATGCGCGATTTGCTGGAGCGCGAGCGCTATTCGCTGTGGCTGCGCACCTGGTGGCTGCCGGCGATGACTTTCTCAATTGGCCTGCCCGTGGTGGGCGCGCTGGCGTGGGGCGGGTTCCTGGTCTCCCACGACTGGGTCACGATTGGCCAGGTCACGGCGGTGGCGCTGTATGCGGTGCAGCTGGGCGGTCCGGTGGACGAAATGCTGTTTTGGATTGACGAGATTCAAATTGGGGCGGCGTCTTTATCGCGCCTGGCCGGGGTTTCTCTCGTCGAGATGGACCGCGAAGAATCCGGTGAAGAACCAGCCCACGATCGCCTCCAGGGCCGGGACATTCGCTACGCCTACCGCACCGGGCACAACGTCTTACACGGCATCGATCTCGATCTGGTCCCGCAGGAGCGCCTGGCAATTGTGGGGCCCTCCGGCGCCGGGAAATCCACGCTGGGGCGCATGCTCGCCGGAATTCACCCACCCACCGGTGGTCGCGTAACGGTGGGTGATGTGCCGCTGGTCGACCTGTCACTTGATGAGCTGCGCAGCCGCGTTGCCCTGGTCACACAGGAACACCACGTCTTCGTCGGAACGATCGCCGATAATTTGCTGCTGGCTAAGGCAGATGCCACCGCCGAAGAACTGTGGGAGGTACTGGGCGCAGTTGAATCGCAGCGCTGGGTGGCTGATCTGCCGGAGCAACTCCAAACTCGCGTTGGTTCGGGCGGGCTCGAGCTCAGTCCCGCCCAAGCCCAGCAACTCGCCCTGGGCAGGCTGGTGTTGCTCGACCCGGACGTGCTGGTTTTGGATGAGGCCACCTCGCTCCTGGATCCCCGGGCCGCCCGCGCGCTAGAGCGCAGCCTTTCCGCCGTTTTGAGCGACCGCACGGTCGTGGCAATTGCCCACCGCCTGCACACCGCCCACGATGCCGATCGCGTGGCCGTTGTCGAGCGCGGGCGCATCAGCGAAATCGGACCACACGATGATCTTGTTGCTGCAGAAGGTGATTACGCCCGACTCTGGCGCTCCTGGCAAGCCTGAGCGAGGTACCGTACAAGCGTGCCCAAAGTGACGTTCCGCGACTTTTTGAGATCGGCGCTGACGCTGCGGATGCTCGCGCTTTTTTTGGGTCTAGTAGTCGTGGCAGGAGTGTGCATCCGCCTGGGGTCGTGGCAATTAGATCGCGCCTCTGAGCGGGCTGAACAAAAATTGGCTGCGGAGGCCGCCGCCGAAGCCAATATGGAACCCCAGCCCCTAAATTCAATACTCAAGCCCGGCCAGACCTTTGTCGGGGCGGCAGAAAATCAGCGCATCACCATCACTGGCGAGTACGAAGCCGCCGATCAGGTCCTAGTTCCGAATCGGATTTTGGACGGCGACGCGGGCTTTGGTGTATTAACTCCCCTTCGCGTGGGGGACGCCGTGCTGCCGGTACTGCGCGGCTGGATTGCTGATCCCACCCAAGAGCTGGATCCGCCGACCGGAGAGGTCACGATTGTGGGGGTTTTGCGTCCCTCGGAGGGGATGGAACCCCAGCAGGTACCCGAGGGGCAGGTATCGCGAATTGCCAGTGCTGATCTGGTCAACCGGTGGGGTGGGCCGATCTGGACTGGATACGTCTTATTGGAAGGGTCGGATCCCGCGCAGCTACCGGCTGCCGATGGGGGACCACACCTCTTGCCGCTTCCGGAGCCCGAAGATGCAGGGCTGAATCTGCAAAATCTTGCCTACGCGTTCGAATGGTGGATTTTCGGCGGCTTCTTCACGATGCTGTGGATTCGTTCGGTGCGTGATCATGCCCGGCGCCGAAAAGAAATTGCTGGCGGCCCGTCCGATCCGCATTCGAATGGCGAACCGCCAACGGGTTCCGGGACCCCCGAGGGTTCTGGCTCGCTGGCCGACTCCGCGCCATCGCAAGATTCTGGCTCGCCGGCTGATAGCGAATCAGCTGCTGGTTCCGCGCCGATGGATGCTGCCAACGCTGCTTCGTCGCGCCCAATTGAAGTAAGAGAAGTGAGTTCTTAGATGTCTAACGATTCGAATTCGGCGCACGAGCCGCACAGCTCGGCAAGCGAAGCGCCACAGACTAGTTCTGGAGCACCGCAGGCTGGTTCTGGAGCCGCGCAGGTTGGTTCTGGAGCCGAGCACCCTGGTTCTGAAGCGCCGCAGACCGCCCCTGAAACGCTGGCGAGCACGCGCGCAGCCCTCAAGCGCTACCGCATCATGGCGTATATCACCGGTGTCATGCTTCTCATCTTGACGTTGGAGATGGTGCTGAAGTACCTAGTACAAGTAAATGGTTTTGGTGAAGAGGTAATTGGCAACTGGGTGGCGTTCGTCCACGGCTGGATTTACGTCGTTTATCTGTGGACTGTTTACGACGTGTGGTCCCGGGCGCGCTGGGCGTGGAGCCGCTTGTGGGTCATGGTCTTTGGGGGAGTGGTTCCCGTGCTGTCCTTCGTGGTCGAAAAGCGCACGCACAATTGGTTGCCCGAAGCCGATGAGCCGGCTGCGCGCTAGGCTAACGACGTGAGTGCAGCTTCAGGTATTGATCATCCTCGTCCGGTCTTAGTAGTAGACATCGATGCCCACGATGTGCAGCAAACCGCGCGCGTCGTGCGCGGGGCCGATATCTATTCCGAGGTCATCGGCGGCAACCGCCCCAGCACCGAGTTTTTCGAACGCGAGCCACTCGCTGCGCTGCTAGTTGGCACTGGGACAAAGAAGACCGCTGGTTTAATTCAAGAACTGCGCCAGCGAAATATTCCAGTAGCCCTAGTCGGCACGGAAGCAAACGATCCAGCTGCTCCCCATCACAGTTCCGCCCCAGCGGATGTCGCCCGGCTTCTGCACGATTCCAGCATCGCGCCGTATTTATTGGAAGAGCTAAGAATCGAGCCGGCGTGGACCACCGACTTGGTTATTGCAGACCAACTCGCAAAGATCCGCGCGCAGGTTGGAAAATCGCGTCTCATCTGTGGTCTGTCCGGCGGAGTGGACTCGGCCGTAGCTGCGGCGCTGGTGCAAAAAGCAGTTGGTAGGCAGCTGACCTGTGTACTTGTCGATCACGGGCTAATGCGCGCGGATGAAATTGAGCAGGTTGAGCGTGATTTTGTCGCCGCGACCGGCGCCAAGCTCATGGTTGTCGACGCACGCGAGCGATTTCTTACCGCCCTGGCGGGCGTGAGTGACCCGGAAGAAAAACGCAAAATCATCGGCCATGAGTTCATCGAGGTTTTCCAGGCGGCAGCCCGTGACGTTGTCGCCTCGGGTGAAGCTGACGATGAACCGGTGGAATTTCTCGTCCAGGGCACCGTCTACCCGGACGTGGTGGAATCCGGTGTGGGCGATGGCGCCAAAAACATCAAGAGCCACCACAACGTTGGCGGACTACCCGAAGATTTACAGTTCGAACTGGTCGAACCGCTACGCGAACTTTTCAAAAGCGAGGTGCGGCAAGTCGGTACCGCCTTGGGCGTCCCGGAATCAATTGTCTGGCGCCAGCCGTTCCCCGGGCCCGGGCTCGGAATCCGGATCGTGGGCGAGATTACGGCCGAGCGCCTCGACGTTCTGCGGGCGGCGGACGCCATTTTGCGCGATGAACTCACCAGCGCCGGCTTGGATCGGGAAATCTGGCAGTGTCCAGTCGTGTTGCTTGCCGAGGTGCGCTCAGTGGGTGTCACCGACGGGGAGCGCACCTATGGGCACCCAATTGTTTTGCGGCCCGTGGTCTCCGAAGACGCCATGACGGCTGACTGGTATCCGCTGCCGTTTGACCTTCTGGCTCGAGTCTCCGACCGCATCACCGCCGAGGTGCCGCACGTAAACCGGGTCGTACTCGATGTGACGCGCAAGCCGCCCGGCACAATCGAATGGGAATAGGCGCCTCAGGCGCGCCCGCACCACGGAGTAGTTGCCAGCTGCGCGCCCGTTGAAAGCTGCGCGCCCGTTTGAAAGCTGCGCGCCCGTTCACAGTCGTGCAGTAATCGGCAGGTGTGGAGCCGTTGACGCGCTATGCGGGTAAAAGGCACCGCAGTAATGCGATTTTCTGATACTCGGGCCCACTGTGTCGCAGGAGTTGCACTATGCGGGTAAAAGGCTGCCCGGCGCTAAAAGGGCGAGCCCCTCAACCCCGCAGCGAGGCGAAAATATCGTCTAAGTTGCGCTCATCGGGCTGGCGGGTGCGCCCGACTTCGCGGAACCACTCCTGGCCCAAAACCTGCTTGAAAATAAACCGCGGTAGTTTCAAAAACATCCCCAGGGTCCGGTCGCCTGAGTCAGCAGATGCCTGCGAGGCATGCGCCCGGAACGCCACCCGCTTTTGAATTATGTACGGCCGCACATTCACACAGTGCGTAATGTCTTCGGCGGCGCTAAATGCGCGCTCAAAGGTCTCGCGCTGAAACTCCGGCGGAAACTTATAAAACCGCGCGGCCAGATCGATGCCCTTGAGCAAAACGTTCCGATCCACCGTGGCCTCCAGCACGCGCGGTGTTTCAGCGACCATCGCGGCGCGCCAACCCACCCGGTGGACCTGCACGTGATCCGGGTGACCGTAGCCGCCGGCCGCGTCATAGGTGGTCAAAATATCGGCGTTTTCTTCCACCAAAATCTCAGCAAGTCGGGCGGCGGCTTCCTCGACATCGGCGTTAACGAATCGGGTGCCGTGCGGCGGGTCGAGAACGGGCACGTTTTCATGGCCGGAGTCCAAATATCCCAAGAACTCCACGCGCGCCACGCCCAGCGCCCGGGCTGAGCGCAGCACTTCACGGTGCCGATGCAGCGCGAGCGTGTGCGCGTCGCCAAATTCGCTTCCCGCCTGGCCCAGTTCGCCATTGGTGGCAACTACGAGGACTACGCGGTGGCCTTCGGCAGCAGCGCGCGCCATCGTGCCGGAAGTCAGGAGCGCTTCATCATCGGGATGTGCGTGAAAACACACGAGAGTATGCACAGTTAAACGGCTCACTTGGGTTTGAAAATATGGTTGTGGCATACGCTAGCGTAATGCGAATAGTTCACGTCTCTGACGCGTACGTGCCGCGCATTGGAGGCTTGGAAACTCAGGTCTGCAGCCTCGCTGAAATGCAAGCGGGCGCCGGCCACGAGGTATTCGTTCTTACCGCCACGCTCGGGTATGACTCCAATGGAGCGCCGTTGGGCGAGGGAGCAGTTGAAAAAAATGCGGGTGTCGAAGTGCGCCGCCTCGCCCGAAAAATGCCGGGAAATGTCCCGGTCCATCCCCGGCAAAATTCGCTAATTGTCCAGGCACTGCAAGAAATCCAACCCGATGTGGTGCACACGCACGCGGGAATGATCTCACCGTTTTCCTTTGCGGGCATCCGCCAGGCACTCAAACTGCAATTGCCCATTGTCGTGACCTGGCACTCGACTTTTACCGGTTGGTCTGCCGCTTTCAAAGCAAAAGCGCGGCTGAGTGGTTGGCATCGAGCACCAGTGGCTTGGACGGCCGTGGGCTCGCCGGGTAAACGCCATGTCGAGCGCATGCTAAAAAGTCGGCGCACCGGCGATCCAGTAGTCCAGATCCTGCCCAACGGAGTAGACGTAGCAAAGTGGGCGCCATCCGAAATCAAAAAAACCGATACGGATGTGGCCGGGAAAAATATAATCGCCGCTCCCTGGCAAACGCCCGACCCCAATCGGGTGCGCATCGTTGCCACGCAGCGCCTGGAAGTGCGAAAACGCACAATTCCGCTGCTGCGCGCCGTTGCTCGGGCGCGGGAACTGGTGCCCGCGGGGACGAAATTGGAACTTCTCATTGTGGGCACCGGCAGCCAAGATGGCGCCGTGAAGCGCTGGATCGAGCGAAATTCGGCCGGTCACTGGGTAAAACAAGCGGGCCAGCTCACCCGCGACCAACTAACTGACCTGTATCGGCACACGGACGTTTTTGCTGCCCCTGCCCAACTGGAAGCGTTCGGCATCGCGGCCCTGGAGGCGCGCAGCGCGGGCCTGGCAGTGGTGGCGCGTTCGGGGTCCGGGGTGGCGGATTTCGTCGACCATCGGGTCAGCGGTTTGCTCGTCGACGATGATGAGGCTTTCGCGGGAGCGCTCGCGCAATTAGCGAGCGAGCCGCATTTACTAGCGCGAATCAAGGACCACAACGTCGCCCACCTCCCACCGTTTGACTGGCAGGCGGTATTACAGAAAACTGATCAAGAATATGCTCGCGCAAAAAGGATCAGTAAAACTGCGTAATTACGCGGAAAATTAAGTAAGAACTTCGCCGGACTTTTCCCTTTTTTGATTTTGAGGACTAAGGGCCCAAAGCCCGGCGGAAAATGCTGGCAAAGTTTCTACCGGAAGCGATCAAGAAAACTGAACGCACCGGAGGTTGAGAAGTTCAGCCACCGCCCACATGACACCGTCGAAAGGAAACTACGTCATGTCTAACGCAGCCTCTCGCAACACGAAGACCCCGCGCATCATCGGTCTAATTGCCATCATCGCTGGCGCCGTCATGATTTTGGGTGGTGGAGTCACCTGGGGAATGGTCCAAAGCCAACTCTCGGACGAAAACATCACTATTCCAGGCGACGCCTCAATGTTTCCCGGCAAGCAGGTGAAGGGTCCGCTGACCGCTTACTCTCAGGCGGACATCATTAACAAGCACGCACTGGAAAGCTCCGGTGGCAAAACCTACGCCGAACTGGACCAGGACGATCCCACTCGGGACGTAGTGATGAACGGTTCGTTCCTGCGGGCCTCGCTGTTCACGTCGGTCATCGCCTTCGGAATCGCAGCCTTCGTCATTGGTCTGGGCGTGCTGTTCATACTGGTCGGTTGGGGATTACGCGCACTAGCCGGACGCCCCGCAGTTGAAGCGCCCGGAGCAGCCGCAGAACCCGCAGCAGCCTCATAAGTCTTAAACCCACGATCGGCTGAAGCTGATCATTCACACGCAGCCGGGAGTGCCTCTTTGCAGGTGCTCCCGGTTTCGCTATGTCCACACTTCATGGAAGTCGGAGCAGCGCGTTAAATAGAAAATCCGGCACCAAAAGCACAAAATGCTGGCGGCCAGATTTCCGCGCGGCAGATTGATGGTTACCTCATCGTTTTGTTCGCTATGCGATCGGAACCAGCGGGCAGTCCAATACCTGTCATTGCTAGCATTATGCCTAGAA
>DAHVRJ010000088.1:0-24238 GCA_027322505.1 Demequinaceae bacterium
TGGCACGTCATCGGGTAGCAAAATCACCGGAATATTATTGCCAGCAAAAACTTCGGCTGCCGCCTGGGCCGCCTCGCGGGATAAGAAGCGGCGATCCCCGCCAATAACGACTCCGTCGGGATCAATGCCCTTGCGCGTTGCCTCGTTAGCGATCGCCTGGCACAGCCGGCGCACATTGCCCAGCGTGAAACCCTCGCCAATGATGGACCGCCACCCCCCGGTGCCAAAAACGATGTGGGTGTCGGTATTTTTCCGGGGTTCAAACAGCCGGCGCAGCACAATATCTGCGGCTAAGGCAAGCTCCTGCTCGGTGTTAATTCCCTGGACCTGATCGGTGTCATAGATCTGATAGGACGCAATCTGTGATCCGACCGCAATGAAGCGGCGCGCCACCTCGGTCAGGCGGTGCTCCCCCCGCTGGGCCAGGCCGTCAATCTCGCGCAAGAGCGCTTGGGGCTGTGAAACATACGCACCCACATTTATTTCGTGCAATCCGCGCTCTTCATCGGAGAGATCTGAGGGCTCCAAGATCGCCGAGATCCGCTTTTGTTCATCGCGCTCAATCCGCCCATAGGTAAGGGGCTGGTCGATGACGGCGGTCAGTAAGGAGAGATCTGCCTCGAGCAACCGATGGCGGTTCAGCAGCCCGCGCAGCGATTCTGGGCGTAACAGCGGAGTATCGGCATAGGCAACCAATAGCTGCTGAGTGTCTTCTGGAATCGCGGTGCGAGCAGCGGCCACTGCGTGTCCGGTTCCGCGCGGGTCTTTTTGCTCGACATACGTGTACTCATTACCGAGTAAAGCCGGTATATCGCTATCGCCGGCGGCTACCACAATCGTGATGCGACTTCGGGAAACTACCGCCTCGAGGGTGGTAAGTGCGGCTTGGATAACCGTGGAGTCCCCCAGCGGGCTGGTAAGCAGATCACGTGAAAGTTGATCGGGGCCCGCGGCAAGTAGCACGGCAGAAGTGCCCTGGCGCAAAGTTCGTCCAGTGCTACTTTGATTCTCCATCAGCGGCTTCGCCTCCCGTATCCCATGTGTACTTACTCCGGCACGCAGACCTACTCAAGCACGCAATGAGTTGCTCAGACATTTAGTCAGCTATGCAATAAGTAAGGGCACTTTCGAATTGCCAATATTAGCAGCGCCTTCGGTGATAAGGCACCTCGGCGATGCGCTAGAGGCCATGATCGCATAAGGCACCTTGTGATCATTTTCACATGCCGCCGCTGTGGCATTACCCGCCATTTGCACCCAGAGTAGATACATGGTCAAAAAAACGAAGAGTCGCATTCGAGTCGTAATTGTTGGAGTCGGGTTCGCCGCACTATCAGCAATTAAAGAGCTGTCGAAGGAAGACATCGACGTTGTCCTAGTGGACCGTGACCCCTATTCCACCTTCCAGCCATTTCTGTACCAGGTAGCTACCGGCGGGTTGAACCCCGGCGACGTGACGGTCTCCGCACGGGCCTTCTCCGCACGCTACCCGCGGGTGCGCTTCGTTCGGGGGCATGTCACCGGAATACATAAACAGGATCGCGAACTGCAACTAAAAGACGGGCGCCACGTTCCTTATGACTACCTGATCATCTCCGCCGGAGTGGGCTCCAACTTCTTTGGCATACCCGGAGCGCCCGAAAACGCCACGACGATTTATACCCGGGCGGAATCGCTGCACGTGCGAGACCGCGTCATGCAGGCTCTAGAGCTTGTCGCTGAAAAACATCCCGATGCGCCCGAGCCCGTATTTGTGGTGGTCGGCGGCGGTGCCACCGGCGTCGAAATGGCCGGAGCACTGGCCGAACTGCGCTCGACTGCGGTGCCGCTGGCATACCCGGGCCTTAACCCGGAGCGCGTGCGCATTGTGCTGGTGGAAATGCTCGATCACCTGCTGTCGCCATTTGATGAAAAACTCCAGAAATACACCGCCGAGGCACTGCGCAAGCGCGGAGTGGAACTGCGCCTGAACACCGCCGTAAAAGAGGTGCGACCTGATTCGGTAGTGATTGGGGACGACGAGGAGTTGCCTACCGCTGTCACGATTTGGGCCAGCGGCGTCACCACGCGCGACGAAGTCAGTAACTGGGGTCTGGAACAGGGCAAGGGCGGCCGCATTCGCGTCCATTCCGATCTGCGCACCGGTCAAGATGAGCGAATTTTTGCTGCCGGCGATATTGCCCTAATAGATGATCAGCCCCTGCCGCAACTGGCCCAGCCCGCAATCCAAATGGGCCGCCACGCGGCGCGCCAGATTCGCAAGCTGGTAAATGGCGAACCCACTGACGGGTTTGAATATAAAGACCGCGGCATTATGGCCACGATTGGGCGCTCGGCCGCCGTCGTGCAGTTGCCCAGTGGTATCAAACTCAAAGGCTTTACAGCCTGGGTCGCCTGGTTGCTTCTTCACATTTACACCCTTATGGGTGGGCGCAACCGGGTTTCGGCGATGGCAAATCTTTCCGTGCGCTATTTGACGTGGAAGCGCAGCGCAAACGTGATCGTTGGTGATCCACCCACCCGACGCGGCTAGGCAACTGCCGCGCCGCGGCCTGCCTGTCGCGCCTAAAACAACGCGGCGAAGTGCCTGCGCACCCGTTGCTCCTAAACCGCGCAAAGTGCGAGCCGGTCCGACCTGGCCTAGCGTCGTGCCTAAGGCACAAGACTTCAGGTGGTGACAGCGGACCAGTGAGACCCGAAGAGGAAGAAGCTCGCCTCCGAGCCCGCGGACGACCCGACTATCACGATCCCACTGCCGGGATTGGTGGAGCTGCGCCGGCTTACAGCGCCTTAACCCTGCGCATCGTGCTCGCCTCGTTGGGCGTGCTGTTTGGCATTGCAATAGCCGTTATTGGTCTTGTTGTCTTCGACCAAATTGTGGTGCTCATCGCCGGCCTGGCCCTTACGGTTGTGGCGATTATCAACTTGATCGTTGTGCTCCGCCGCAAGGCGCGTGGCGAACCGGGGTGATTTTTGCACCTCGCGTGTTCACCGCACCAGTAGATGACAGATGGAAGTGATTTAAAGATGCCCATGCTCAACAAGAACGGTCAACCACGTAAGAGCGAATTACCCTCAACGATCCGCCGCTCCGATGCAAAAGCGCAGCGGACCTTTGCAAAGGCCCACGACAGCGCCGTTGATGAATATGGCGAGGGCGAGCGAGCCCACCGCGTTGCGTTTTCAGCTCTCAAACACACCCACGAAAAAGTCGGAGATCATTGGCAGCCGAAGAATGGCAAGGGGCCTTCCGATAAACAGGCCGCTGGCGGCGCTAACACCAACCGCAAAACCCGCGGTGGCGTTGATGCCAATGCCTCTAAGGAACATCTCTATGAGCAGGCTAAGAAGCTGGATATTTCGGGACGCTCGAAAATGAACAAAGACGAACTGGTTGCGGCGCTCCAGAAAGCGTCCAAGAGTGCGAACCGCAAACAGCGCTCGCAATAAAAACGGCCAACCAGTAAATAGAACCAATCACAAGCAGTTAAAAAATCGTGCGCAAGAGCCCGAGGTCACACCAACCTCGGGCTCTTGCACGTCCGGCGATGACTCCAAATCTCGCCCGAGACGCAGATCACATTCTGGACTAATTCCAGTTCTTATTTGGAATCACTCCAGAAAATGGCTACGATGTACCCATGATGGAAGCCAAGGCCGAGTCTCTCCTCAAAGAGAGATCACTGCGAGTGACTCGACCCCGAGTGGCGGTATTATCCGTCATCCATTCCTCCCCTCATCTCGAGGCTGGCGCGATCATCACCACCGTGCGCGAGAAACTGGGTACCGTTTCCACGCAAACGATTTACGACGTTCTAAACACACTCGTTGATGCTCATCTGGCCCGGCGCATTGCCATGCCCAACGGGGCTGCGCGCTATGAACTAGAAACGGGCGATAACCACCAGCACGTGGTCTGCCGTGACTGCGGCCGCATGCACGATGTTGAAGATCCGGGAACCTCCACCCCGCTGAGCGCAAGTAGCGAACACGGATTTGAGATCGACAACGTCGAGATCACATTTTGGGGGGTATGCCCGCAGTGCCGAACTGGCCAAGACCAAAAGACTCCTTAAATTCCAAACTAAATCGCATAAGTTTCCTACAAATCACCAGAAAGTAAGGGAAATGACGACTGATAACACCAAACCGGTAACTACCGCCGCGGGCGCTCCCGTTGCTGATAACGACAACGCAGCAACTGCCGGACCGCGCGGACCAATGCTTCTGCAGGACGTTTGGTTCCTGGAAAAGCTTGCACATTTCGATCGCGAGGTAATTCCCGAGCGCCGCATGCACGCCAAGGGTTCCGGTGCCTTCGGTAAGTTCACGGTCACCAATGACGTGAGCCAGTACACCAAAGCCGCAGTATTTAACGATGTGGGCAAGGAAACCGACTTGTTCATGCGCTTCTCGACGGTTGCCGGTGAGCGCGGCGCCGCCGACGCTGAGCGCGACATTCGCGGGTTTGCCGTCCGCTTCTATACCGAAGAGGGCAACCTCGACATTGTCGGAAACAACACTCCGGTCTTCTTCGTTCGGGATCCGCACAAATTCCCTGACTTAAACCGGGCCGTAAAACGCGATCCGCGTACCAACTTGCGTTCGGCCGAGAACAACTGGGACTTTTGGACAAATCTGCCTGAGTCCCTCCACCAGGTGACCATCACCATGTCGGATCGCGGCATCCCGGCCAGTTACCGCCACATGCACGGTTTCGGATCCCACACCTTCTCGTTCATTAACGATAAAAACGAGCGCTCCTGGGTGAAGTTCCACTTCCGCACCCAACAGGGCATCAAAAACCTCACCGACGCCGAAGCAGCTGCCGTAGTTGCTGAAGACCGCGAGTCCAACCAGCGCGACCTGTATGAGGCCATCGAAAAAGGGGACTTCCCCAAGTGGACTTTGTACGTCCAGATCATGCCGGAGGCCGATGCAGCCAACTACCGCTTCCATCCCTTTGACATCACGAAGGTCTGGTCGAAGAAGGACTACCCGCTCATTGAGGTTGGTGAGCTCGAGCTCAACCGCAACCCGGAGAACTACTTCGCCGATGTGGAGCAGGTAGCTTTTGCACCGTCGAACATCGTGCCTGGAATCAGCTTCTCCCCCGACCGCCTACTGCAGGGCCGCCTGTTCTCCTACGGCGACGCTGCCCGGTACCGCCTGGGTGTAAATCACCACCAAATCCCCGTGAATTACCCCCACGGCGCCAAGGTAGTAAATACCTACCACCGCGATGGTCAGGGCCGCGTTGACGGAAACCAGGGGTCCGTCCCCGGGTACACGCCCAACGGTTATGGGCGTTTCGAAGACCAGCCCCAATACGCGGAGCCGCACCTGGCGCTGCAGGGCGATGCGGGAGTCTATGACTATCGCGAAGATGACTCCAACTACTTCGAACAGCCCGGCGACCTCTTCCGGCTCATGTCTCCGGAGCAGCAGGAAGCCCTGTTCTACAACACGGCTCGAGCGATTAATGGCGCCTCGCAGGCAACAATTGAGCGCCACATCGCTAACTGCACCAAGGCAGACCCCGCCTATGGCGAGGGCGTACGCCGTGCAATTGAGGACGTAACTGCTGGCGCAGCGTCCAAGAAGGAACCGAACCCGGATAACACCCCGGCGGTTAAGTAACGCTCGCGCAAATTAATCGGTGGCTTCCCCGCTCATGCGCGGGAAGCCACCGATTTTTCTATTCCAGCAATTCGCTCTTACCGAATAACTCTGCGGTTTGCCGAGCGGTGGGTGTACCGGCGTCCAAATCAGCCCCAGCCTGCCGCAAAATTTCTACGACTTCCTCCTCGCCCTTAAAGATTGCCCCGGCGATTGGCGACTGATCCCGATTATTACGCAAATTAACGTCGGCACCCCGGGTGATCAGCATCCGCAGCGTCTCCACCTGACCGTTATAGGCGGCGAGCATTAACGCGGTGTTCCCGTCGCCGTCCTGAATATCCAGCGGGTATCCGCGCTCATATGCCTCCTGCAGGGCGGAAGTTTCCCCAGACCGTGCATGGTCCATCATGATGGCTAGCAGGCGTTCCTGTTGCTCGGGCGTAAGTGCACTCATGCCCTTAAGTTTAGTAAGGAACACCTCGCCAGCCATGCCGCCCGTGACGAAAGAGAAACATGCGCCGCTCCCCCGCTCTTTGGAGTTTTCTGGCCGACCTCGTCTTAGTGGTCGTATTCACCGCAATTGGCCGATCAACGCACCATGAGGAAGTTTTCGGGCCCTGGGGCCAAGAATTATGGACGACGGCATGGCCCTTCGTAGTTGCTCTCATCGTGGGATGGGCGGTACTTCGGGCTTGGAAAGACCCGCTGGCTGTCATGCCAACGGGTCTTGGGCTGTGGCTTATCACTGTCGCGGGCGGTCTGGCGCTACGTAAATTAGCTGGTGGCGGCACCGCGCTTGCCTTCGTATTGGTGGCGACCGGCGTCGTGCTGGTGTTTTTGGTGGGGTGGCGACTTATAACTAACGCAGGAATTTCTGCACTGAGCCGACGACACCACCAAGTGGCTGATTCAAAGAACCGCGCACCGAACGATTATTAGCATCGGTCATCTTCGAGTTCCGTAAACCGGTACGCGTCCGGATGAACCGGTCACCAAGTTGGACGTTATGCATATCGGCTTCAGTTTCTTTCTCGTGCCGATGCCGCTTATCGGCGTTGCGGTAGCGCAGGAAAACGTAGCCGTAAAAAACAAATCCGGAAAGCAACAGCAGCAAAGCGAAATTGCGCGGATCGCCATCCGAATCACTTGCAGCCTGGATCAACCCACCGCTTAGGCTCAGCAGCGAACTGGAAAGTAGCACTACAAAATCACCGCCACTAGAAGACCAATAATCGTTCCCACCACTTGCACGGCCGCCGAAAC
Organism: Demequinaceae bacterium; assembly: GCA_027322505.1. GTDB lineage: Bacteria > Actinomycetota > Actinomycetes > Actinomycetales > JAJYRW01 > JAJYRW01. The sequence goes on from DAHVRJ010000088.1 coordinate 6,886, forward strand.
GGCAAGCAATTTGCTCTGATGGATCGGTACGCTTCCCATCGTCTCGCCGGTGCGGGCGTTTACGGCTACGTAGTGCGTAAATGACTTACCGTTCGAACGCTTTTCGTAATAGCTGTACAACCACACCGGTAAGTACGCTGATACCCAGCGCTCACCCACCACTTCAAAATGTTCATGGTCCCAGCGCACGCCGCGGTCGTAATGGTTCAAGGTGGCGTTTGCTTTATGGCGCGCAATGTCTTTGGATTGCGTTCGCACTAGTGGCGCCAGGTCGGTGACGTTGGTATCGCGCCGCTCGGAGGTAAATCCGGCGAGGTAATTCGAGTCATACTGGACGGAATTTTCCACATCAAACGGCATGATTGAGTTGATGATGTTATTGGAGTTGACGGTGAAGTCTTGCTCCTGGCGCTCCTGCGAGGACTCGATGGTCAAATCGTTGATGTGAATGTCGAATTCGCGCTGGACGGCGTAAAGATCAGCGTCATAGCGCCTTTCGCTGCTGTCTCCCCGTTTGACGGTGTAGCGCCGGCGCGTGTGCTCACCTTCTCCGGAAAGGTGTACTTTTCCGTTGACGTCCAAAACCATGTACGGCAAATAGACGCCCATGACGTTTTCCGGGTTGAACTCCGCCCGGAACCGCGGGTGAGCGAAGAATTTGCGCTTGCGCACAAAATTGCGAATCCGTTTTATCGCCTCATCCTTCGGCATGCTGAAGGGCAGAATCATGTCGGGAACGGCCCCGTTGGGGATCTGCTCATTCATCGACAGCTTGTTGCGGCACCAGTGGCACCGCGACTGCATCGAGTGGTCGGTGTCGATCACAACTTCAGCCCCGCAGGCTGAGCATTTGAACGTCATGATCACATCGACGGAAGGAATGATGTCTTGCGAACCGGAACCGATGGTCACACCACGTAATTTGCCGATGTCGCCGTTAATTCGCAGCGTTTCATGGGCGGAGGGGGTCGACCACTCATACCGGCAGAAGTTACAGCGCAATAACCCCGTGGCGAGATTTAAGCCGATGTCGGTGGCCCCGCAGCGGGCACACTTGCTAAGCCCGTCCTTAGCGTCAACATCGGATTGAACGACGTGGGGGTTATCAACTGTGGGCGGGCTCTGCTGTTCAGACACGGCAGCGGCCAGTGGATTTTCAACTGGCGGCGCGCTGCCATAAGCACTGGCTGCAGGTGCTGGCTGCTGGCCATAGGCTTCCGATCCGGGTGGGGTTTGCTGCCCGTAGGGATTCACTCCGGGCGCGGCTTGTTGGCCGTAGGCTTCCGCCCCGGGCGCGGCTTGTTGGGTATAAGCCTGTGCCGCTGGCTGGGGGTAGCCTTGCGCATCCTGTTGCGGGTGGCCCGCAGGCACCGGCGAGGCCCCAGGTTGCCCGTATTGCTGTTCCGGCGATGACGGTTGTGAAGCGGGACCGGAACCGTACCCGCTATTTGAAGAACTCATGCTGTCCTTAGATTCCTAAGACCTTTGCCTTGGCGGCCTCATAGTCCGCCTCAGTGATCAGGCCCTGATCGAGCATGGTCTTAAGCTGACCCAGTTTGGCTACCGGATCTTCCCCTCCGCCGTTCTGCTGGGGCGGTTGTTGCTGTCCCGGTGCTCCTTGCCCCTGTTGGCCCTGTTGCCCGTGGTGCTGCCCCTGATGGGAAGGGTCGTGTGGCGGTTGACCGTAACCGTACTGTTGGGGTGGCTGGCCATAGCCCTGCTGTTGGGGTGGTTGTTGGCCATAACCCTGCTGCTGTGGTGGCTGGCCCGGACCGCCCTGTGGATTAGGACCGTAACCCTGGGGCTGTTGGCCATACCCGGGTCCGGGCGGTTGCCCGTGCGTGGGCTGCTGGAAACCACCGGCGGCACCGCCAGCAGCCTGCATACCCATTCCTAAAAACGCCATGCCGGCCCCGCCCCCACCGCCACCGGAATTTTCTCCCGCCGCCTGGAAACCGCGCGCAGCTGCTTGCTGCATAAAGGAATTGCCGCGCGCACCACCCAAAGCGTCGGCCTTCTTCACGTCACTTAGAAGCGCGCGGGTGTCTTCATCGTATTCAATGGCGGCCAGCGCGACCTTAACAATTTGCAGTCCGCGATCTGAAAGCCACTGGTAGTTCTCTTCCACTGCTTGGCTTAGCGACTGGCCAAACCCAACCGAGTCGCTTTGAATGCGCGTAATGCGGTTGCCCATCGACGGGTCGTTAGTGTAAATCGAAAACGCTTGCGCGAGTGATGCCACTACCTCTTCAAAAAGCTGGTTTGAGGCATCATTTTCCAGGTCAGAGAAGTCAAAAATGCGCGCGTCGGGGCCCAGGTATCGATAGGGAACGAACTGCTTGGTGAAGAGAATTGGGTCAACGATGCGCATTGAGTAGGTGCCCCGCGTGATGGCACCAACCTGGGCGCCCAGGTAGGCATCATCCCAGTAGATTTCCGATTGGGTTCCGAAGCGGTTATTGGGCAGTTCCTTCAAGTTCACGTAGAAGGCCAAGTGCTGGGTGCCAGGAATGCCGCCAAATTTGAAGCGCTCCCACGAAGTTTTGAGAGAGGAGCTAAAAATGCCATCTCCAGCAAAAAACGACTTGGCATTCTGGTCATTCGAACGGTATTCAAAGCCGCCCGGTTCCCCCACGAACCCGGTGATTTCACCGTTTTCAAATGTAACTAAGGCATAGTTCTCCGGCACCACGAAGCGGCTGCCGTTACTAATGATGTTTTCCGATCCCTTGGTGTTGGAGCCGCGACCGGCATCCTGCCCCCGCTGAACTGCCGGGAAGATAGCCGCAGTTGCGGGCAGCCCCTCGGGCGGTGTTAGGTAATCCCGCCACTGGTCGGCAAATGTGCCCCCCAGCGACCCTGCGAATGCCTTAATAAAACCCACGCTAACCTCCACTTATTACCGGCGTTTCGCGCCGCTTGCGCCGGTTGACCTCGCCTGCAAGTCGCAAATTAAGACTTGTGTACGCACCAACACAGCATAATCTTGGCGTGGCGACCATATCGGATTTTGTGCCGCCCGTCACAGATATTTAAACATGTCATATTGCGAGGACTTAGGAATTGTCCGAAAATTAGCAGCCAAATCGCATTGCAGAGAATTGGTCGGGCTGGCGGGATTTGAACCCACGACCTCTGCACCCCCAGTGCAGCGCGCTACCAAGCTGCGCCACAGCCCGTATGGCCCTGTTGAGCCTCGATCACTTTACCCCATCCAATGCGCTGCCCGTACCCGCGGCCCGCTCAATCCAAGGTGTGTCACGAAATGGCTAAAAACCGCGCAGAGATGGGAGGATCACTGTAGAGATCCAGATGAGGTCCGCGGCCAATAAACGTCAGATCAGGAGCACAATCATGGCATCCCCAACCGATATCAGCCAGAAGGATCGAGAGTTTTTGCGTAAGTGCGTTGAACTTGCTCGAACAGCACTTCAGGATGGGGACGAGCCATTCGGCTCACTGCTGGTGGACGCAAACGGCGAAGTTCTTTTCGAAGATCGCAATCGAGTCAAGGGCGGCGACCATACCCAGCACCCCGAATTCGCCATTGCCCGCTGGGCAGCACAACACCTGAGCCCTAAAGCGCGGGCAAACGCCACCGTTTATACCTCCGGCGAGCATTGCCCCATGTGTTCTGCCGCCCATGGATGGGTGGGCTTGGGACGCATTGTCTATGCGTCAAGCGCGGCCCAGTTAACCCTGTGGCGATCGAAATGGGGATTTGAACCAGGTGCTGTCGCGCCCTTGCCAATCACCACCGTCGTTCCAAACGCGATTGTAGCCGGCCCCGATAGTGAACTTTCGCGCGAAATCCGCAAAATGCAAGCGCAGTTACTCGGCGTTGAAAACGACTGAAAACTAGTTGGCCGGGCCCCCGCACGCGCGCTAATTTCGCCGCTTGCGCTGCCGGACGCGCACGCTAATTTCTATCGGCGAGCCGAAGAAACCGAATTGTTCCCGAATCCGGCGCTCTAAGAAGCGGCGATAACCCGCTTCGATAAAGCCGGAGGCAAAGAAAACAAAGCGCGGCGGGCGGGTTGAAGGCTGAGTGGCGAACAGGATGCGCGGTTGCTTTCCACCGCGTACGGGGTGGGGATGTTCAGCAACAATGTCGTTCAAAAATGAATTGAGTCGGCCAGTTGGCACGCGCAGATCCCACGAGTACAAACAGGTGTCGAGAGCCGGCACGAGTTTTTCAACGTGCCGCCGCGTTAGTGCGGAAAGGTTGACGCGCGGCGCCCAAGAAACATGATCAAGGTCGCGCTCAATTTCTCGCTCTAAGTAATAGCGGCGTTCCTCATCAACCAGATCCCACTTATTAAAAGCCAGCACTAAACCGCGCCCTGAATCCACCACGTTTTGCACGATGCGGATGTCCTGCTCGGTAAGGACCTCACTGGCGTCGATCAGGACGACGGCTACCTCGGATTTCTCCAGTGCGGCTTGCGTCCGGAGGGAGGCATAAAATTCAGCACCGGATGCTTGATGGGTGCGGCGCCGAATTCCGGCGGTGTCGACGAACCACCAGTGCCGCTCCCCCAGTTCGATGAGCTCATCAACCGGATCGCGGGTGGTTCCAGCCACCGTGTCTACTACGGCTCGATCCCCACCGGCTAGGGCATTAAGCAGGCTTGACTTTCCCACGTTTGGGCGTCCCAGTAGCGCGATACGCCGCGGTCCACCGGGGCGGTGCGTACCGCCGACCATGGAGTGCTCCGGTAACACTTCGACGACGCGATCGAGCAGTTCCCCAATTCCGCGCCCGTGCAGTGCCGAAACTGCATAGGGCATGTCCAACCCCAGGGCCCACAGCGCGGCTGCATCCGCCTCGTCTAGCGGCCCATCGACCTTATTAGCCGCCAAAATTACCGGCCGGCCCGATCGACGCAAAAGCCGCACAACTCCCTCATCGGTCGCGGTAGCTCCGGTGGTCGAATCCACCACAAACACCACCGCGTCAGCTAGCTCGACCGCGATTTCAGCCTGCTGGGCTACTTGTGCGGCTAAGCCGCGCGCGCCGTGTTCCCAGCCACCGGTATCTACCAGGGTGAACGGGACGCCGGCCCACTCTGCGTCATAACTGACCCGATCACGCGTGATGCCGGGCACGTCTTGTACGACAGCTTCGCGTCGGCCCAAAATCCGGTTAACGAGCGTGGATTTGCCCACATTGGGGCGGCCCACCACGGCCAGCACTGGGGGCGGTGGCCCGCTTGGGCTCGATGCGAACTCATCGTCGGCCTCTAGGACCGTCCAGTCTTCTTCTTCGAGCTCGTAGTCCGCTAACCCGGAACGCAGGGCGCTGGCATGCTGCAGTTCTTCATGGGTTTCATTAACCGGGTCCATTTCAGTCACGTTGTCTATCTTCCCTCACATCGCGTGCAGCATGCAGCGGCTGGTCTTCGGGAAGCTGAATTCCCGTGGCCGCCACTGCCCGGATAACGTGTTCTGAAAGACCCTTTTGGATGGCGTCCGTCACCAAAGTGACTGCCTCACGTCGGCTTTTGTCTGCTGTGGCCGGCATGGTGAGCGGGCGGCCCGCAATCATGGCCAGTTTGCGCCGGGGCCACGGCACATTATTGACCGACTCACCGGTGCGGCGCGTGCCCAAAATAGCAACGGGAACCACAGTTGCTCCGCCCTGCACCGCCAGCCAGGCAGCTCCAGCGCGCGCTTGAGAAACAGCACCCTGCCCGCGGACTCCCTCCGGAAAAACTCCGACCACTCCCCCGCGTTTTAACACCGCCAGGCCGGCTTGCAGTGCCGCCCGACCGCTGCCCCGATCAACCGAAATTTGTCCCGCTTTTTGCAGCAGCCATCCGATGGGACCAACAAACATCTCTTCTTTTACTAGGAAATGCGTCGGGCGCGGCAGCACACCTAAAAGTAGCGGCCCGTCCAAAATTCCAATGTGGTTGGCAACGAGCACAACGGGGCCTTCTTTAGGAATGCGATCTTTACCCGCAAAATTTGTGTCCCAAACAATCCGGGCGAGGAATCTTCCCACCCAGCGCGCCCAGCGCGGCCCAAACTGCGACGGTGCCACATCCTGGCACCGGTTGGTTTTCGCCATTTTAATTACCCCTCCTGTGGGTCAGCCGCAGCAGGAATGTGCAAATCCGGTCGCGCCTGGCGCACGGCCTCCATGACCCAGGCCACCGACTCCTGCGGCGTCTGCGTGGAGTTATCGAGCGTGCGTACCCCCTTTGTAGCTTTTAAGAACTTCGCCACTGTCGAATCATCCCGGTCTCTGCGCAGTACCTCATCCCGCGTTGCTTCTAGAGCCGCGCTTTGAGCTGATCCGTGTACCTCTTGAGCCCGTCGCGCCAGCCGGGCCTCCTCGTTGGCAACTAGCAAAATCCGGACATCCGCATCCGGGGCGATGACCGTGGTTATGTCGCGCCCCTCCGCAATAATTCCCCCGGGTGCGAGCTCACCCTGCCGACCACGTTCCACAAGCTCCTGCTGGCGCGAAACTAACTCTGCCCGCGCCTCCAGGTTTGTCGCCACCGCTGAAACGGCTCGGGAGATGCGGCTTTCTCGAATCGCCTCCGTAACATCGGTGTTTCCCACGCTGATGCGCGGGCTCACCGGGTCGGTCACCACGTCCAAAACCAGCCCCTGAACGACGCGGGCGACCTCCGCGACATTTTCCAGGTCTATCTTCTCTTCCAGACACCACCAGGTCGCGGCCCGATACATCGCGCCCGTATCGAGATACGCCAGGTTCAACTTTCTAGCTACCGCGCGAGCCACCGTGGATTTACCGGAACCGGAAGGCCCATCGATCGCGATCACGAGCCGAGAGTGCTCCCAGCGGCCTGCAGCGGGATTGCCCATTCAACGTACTCCTATCGAGCCAGCGATCTTAGCCGGCGATTGTCCAGCCCTGGGCGCGTAACGAGTCGGCGAGCGAGGCCCCCACTCCGCGCAAAACAGAAATTTTCGCCAGGCCGACCGGTTGGCGCGGGGAGTGTTCCAACTCAAGATCCTCAATATTGACATCGAGCCCGCCCACTTCGGCAAAAAGCCGGCCCAACTCCCCCGGCTTATCGGGTACGAGCACCACAACTGAGTCATACGCACGGGGCCGCGTACCGTGTTTTCCAGGTATCGCGGCATGACCGGTGTTCCCGGCCGTAATTGCCCGGGCCACGGCTTGCAGGCCGGCCGCATCATCCCAGTTTTGAGCCAGCTGTTCGAGCGCGTTAATCACCGCATCGAGGTCCGTTGCCAAGGAGCGCAAAATATCAGCCACAGCCCCAGCGTTTCCGGCCAGAATTTGCGTCCATAAGCCCGGGTCTCCCGCTGCAATACGCGTCACGTCGCGCAGTCCCTGACCCGCCAAACCGAGTGCCTGCTCCGGCGCACCCGCTAGCTGCGCGGCCAAAACCGTGGCCACCACTTGGGGTACGTGGGATATCAAAGCAACTGATGCATCGTGTTCCTCCGCGCCCATAACTAGGGGCGTTGCTCCCAGGTCCACGGCCAGTTCGCGTACCGCTACCACCGCATGCGGATCGGTATCAGCCGTGGGGCATAGCACCCAGGGCCGGCCGACAAATAGGTCGGCCATTGCCGCCGTTGGGCCGGATTTTTCCCGTCCGGCCATCGGGTGGGACCCCACGTAGCGGCTCGAATCCGCCCCAGCCTCTTGAACTTCTTGGGCGATTATGCCCTTGACACTGGCAATGTCGGTCACGACGGCGCCGGGGTGGTCGGCAAGTGCTTGCACAACGAGCGGGCCGGCAACATCGGGAGGCGCCGCCACCACCACCAGGTGCGGGTCGTCGTCCGAAATTGACGCTGCTTCTCCGGCACCAACGGAACACGCCAGGGCCAGGGTGGTTGGCGAAATGTCGCTTAAGGTGACCGTGAGCCCGTGCGTAGACATTGCCAGGCCAATTGAGGTGCCTAGAAGCCCGGTGCCAATGATTTTGATCGGCCCGGTGGTCGCCAAGGGCGCGTCGTTCACTGCGCTAAATCCCGGCGCAGCGCGGTGGCGCCGTGTAAGTAAACGTGCTTGATATCGGAGCGCGGGACGTCCATGTTGGCGTGGGCCATCAGCCGCACAACACGCGGCATTGCGTTGGGAACATTCATCTCAACGGCGCACATGAGCGGCACCTCTCCCAGGCCCAGCTCGCGCGCAGCCGCGGCCGGAAAATCACTGACCACATCGGGAGTGCAGGTGAAAATAATGGAAATAAGGGCGTCAATGTCCAGATCGTTTTCGCGCAAAATCGTCGAAACCAATTCCGCCGTGCGCGCGAATAGGTGATCGCGCTCATCCACATCTAGCTGTGTTGCTCCGCGAATTGCCCGCACCGCACTCATAATTCCACCTCTCGCATCAACTGCCCCAGCTCGGTTCCCGCAATGGCGCGGTAGGTTCCCGGTTTTAAATTTCCGAGGCGAATCGATCCTAAACGGGTGCGCACGAGCCGCTGCACTTGATGACCCATTTGGGCCATTAAGCGGCGCACAATGTGATTCCGGCCCTCATGAATGGTCAACTCCACCAGCGTCTCATTGCCGTGTACGTCGACAACCCGAAATTCGTGTACCTGGACGGGACCGTCCTGGAGCTGAACACCCTGGCGGATTTGTTGCGCGGTCTGTTTGGACACGCGCCCCGCCACGGTGGCCAGATACGTCTTTGGCACCTCAAAAGAGGGGTGGGCCAAGCGGTGGCCCAGGTCGCCGTCGTTCGTCATCAAGATCAGGCCCTCAGTTTCGGCATCGAGCCGGCCCACGTGAAATAGCCGCTCTGGGCGGTCGGCCACGATATCGCCCAGGGTGGGGCGGCCGCGGCGTTCATCACTCATAGCAGAAAGTACGCCGCGCGGCTTGTTTACGGCAAGCGTTACCTTGGAATCGTCGAGTTGAACGCGCAAATCATCCACGTGCAACACGGCGGTAGCTGGGTCGATGCGCAGCCCCAACTCCGCTTTTTTCCCATTAACCTTCACCCGCCCGCGGCGAATGATTTCCTCACACGCGCGCCGAGAGCCAAAGCCGGCCGTGGCCAACACCTTTTGGAGCCGAACGCCCTGCGGGTGATGGGGATCGTTATGCGGGGTCCGGTTACTTGGGGATTTGCGGGCCGCCGGCTGCCTCGATGCCGGGCGGTGTTCCTTATTCAAGCCTCGTCACCGTCCACCAATTCGGCCCGCGCCTCATCATCCGGTAGATAGGGCGAAAGCGGGGGCAGGTCATCGAGGGAATTTAGGCCCATCCGCTCCAAAAAGAAGTCCGATGTGCGATACAAAACCGCGCCCGTATCCGGATCGGTGGAATCTTCTTCCAAAAGTCCGCGGGTCATAAGTGTGCGCACCACACCATCCACATTCACACCGCGGATATTAGCGATGCGACCGCGCGATACTGGTTGCCGATAAGCCACGATGGCTAGCGTTTCGAGTGCCGCCTGCGTCAAGCGTGCGGTTTGGCCGTCAATGACAAATTTTTCAACAACTGGCGCGTGTTCCGGGCGGGAAAAAATACGCCAGCCGCCCGCCACTTCGCGCAGTTGGAATCCGCGCACCGGACCGTCCCCAGCTCCTGAGTAGTCACGCACGAGCCCTTCCAATTCGGTGCGAATGCGCTCAAGTGGCAGCTTAAGTGTCGAGGCCAGGTGTATGTCAGAAATGGGCTCATCGGCGACCATCAACACGGCCTCCAACGCGGCACGCGCTCCCCCGGGTAGCGCGTCGACGTCGAGAACTTCTTCGACTTCTTCCGTCGTCATGAATCACTTTCCAATTCCGCATCGGGTTGCACTGTGACTTCCCCCTCTTCGGTTCCGGTCCACCGCACCGTTAGGTCACCCAGCGGTGCGACCTGGTCAAATGACACCACCGACTGGCGAAACAGTTCGAGCAGGGCCAAAAAGCGAGCCACGATGACGTCTAGGCCGGTAGCGTCGCCGGTCAAGTCACGAAAAGTCATCGCGCGCCGGTGGCGCAGCGTGTTAACCAGATTCGCAGCCTCTGCTCGCACCGAGACCTTCGGGGCGTGTAAGTGTGCCAGATCTACCTCGGTGGGGGCTGGTTTGCGCGATAGTGCTTGGGCGGCAATTTGCGCGAAAGTCTCTGGCTCAACCGACCACACCAATTCGGGCAGGAGTTTGGCAATCCACGGTTCGAGCGCCACGCCGCGCGGATACCAGCCGCGCAGATTCTCAAACTGTTCGTGGAACTGGTCGGCGACTTCGCGAAACGCCCGGTACTGCAAGAGGCGCGCGAAAAGAAGGTCGCGGGCTTCTAACCGGGCTAAATCTTCGGGGTCTTCAATCTCGCCCGCGGGCAGCAGCCGCGCAGCCTTGAGATCTAGCAGGGTCGCTGCGATAACCAAAAACTCACTGGATTCTTCTAAAGGCCAGTCCCGGTCGGCCACGAAGGCAATGAATTCGTCGGTGACCTGGGCCAAAGCAACCTCGGTGATATCGAGTCGGTGCTTTGAAATCAGACTGAGGAGTAAATCAAACGGGCCGGAAAACACTTCCAAATTCACGGCGAACCCGCCGGCTTCCGCGCCAGTTACGGCCTGCCCGTGCGCATCACCCTGCGCCTCCACGTCAGTCACGCCCTGCCCCTGCGCATCACCCTGCGCCTGCGCGACAGTTACCTGCGGCGGGGAGTCGGCATTTTGGACGGCGAGGGCCGCCCAGTCAGGCGGCGTCACCACGGGCAATGAGTTCTCGGGCTAGCTGCCGGTAGGCCTGGGCTCCAGCGTGTTTGGGAGCGTAAGAAATTATGGGTTCGGAGGCGACGGATGAGTCGGGGAACTTGACAGTCCGCGCAATGACCGTGTGTAAAACGTCGTCACCAAAGGCTTCAACGAGGCGGGTCAAAACCTCTTTCGAGTGCAAAGTCCGCGGGTCGTACATGGTGCCCAGCACGCCGTCCATTTGCAGTTTCGGGTTTAACCGATCGCGCACCTTTTCGATGGTCTCCACCAGCAAAGCAGCACCGCGCAGGGCGAAAAACTCACACTCCAACGGCACCAGTACGCCGTGAGCGGCGGTAAGCGCATTAACGGTGAGCAATCCCAGTGACGGCTGGCAGTCGATGAGGATCACGTCATAGTCATCGAGGGCGGGCCGTAGCGCCCGGGCCAGTACCGTCTCGCGCGCCACTTCAGAGACGAGTTGGACCTCGGCTGCAGACAGGTCAATGTTGGCCGGAACAATATCCAGGTTGTCAATCGAGGTGCGCATGATGGTCTCGTGCAAATCTGCATCGCGCTCGATCAAGAGGTTATATACCGTCTGGTCTAAATCATGGGCTTGAATTCCCAGCCCGACGGTGGCTGACCCCTGCGGGTCGAAGTCCACAATTAAAACCTTGCGGCCATATTCAGCGAAGGACGCGCCTAAATTGATCGTGGTAGTGGTTTTTCCCACGCCACCTTTTTGGTTGCACATGGCGATGACTCGCGCGGGCCCATGCGAATTCAGCGGGGCGGGAACGGGAAATTCCGGCACCGGCCGCCCCGAGGGGCCCAGTTTTGTACTTTCTGTGCTGGTCATCACCAGCAAGATTAGTCGCCTGCAGAACCGGGCTTCAAGGAGGCCCGCGGGTGGGCCCCGGCGTAGACCTCTCGCAGTGTCTCGGCCGTGACCAGAGTGTAGACCTGCGTCGTGGTTACCGAGGCGTGCCCGAGAAGCTCTTGCACGATGCGAATATCGGCCCCGCCGGAGAGCAAGTGTGTGGCAAATGAGTGCCGCAGCGTGTGGGGCGATACGGTCCCTTTTAACCCGGCTCGCTCGGCTGCGGCGGAGATGACGCTCCAGGCGCTCTGCCGGCTCAAACGGTTCCCGCGCGCATTCAAAAATAGGGCGGCATTGCCCCGACCGGCGGCCGCTAAAGCGGGTCTGCCCCGAACTAGATACGCGTCAACGGCCGCAAGTGCGTAAGAGCCCACCGGAACCAGGCGCTCTTTATCTCCCTTTCCCACTAGTCGGACCGTGGCAAATTCCTTATCTTCCAAGCTGATGTCGTCGACATCCAGACTCACGAGTTCCGAAATTCGCGCACCGGTGCCGTACAACAACTCCAAGATTGCTCGATCGCGTTGCCCGATCGGATTGTCGGCAACTGCCGCAGCGTCAAGCAGTTTTTGCACATCATCAATCGCAATTGCCTTCGGTAGCCGTTTGGGCTGCGTGGGAGGACGCACCTCGCGTGCCACGTCGTCTTTGACCGTGCCCTCTAGAAGCGCAAACTTGTGCCACCCCCGCACCGCTACCGTGCACCGAGCCGCAGATGAGGCCGAAAGGGGCGCGGCGCCGTCCTTACCCGTTCGCAGCGTCGGTATAAATTCGGCGACGTCCCCCTCGCTCACCTGCGCCAGGCTTGTTTTTTCGCGGGCGAGCAAAAAGTCGACGTAGCGTTGTAAATCTCGGCGATAAGCATTGACGGTATTGGAGGCAAGGGCGCGCTCAACACTTAAGTGCGCAAGGTATTGCTCTAACTCATCGACGAGTTGCGAGTTGCTTGCCATGGCTTGTGCAGTCGACCTAGAACAAGAACGGGTCCAAAGCTAACGCCACAAACAGCAGGGTCAAATAGGTGATCGACCAGTGGAAGAGTTTCATCTCGCCCAGGCGCCGTTCCCCGCGCGCGGTACGGCGCCACAGCATGATCGCAGCGCCTAAGAACCAGCCGCCCAGCACGACCGCGCTTACTCCGTAGAACCAGCCGGTAGGACCAACCGGTATCAAAATCACCGAGCAGGCCACCATGGCAGCCGAGTGCCACACAATGTTGCGAGCCACGCGAGCGTCATCGGCGACCACCGGCAGCATGGGAACGCCAGCCGCGGCGTAATCGCGGCGGAAGCGCATGGCCAGCGGCCAGTAGTGCGGTGGGGTCCAGAAGAAAATGATTCCAAAGAGCACCAGCGGGGCCCAGGTAAGGGAGCCGGTAACCGCGGCCCAGCCGATTAACACTGGCATGCAGCCCGCGGCGCCGCCCCACACAATGTTTTGGGAGGTGCGACGCTTCAAGATCACCGTGTAGACCACAACGTAAAAGAAGATCGCGATGAAGCCCAGCAGTGAAGAGACCCAGTTTACGAAGAACCCGAGCCACAGCACCGAAATTACGCCCAGGATCAGTCCAAAGACCATGGCGGCGCGCGGCGTGATCTCGCCGGTAACCAGCGGGCGACGCTTGGTGCGATGCATTACTTCATCGATATCGAGGTCGAAGTAGCAATTCAGCGCGTTCGCCGAGCCCGCTGCCAAGGCGCCCCCAACTAAGGTGGCAACTACCAGCCAAATTGAGGGAAACCCCTGCTGCGCCAGAATCATTGTCGGCAGCGTCGTTACCAGCAAAAGTTCAATAATGCGCGGTTTGGTAAGTGCCACATAGGCACCAATCCGACTAACGACTTTGGCCCAGCCACTCTCAGAAGTCTGGGCTTCGGCTTGCGCGCCCGCATTCACTGCCGGCGTTTCAGCGCTGCTCACCTGATAATTCCTCATTAGTTTCGCTCGACTGTTTTGGTTCGCGTTCGATACGGGAACTCAAACCGCTTCCATGCTAAGCCCCAACTGCATTTGGATTGCTGTCCCGCTAGGCTTAAGGCGTGTGTTGGGTGCCGCTCCGTACGGTTGTTAAACGAATTTCTCTTACGGATCATTCCCGCAAGTACTGTTAGCCGTGCCGCCCACACGCGGAGAAAAGTTAAGACCATTGTCTAAGTTTCGCCAGATTTACAGACAGTCGGTTTATACCGGCAAAGAAAGGGGTTCGGTGAACGCCGCGAACCACGCTCCCAAGCTTGAATGGACCGATCTAGATCGCCGCGCCGTTGATACGGCTCGCATTTTGGCCGCAGACGCTGTCCAAAAGGTCGGCAACGGACACCCTGGAACCGCAATGTCGCTGGCCCCTGCCGCATACATGCTGTTCCAAAATGTGATGCGCCACGATCCGGCAGATTCGCACTGGACTGGCCGCGACCGCTTTGTACTCTCCTGCGGGCACTCCTCCCTCACTCTTTATATTCAGCTTTATCTGTCCGGATATGACGTCAGCCTCGACGATTTGAAGTCTCTGCGCACCTGGGGTTCCAACACTCCGGGCCACCCGGAGTACAAGCACACCGACGGTGTCGAAATCACCACCGGGCCGCTGGGCCAGGGGCTGGCATCGGCAGTGGGTATGGCCATGTCGGCGCGCCGCGAACGCGGTCTTTACGACCCGGACACACCCGCCGGCGAAAGCCCCTTCGACCACCACATTTGGGTCATTGCCTCCGACGGAGACCTGCAAGAGGGCGTTACTTCAGAAGCGTCCTCACTGGCCGGTATGCAGGAATTGGGCAACCTTATTGTTCTGTATGACGACAATAAGATTTCGATCGAAGATGACACCGAGGTCGCATTCACTGAGGACGTCAGCGCCCGCTACGCGGCCTATGGCTGGCACATCCAAGACGTGGACTGGACCGCCGGCGGCGAGTACCACGAAAACGTGGACGCGCTCTACGATGCGCTTCTGGCCGCAAAGGCCGAAACGAACCGCCCCTCACTAATCAACCTGCGCACCATCATCGGTTGGCCCGCACCCAATAAGAAGAACACGGGCGCGGTGCACGGTTCGGCACTGGGCGATGATGAAGTCCGGGCCGTGAAAGAAATTCTGGGCTTCGATCCGGATAAGACTTTTGAAGTTAGCGATGAAGTCATCTCGCACACCCACAAAGTGGTCCAGCGCGGGGAGCAGGCCAAGGCGGAGTGGACCAAGCAGTTTGATGCTTGGAAGGAAGCCAACCCCGAAAACGCCAAACTATTTGAGCGGATTTCGCAGCGCGAACTCCCCGACGGTTGGACGGATGTGCTGCCGCAGTTCCCTGCCGATAAGGCGTTGGCAACGCGGGCGGCTTCCGGGCAGGTTTTGAATGCCCTGGCCCCGGTTCTTCCCGAACTGTGGGGTGGCTCGGCCGACCTGGCTGGTTCTAACAACACCACCATGAAGGGTGAGCCGTCCTTCATCCCCGAAGAGCGCTCAACTAAGGAATTCTCCGGCAATAAGTACGGCCGCACGCTGCACTTCGGAATCCGGGAGCACGCCATGGGTGCCATCATCAACGGCATCGTGCTCCACGGCGGGACGCGAGCCTACGGCGGCACGTTCCTAGTTTTCTCCGACTACATGCGCCCGGCCGTGCGCCTTTCCGCGCTCATGCAGATCCCGTCCATCTTTGTGTGGACCCACGACTCGATTGGATTGGGCGAAGATGGCCCGACCCACCAGCCGGTCGAGCACCTGGCGGCGCTGCGGGCGATCCCGGGGCTGGATGTGGTCCGGCCAGCAGATGCGAACGAGGTTGCGTGGGCTTGGCGCACGCTCCTGGAGCAGGTCGACCGCCCCACGGGTCTGGTGCTGACGCGTCAAAATGTGCCGACCCTGGAACGCGGCGATGGCGCGGCCTCGGGCGATACGCTCGCTGCCGCTTCTGGCGTAGCCAAGGGCGCTTATGTTCTGGCCGAAGCACGTAATGGCCAGCCCGAATTGCTCTTGCTGGCGACCGGCTCTGAGGTACAGATCGCTTTGGCGGCGCGGGAGCAGCTCGAAGATCAGGGAATCGCCACCCGCGTGGTCTCGATACCCTCGAAGGAATGGTTTGCCCTCCAGGGCCGGGAGTACCGCGAAGAGGTACTGCCGACTTCGGTCCGGGCGCGGGTGTCCATCGAGGCGGGAACGTCCCAGGGCTGGCGGGAATTTGTCGGCGATGCCGGCCGCTGCATCAGCCTGGAACACTACGGCGCCTCCGCGGACTTCGAAACGCTCTTCCGCGAGTTCGGCTTCACGCCCGAAAACGTCGTGGCCGCGGCCAAGGAATCGCTTGAGGACGCCAAAGGAACCGCCATTCCCGGCGGCCCCCTCATCAAGCAGTACGGCGGCACGGGCGACCGGTAAGCCGAGGCATCCCGGGCCGGTAGCGCAACTTTTAGCAACCGGCTGCGAATCGGTCTAGTTGGCGAAAACCCAAGTCGCCAACGACCGGTATTAACGGCATCGTGGTGGTTGTCCAATCAAAGGGCAACCACCACGCCCATATCAGCTCCGATGTTGGAGGAACCCATGAACACGACACCGTTGCAGCAGTTATCTGATGCTGGAGTCGCCGTTTGGCTCGACGACCTCTCCCGCCAAATGATCGATTCCGGCCACCTCAAAGAACTCCTTGAAACTCGAAACGTCGTGGGCGTCACCAGCAACCCAACGATCTTCGCCAAAGCCGTCACCGACCCCAGCGCCTATGACGACTCCTTCCGCGAATTAGCGCGCGCGGGCGTGCCGGTTGAAGAGGCGGTAAATAAGTTAATTACGGACGACGTCCGTTCCGCTTGCGACGTTTTGGCACCGGTATATGAGCGTACGGAAGGGCTCGATGGCCGGGTCTCCCTTGAGGTCTCCCCCGATATTGCCCACGACACCGACGCCACAATCCAGCAGGCTCGTGAGCTTTGGAACACCGTCGATCGGCCCAACCTGTTCATTAAGATCCCCGCCACCCGCGAGGGTCTAGCAGCAATCACCGCCGCGACCGCAGAAGGTATCAGCGTTAACGTCACTCTCATTTTCAGTCTGGACCGGTACCGGGCGGTGATGAATGCCTACCTAACCGGCCTGGAACAGGCCCTTGAGGCGGGGCGGGATATTAGTCAGATCCAGTCGGTTGCGTCATTTTTCATCTCGCGCATTGACACCGCGATCGACGCGGAGTTAGAAGAACTGGACTCTGATGCGGCACGTGACGTGATGGGCAAGGCCGCCATCGCCAATGGGCACCTGGCATATGAAGCATATGCCGAGGTGTTTGGCACACCGCGCTGGAAAACGCTAACCGAGTCGGGCGGAAACCCCCAGCGCCCCCTGTGGGCTTCGACCGGAGTGAAAAATCCGGAGTACCGAGATGTGCGATACGTCGAAGAACTGATCGTGAACAACTGTGTCAACACGATGCCCGGAGCGACGATGGAGGCTTTCGCCGACCACGGGCAGGTGCGCGGCGATACCGTAACTGGTCGCGCATCCGAAGCGGAAGAAGTACTCGATACGGTCGAGCGACTAGGTATCTCCTACGTCAAAATAACTGAACAATTAGAAAAGGAAGGCGTATCGAAGTTCGCCGATAGCTGGTCGGAACTGGTTGCTTCAGTATCCGACGGCCTGGCCCGTTTCGCCGGAACCGACAGCCCCGAGGAAGCCCGTCAGTGATTCAAAACCCCCTCCGTGATCCGCGTGACCGCAGACTCCCGCGCATCGCTGGTCCTTCAAGTCTGGTCATTTTCGGGGTCACTGGCGATCTAGCTCGCCGCAAACTCATGCCC